>CAJXZZ010000096.1 GCA_913065105.1 uncultured Gammaproteobacteria bacterium | reverse complement strand
CTGCTGGATCGTCATGGTACCGGACGAGTATTGGTCAGAAATACCCGCTCTGCGGTTAAAGGTTTTCCCGATCGAGTACTGCACGCCTACCCGCTGACACTACCGCCGCAGTATGCTGCATTAACGACGATTAATGCGACTATTGAAGCGCATGAACTATTGACGCCGGAAGTGCTGTATCAACAGCAGGAACATAGTGAACATTGGACAAAAATTGACCCGCGCATAAGCTGGTTGAGTAAAAAATGTGCTGAACTGTATCCCGAGAAAATTCTGGTAATCGCGGCGAATGCTGAGACTGCGCTGGATATCACGCAATTTTTTAAAACCCAGACCGGTCTGCATGCCTCCGCTTTTCATGAAGGTTTGAGTATTGTCGAACGCGATCGCGCGGCGGCTTTTTTCGCGGATACTGAAACTGGTAGCCAGGTGCTGGTGTGTTCAGAAATCGGCAGTGAGGGCCGTAACTTCCAGTTTGCACACCATCTCGTATTATTCGACTTGCCGATTAACCCTGATCTGTTGGAGCAGCGTATTGGCCGGCTGGATCGCATCGGCCAGACCAGCACCATTAATATTCATGTGCCTTACCTGGAAGATAGCGCACAGGCGGTCTGTTTCCGCTGGTATCACGAAGCGTTACAGGCATTCGCGCATACCTGCCCTGCTGGACATTCTGTTTATAAGCGGGTGCAGCATGAATTGCACCAGGTTATTCAACAGACCATAAGTGAATCGCAACAAGGCGATAAAGCTAAAGACAGGCTGGATGTTTTAATCGCACAGTCGAAATCATTTTATCTGGAGCTAACTCAGTCGTTGCAGCGCGGCCGCGACCGCCTGCTGGAATATAACTCCTGCCGCCCGGGTATCGCGCAGGAGATACAACGACGTGCAAATAGCGAAGATAATGCTGAGCAACTGGCTGACTACATGGAAAATGCTTATGACTGTTTTGGTATTGATAATGAATTACACAGTGAAGGCTGTTTCATTATTACGCCGACCGAACATATGATCAGTAATTTTCCTGGTCTGGCAGAAGATGGTCTGACTATTACTTACGACAGAGATATCGCGCTTAGTTTTGAAGACGCGCATTACATCACCTGGGAGCACCCGTTAACCAATAATGCCATCGACATGGTGTTGAGCAATGAAATGGGAAATACCTCGGTAACCGCTGCCGACTACGCTGGTGTTACCGCGGGCAGTGTTTTACTCGAATGTCTGTTTTCTTTAGAGGGCGCGCCGATTGAAGAATTGCAGAGTAACCGTTACTTGCCGCCGACGATGATCCGTGTGGTGTGTGATGAGCGTGGTGCTGATCATAATCTCAAACTGCCACATAATGTTATTAATGCTACCCGCCAGTTTGTAGAAACGGGTGTGGGTAACAAAATTGTTAAGGCCAAGAAAAAGATTCTTAAAGCCATGCTGCAACGCAGTGAGAAATATGGTGAATTGAAATCGGCTAAAGTTCTGGCCTCAGCTCAGCAGCATGCTAGCGAGACATTATCTATAGAAATCAATAGATTAAAAGCTTTATCTAAAGTTAATCCTAATATACGTGCCGATGAGATTCAGCACTATGAGCAGCAGTTATCTAAGCTAACGGATGTTATCGAAGCTGCTAACCTGCGCCTGGATGCCGTGCGCGTCATTGTTGCAACATAGTCAAACTGACGTAGCCATATTTAAAAATACGAAGTGCGCGGTTGGAAACACGCTATTACCAGCTGATGTAACTATAACCCCGCTCCTGCAATTGCATAATTTCATCAACACCAATAGGTACGACTTGAGCGAATTCCACCAGGTCTTTTTCTGTCCAACGCATGGCTTTCATGGTATTGCCACAAGCTTGAAAGCGAACGCCATACGCCGCCAGTGAAGCAACACGTTGTTGATGTTCTAGTGAAATAGCACGCTTTGGGTGATGGGCCAGAAGGTTAAGTCCCGGCCCTATTGCGGTAACAATTAGTTCTATATCATCGCCATATTTACGCAACATTTCACCGCAGGAAAAGAGAACATGTTCTAAATATTCGTTATCCGCTTTATTACACTGGTATACCAGGTGATGCACGGATTTGTCTTCAAAATGCGAGTCAGTATGGTGAGCCTGCGCTGGATTTATCGCCATACCTGCACCGCCAAGGCCTAGCAGCGTTATAAATTGACGGCGTTTCGTTTTCTTCATAATGGTCACTCCCGATATAATCGATACTAGCTTATAATATGAGATTATCATAACCGCCATTCAAAGGCAGTAACACATAAAAGGTCCTGATTTGTTTTCTTCCCTATTAATTGATGAACCATTACTGGATGCCATAGAACATCTTGGATTCAAAGAAATGACTGAGGTTCAGTCTGCAGCTATTCCTCAGGCGCTTGAAGGCAAGGATCTGATCGTTAACGCCAGAACCGGCAGTGGCAAAACACTGGCGTATGTCGTGCCGTTATTACAGCAGATACTCGATAATCCGCAAAGTCTTACCCAGGCAATTATTCTTGCGCCTACGCGTGACCTATGTCGACAGATCAATAAACAATGTACCCTGCTCGCGCAATATACAGAAATAACGACAGCGGTCATCATTGGCGGCGAAGACCCTAAGCATCAGATCAAAGCATTAGAGACTTACCCTGATATTATTATCGCCACGCCCGGACGTTTACTCGAACACGTTAAACGCGATATGGTGGTGCTTGATGCCATAAATATTCTGGTGCTGGATGAAGCCGATCGTATGTTGGCGATGGGATTCAGTGACGATGTTATTACAATCGCAAGTCAATGTAGTGAAGAAGCTCAAACGGTTTTGTTCTCAGCCAGTTTTAACCAGAGTAAATTCCAGACACTTGTCGATAGTATTTTAGTTGATCCAGAAGTTATCCTGGTTGATAGTTCACGAGAGAATAATCAGAACATCGTACAACAAAAAATACTTGCCGATAATGCTGAGCACAAATTAAATTTATGTCATTACATACTTCAAAATGATGATCCCACTTTTAGTTTCAATAAAGCCATCGTCTTTGCAAATAAAAGAGATACGGTTAATAAAATAAGTGGTTGGTTACAGTCAAAAGGTATCATGTCAGCGGTTATTCACAGTGACGTGGCACAAGAGATACGCAATAATCTTCTGCGTAAATTTAGACTCGGTGATATTAATATAATCATCGCTACTGATGTGGCATCACGTGGCCTTGATATTACTGATCTAGATCTGATAATAAATTTTGATGTGCCACGCAATGGCGAAGATTACATGCATCGCATCGGTCGTACTGGAAGAATGTTTGAGACCGGACGCTCTATCACTCTGGTTGATTCGCAGGAATGGAACAAGATGATCAGCATCGAAAACTTCCTGGATATTAAATGCACGATACATAAGATTAAATCACATGTTGCAAAATTTACCGGGCCCGAAAACCAGAAATCTTCTGGTAAGTCGTATGGAAAAAAACGCAATAAAACCGAAGCACCTAAAGCGCCGAATAAAAAAGTTAAACTAAGAGCCCGCGTTAAAAAGAATATTGGAAAGCGCAGGCAACCATCGGAAAATAATAAGACTGAATAAAGCCGTATCTAATGAATAAAAATACAGTTGTACTGTCCTTAATGTGTTTATTTATCGGATTTTTTGCTGCCTATTTTATCTTAGAGAATAAAGAATTGAATGCCGGTGATGAACCCGGGATTAGTTCTGCAGTCGATGTCGCTGCGATCGATGAGGATACCTCTGCGGTTAACCCTTTTTTGGCAAAAGATAGTGATCGTCTTGATGCGATAGAAGACGAACTTGAGCTTGTTAAGCAGCAAATGCATGAGTTGAAATATGCGTTGCAGAACGTATCCGCATCAGTTGATACAGGCTCAACGTTATCGCGCGCAGCTTCATCAACTAACAATCGGCCTTCCCCAGTATTTAATCGGCGTATATATAATATTGAGCATTTGATCAAAGGTGGTGTTGACGCAGGTAACGCTGAAGATATTGTTAGAAGAAAAAACAGTGTGGAGCTAAAAAAGCTTGAATTGCAGGATCGTGCGAAAAGGGACAATTATCTGGGCACGCAACGCTATAACGATGAACTTGAAAGTATTAATCAGCAGGACGTTAACCTGAGAGAAGAATTAGGTGATCAGCGATATGATGAGTACCTGTTCAACAGCAAACAGAATAACCGGATTAAAATTGCATCGGTCATGCTTGGCTCAACCGCGGAACAGGTTGGCATACAAAAAGATGACGTAGTGCTAAGTTATGATAACAACCGCATGTTTAGCTGGCAGGAGCTTAAAGATGCTACCTCTGAAGGTCAGTTAGGTGATTATGTTCCAATCGATATTTATAGAGATGGTGCAATCTATAGTTTTTCAGTACCGCGTGGTCCGCTAGGTATGCAATTAGGCGCAACACGGTTAGAGCCGTAATCTGCAGAAAAACTATTTTTTTATAATAAACAAACATGGAGAGCAGCATATGATTACCTATTTGTACTGGATTTCTATAATCGCCCTGGCTGCAGGGCTGTTATATGTTATTGGTTTTAAGATGGAAGAATGGAAAATTGCGACAATAGCGGCCATCACTGTAATGAGTATTGGTTTTGTTGCGTATCACTTTCACTTCCAGCAAATTTTTGTCAAACGCTATGGCGGGGTTATGACGGTACAAGTCCCCGAAGGTGAGTTGCATCTTGCTGCTACCTGGAAAGATGACAACTTATGGATCGAAAATTATAACCCTGAAACGAATACCTGCCATTTTAGAGAATATTCTCGTGGTAACTTATTGCAGGGACAGGTGACAATTAAAGATTGCAATCCTTTGCTGAGACAATCTATACCTTCTCCTGAAAGTGTACGCTAAAAATTTTATGGTAAGCCAGAAGATAAGAATATTATTCTTCCTTTGTACTTTAATTGCTTTTCAGGCTCAGGCAGCGTCGAAAAGTTTTACAGCAGATAATTTTACACATTGGTTAAATGCTGCATATATTGCAGACGCCACCTATAAATCTGATGAGGATATTGCCGAGGCATTGAAGTCACAGGGTTATAAAATAAAACATTTGCAGAAAATTGAAGGCTTCTCCGTGGCTTATGTGCTGGCGACAAATGAGAAAACAAAGCAACATGTTCTGGCGGTGCGAGGAACCTCTAATATTGAAAATGCCATTGTTGATGTTGCCTTTGTATTAGTGCCGGATAAACTGTCTGGAATAGATATTCATCAGGGTTTTTTGCTCTCAGCGAGAGACATTTATCAGCAGGTTCAGCCTGAGATTAATCCCGGTTATAAAATAAACACTATCGGCCATAGTTTGGGTGGCGCTGCAGCATTGATTTTAGCCATGATGTTTGATGCCCAAGGTTATAGTATTGGTGAAGTTATTACCTTTGGGCAACCAAAAGTCACTAACATTGGTGGCAGTCAGAAATTTAAACACTTGAACATTACACGATTCGTAAATCCTAAAGATGTAGTGCCACTTCTGCCACCCGTTGATCCTATGGATCTGATGAATCTCAGTATCTTCTGGCATCAGGGAAGAGAGATACTTTTGTATAAAAATAACCAGTATTCAGTATTAACCGGTATCGACAGTATGATGCGAGCGGCAGATTTTTTAAACGATATGCCCAGTGAGCAACACCTAAGTAATCATTTTATGTCTACATATATCACTAATATTAAAACCAAACTGATCTCACCAGAAGAGATTAAATACAAAAGCGACTTTAAGTTTTCTGACTGGTTTGGTTCATCTTCAGGCACGAACTAAAAGTAATAGTTATTCATGCATAGCAATCACGCATTTACAGCTAAATTGTGAATAAACTACTGGAACTCGTTCTAATACGGGACTATGATTAAGCAGTCTATTTAGATAAGATAATTAATCGTCTAGTTACCTTATTACCGTCAATGAATTTCATTGATAAAGAACGAAGTAACCAAATTTGGAGTACGCAGACTAATGAGAATTAAGTTAATACCCAACACTTGTGCCGTAATTGCACTTGCTACGTGTACAATAACTGCACATGCTAACAACGGTAATGCAGATCATAGATGGATGCCAAACCAGCCGACTAACAGTTACTGGCAAACGCCTAACTGGTCTGGTTTTAGTACGTCGCCTAATCAGCAATCAGCTCAGCCTGTATACAGGCAGCAAACACGGCCAGCTTATAACAATAACTATCAAGCACCCGCCGCACCGGCATATAGACCACAACAACCCGCTTACAATTATCCACCACCACAGGGTTCGTATCGTCCTAACGTCAATCGTGCAGCGCCACCTGCACAGAATACTAATAGAGGCTATCCACCACCTCCTCCAGCTGGTCCTTATCGTGGAGCACCTTATTACGGCCCTAACAGCGGCCCGTCGGCATTTAATACACCGGGTTATAACCCTAATCGCCGCAACAACAATAGCTGGAACAGCAACAAGTTTTGGGGAAGAAGTGGCCCTGATAGCTGGATGAACCCGAATAAAGGAAATATGGAGCGTGGTTGGGATGACATGATTAACTCGCCTAGTCGAATGGGCGAGATGCCAGGTGGTTGGACTGCACCTGAAGTGAGCATGCCAAACCCTGTTGATATGGGTGATCAAATGCAGGATAACGTAGAGGATTTACCAGAACAGATGAAAAATATGGATGTAGGTAATGATTAAATAGATAACATCAATATTGTACAAATTTAAAAGCCCTGCCATGCAGGGCTTTTTTGTAGTCACATTTGTAATCGGTATTTAATGATCTTTGTGCAGCATTAAATAACAAAGCAAGTGCTTCCAGTTTAGGCTTTTCATAGTGTCAAAAATCTAACAATTAGTAAATATTAGGCTATTCTTATGTCTCTGGGGATAAGATTTCAAGTCTTTTAAGCGTTCTTAATGTGAATGAGATTTTTTCGAGCTTAAAATTTATTACAGGAAGTTTAAATTTGCATTAGGTAAATCATAAAATTTACAGTTAAATATGTCTAAAAATTCTTCAAATAACATCTTATTAGAAAAACAAGTGGAGCCACTTTTTAAGGCTACCATGTCAGGCGGCCTGGCAAATATTTTTTGCGCAGGTCTTGTTCTATTATTCCTTAATAACAGCCCTCAAGAAAGTAACGCAATAATTCTTAGTATCAGCATTATATTGTTATCTGTAATACGTATTTTTATTGCTAAACATTATCTTAAATATGGCACATTAAAACTAGAAAATTATATTCATCTCCATGTGTTTTTCACATTTTTAATAGGTGTTGTATGGGGCGTTTTTGCATATATGCAGCTTTATTTCGATGATGAATCTTTGAGAAGTCTTGTAATTCTAATTAATTTTGGTTTAATCGCTGCTAGTATTGCTACATTGTCAACCTGGATGTTTGCATATCTGGCGTACATGATCCCACAGTCAATAGCTATCTTTTATGTCTTTGTAAATATCGACAGTGAATATCATTTACAAATGGCAGGAGCGTTTTGTATTTTTACAGGGATAATGATTGATACCAGCATTCGATTTAATCGCCGGCTAATTACTGAACTGCAATTGATAGCCGATTTGAATAATGAAATTGAAATACGTGAAAAAGTTCAAGATGAATTAGTACAGAGCAAGCAAGGCTTAGAGATAAAGATAAACGAACGCACAAAAGAATTAGTTGATGCAAATGCACATTTAGAGAAGGTTATTGATAAGAAGGAAGAAGCTGAAAAAAGCTTACAGTATCTTGCTTATCATGATGAACTAACAGGGTTGCCAAATAAAAACTTACTTGTAGATCGTATAGACCAGTCTATAAGGACATCATCAAGAGAGAGCCAGAAAATGGCGATATTGTTTCTTGATCTAGATCGATTTAAAAATATAAATGACAGTTTGGGTCACAATATTGGCGATATATTAATACAGGAAGTATCTTCAAGGTTACATGGGATTCTACGTAGCGTTGATACTGTCTCACGTAATGGTGGTGATGAATTTGTCGTTGTGTTAGAAAGACTGAAAAACAGTAATGAAGCAGTATATGTAGCAAAAAAAATCATTGATTGTTTAACAGATTCATTTGATATTCATTCTCATAAAATCCATATCGGTGCCAGTATAGGAATAAGCATTTATCCAACTGATGGTGCGGCACCATTGATTTTGTTACGTAATGCCGATACCGCTATGTATCGTGCTAAACAGGCAGGTGGTAACCAATTACAATTCTACGATAAAAGTATGTCTAATCAGCTGCGTGATAGACTTGAATTGGAGAGTGAGTTACATACTGCGCTTGAAAATAATGAATTTTATATGGTTTATCAGCCACAGATAAACTGTTCGACAGGTGAAACGACTGGTTTTGAATCACTCATTCGGTGGAATAACAGCCAGTATGGTGAGATTAACCCTGAGCGTTTTGTTCCATTGTTAGAGGAAACAGGTTTAATCTATTCTGTTGGAGAATGGGTTGTAACTGAGGTTATTGAATTTGTTCGACAGCATCATGATAGTGATGTGACTTACGCTATCAATCTGTCAGTTTTACAATTTAACAACTATCAATTTATTGAATTTGTTAAGAATGAAATTGAAAAGTCTGGTATAAACCCTTCGCAGATTGAGTTTGAAATAACAGAATCGCTCCTTATTAACGACTTTGATAAAACAAAAAACTTTCTCAATGAACTGCATTCTTTAGGCTGTGCAATTGCTCTTGATGATTTCGGAACGGGTTATACATCGATGAATTATCTGGCGCGCCTACCTATAGATGTAATAAAAATTGATAAGTCGTTAGTGCGTAATATTAATACTAATAAGAATCTAAAAAGTATTGTTACAGCGATTGTCACAATGAGTAAAAGTTTAGGTATGAGAAATATTTTTGAAGGAATAGAAACTAAAGAAGAGTTATCTGTTGTTCAAGCATTGAAAGGGAATATTATTCAAGGCTATATATTTAGTAAGCCACTTCTGGCAAAGGATGTGGATCTCTGGTTAACAACGACTCAGGATGTTGGTCAGGCTTAAAACCAGGAGTTTAGCGCTTTTCATATAAGTACTGCCCGTTGCCGTAACTAGTCCCATTATTTGGGCGAAACATCGCTTTACATAAACTAAAATATTTATTCCATTTGTCCACCTCTTCAAGTGTCATATATTCTGGGTATAACTGATCTATAGTTTCCCAGAAACGTCTGTGCCATTCATCCAATGTTTTCCAGTAGTTCAAGCCATTAATAAACCAACTTTCTAAAAAATGTAAATGCACATCATGCCTTTGAGGCTCGTTATATGGCCAAATATGTGCGCCAGGATAATACTCTCCCATTAATGTATCTTCTGAGTTTAAAAATCCGGGTAAAGTATCGCATGCAACAATGCAATGATGTAAACATTTACCTCCCTGTTTTAAAATACGGGATATTTTATTTTGTAGTAAATCTATATTGGTAACATGCTCCAATAGTCCGATAGATATAACGCGATCAAAATAGTCGTCCTCAAAAATGCTTGCGTCAATATCATCAAAAAACGCTTGGATTATTCTGAAGCGTGAGTTATCAAATTCATTATTTTCCTGTAGTAATACATTTCTAATGTGATTAACTTGTACAACACTTGGATTAATGCCAATAACTTTTATATTAGGGAATGTTGCTAATAAATATTTTGATAAACCACCATAACCACAACCTAAATCTAAAATGGTTTGTCCATCTTCGATGTTTGCACGTTCTACGATTAGCTTGTATTTGTTGGCTTGTGCTTGCTCTAAAGATATATCATTCAATTTTGATGATTCTTTAGTAGCGCCAAAGTAACCCATCGTATAAGCCATGTAATCTTTATCTAAAAATGATTTATATAGAAAATATTCTTCATCGTAGTGTGAAACAGAAATGTCCCGTGTCTCAATTTTTGAAATTTCGCCAGAAAATGAATTTAAACCATAAGTTTCTGGTGACTCTTTATTGTTCAGCCATTGCTTATATTCACGCGTAAAGTAACGTTCCATTTGTGTTTCAAAATTTAGTAGCTCTGTTGTTCCATACCGATATATTTCATTATTCAAAAAGATTTTAAAAATATTATTTTTCATGACTAAACCGATTGTCTATATTAATTTAGATATATTTTTTTAATGTGATAACAGCATTTAGTCCACCAAATGCAAATGAATTAGACATGGCCGCATTTACTTTTTGTTTACGTGCAGTATTTGGCACGTAATCGAGGTCACATAATTCATCAGCAACAGTAAAATTAGCAGTGGGTGGAATAATGTCATGATGTATTGCCAATGTCGTTGCTATAAGCTCCAAAGCGCTCGATGCCCCCAGGACATGCCCATGCATTGATTTGGTTGATGATACGGCAAGTTTTTTAGCATGATTCCCAAAAACACGATTGATGGCTTCAGTTTCTGTGGCATCATTTATCAAGGTACCCGTGCCGTGAGCATTTATGTAATCTATGTCACCTGGTGTTAAGTTAGCATGCTGCAATGCATTGTTCATAGCATCGGTAATGCCGGATATGCAGGGCCGTGTGATGTGCCCGGCGTCGGACGTCATACCGCAGCCAGCAATCTCCGCATATATGCGAGCACCACGGCTTTTAGCATGTTCCTCTGATTCCAGAATTAACATACCAGCACCCTCACCCAATACCAGACCACTACGATCTTTGCAAAATGGTCGGCAGGTATCATTTGATGCTACCCGAAGAGCTTCCCATGACTTTAGTAAACCAT
>CAJXZZ010000095.1 GCA_913065105.1 uncultured Gammaproteobacteria bacterium | reverse complement strand
ATCTGCGCAGTGGCATCAACGCCAGTTGCTGCTGGTCTGTTATTGGCAGGTGTCTCTCCTGGCGCAGTACTGGTTTTTCTTTTAGTCGGACCGGCGACTAATATTGCAAGCTTCGCTTTATTAAAACAGGAGCTAGGGATAAAGGTGACGTTGATGTACCTGACTGGGCTATCGGTTTTCAGTTTAATAATGGGGTTATTATTAGAATGGTTACTGACTGCGCAGCAATGGCAAATCCA
The DNA here is from genome assembly GCA_913065105.1 of uncultured Gammaproteobacteria bacterium. Classification (GTDB taxonomy): domain Bacteria; phylum Pseudomonadota; class Gammaproteobacteria; order SZUA-229; family SZUA-229. Next base: position 10,815 of record CAJXZZ010000095.1, on the reverse strand, counting down.
GGTGCATATGGGCGAAGCTCATACTATGTTGCCCGATATCGTTTCGTGGCTTAGTGCATTCCTACTGGTTTTTCTGGCGATTAAGCCATTGAGGCGAGCTGTCATCCCACAATTAGGATGAGATAGGTAATTAACTTTTATTCGTTGTACGTGTAGCTAAAATTTGGCTTCATCACGGCAGTCTGTAATCGACGGTGACCGTCTGTTTCCGACCCAAAGCTGCTGTTCAGCAGTATAGATTTTATTAATTAATTTCTAAACGCATGGCTCCGCCCGGAGGAAGAACAACACCTACATCCTCTGAGTATTGTTTCCATATGCCAATCATTTCTTTTCGAAGTTTCGGCTGCTCTTGAGACAGGTCATTCAACTCTGCAGGATCTTTGGAAAGCTCGTAAAGCTGCCAATCATCATTCCCAAAAGGAATCGGGAGCCATACTAATTTGAAATCACCTTTACGTACAGCCCGGAAACCAAGCATTTCCCAGCTAACCGCTGTATCGTTATCGTAAACAAAATCAGATTTTCCGTTAAGCACCTTCCTCATAGATCGACCGCGGAGTGGCTCTACTTTCCGGCCTTTATAAGACGTCAATGGATGATTAACAGCCGCTGCATCTAAGCTGGTAGCTGAGATGTCCATTACGTGGACAAAGGCATCAATCTGTCCTCCATTGCCTGTCACGTCCGGACCACTAATGATCAACGGCGTACGGATTCCCCCTTCTGTGGTGAAGCCTTTAAAAAGTCGGTACGGTGTCATACTGACCTGCGCCCAGGCAGGTCCCGGCCCGACACGGGAGAACTGGCGGCCCATATTCTCGTATCGGTTATCGGAGTTTCTATCTACCCATTCTTTATCCGTACCAGGGTATTGATGCATTTCAGTACCGTTAGCGCCGTTGTCCGAAAAGAAAATGATAAAGGTATTTTCATAAGCCCCTGTCTTCTTAAGATATTTAAATAACCTGCCCAGATGATGATCAACATTATCGATCATCGCTGCATAGAGTTCCATTTCCCGGGCTTCAATCTTTCTCTGTTCCTCGGAAAGATCTTTCCAGTCAGTAATATTCGGCAGGCGCGGGAAAGGTAACGTGTCTTCAGGAATGAAACCAAGTTTTTTCAAACTGCTCAAGCGTTCTTTACGAAGCGCTTCATATCCACTGTCATATCTACCTTTATATTTGTCGAGCCATTCATCAGGCACATGGAGGGGATCATGAGGTGCAGTAAAAGAGAGATATGCAAAAAATGGCTTGCCGGCATCACGGCTGTCGATATACTCCATGATTTTGTCAGTGTAAAACTCACTTGAATAGAACCCTTTCGGCACATGCACCCTGACTCCATTTTCACGATAGGTAGGCGTGTAGTTTGCATACATCATCCATTCATCATCAAAATGACTAGCACCTCCCTCTAGCAAGGTGAAGGTTTTTTGAAAGCCTCTATTGTATGGATCATTCTCTATCTGCTCACCGAGATGCCATTTCCCAGCCATTGCTGTGGAATATCCGGCATCCCGTAAAAGTGTAGCAATCGAAACAACTCTGTCATTTAAATGACCTTCATACCCCGGTTTCCCTACCTGATTAGGGAAAGTCGCCTCACCCTGTGTTCCCATTCCTGCAAGGTGGTTATCTGTACCTGAAAGAAGCATTGAGCGTGTTGGAGAACAGGCTACGGATGTGTGAAAATCAGTGAATCTTATTCCGGATTTTGCTAGAGAATCGAGATTAGGGGTGCGGACCTCGCCACCGAATACGCATATCTGAATAACCCATATCGTCAACGACGATCAGCAGGATATTTGGTCGCGTTTCTTTTGCATGTGCAACACCTGGCACGTTATAAAACAAACAGAATAAAACGGATAATCTAATGATTAGTTTTATCATCGAGCTGTCTCCTTAAATTTTGCTAGTGTTACTGTAGCTAATTCATAAATCTTATTGATTCCGTTCACCTGCTTTTACTCTGAGGTCGAGAGCATAAGGTGAATCTTTATAAATTATTATTAAGTCACTGCCTTGCTCTACTCATGTTTTTCTCAAGGGTGATCATGGCTTCTTGGCTTACTTTTATTAGGCCCAACTGAGCCGGGCGATCAAGATCCGCAATAAGTGTTATGAGTGCCGAAAAAGCCAAGACCATCGGGTAAACTTGATTAAATCTGCGCGTTCTCGCTAATCTAACCTGAGATCCCACCGCTACCATAGCGAATGCAGTAATCGCATAAAGCGTAAGCCAGATGACGTCTGGTATTCGATCGAGAATAGCCACAGTTAGCCGCTTACGGTGAATATTAATAACTTCGTTGATTGATTGAATTAGCAATAAGTTTAGGGCTTGAGGATTTTTCTCCGCTGCTAACGTGGCTTGCTCCCATAGGAGTTCGTGTAACTCAAGCGATCTGGTTAATGCTACTTCCATATTTTTTAAACCATGCAAACGAATGTCCACATACTCGCGCAAAAGGCGTTTCACTTCTGTTCTGTGTGGTTGAGCAATCAAGTCAGCACGCAGGTATGCTGAATTGATTGCATTTGCTTCATTAAGGACAGTCTCTTTTCTATCATCAAACCGGGAAGCTGCCATACTGAACGTGAATGCGAGAACAAAAGCCAGCATTGCCAGTATTCCGCCTACCATAGGCCCTTGAGAGGTGCCGATCTTTCCCTTGTAATGCGACTGAGCATATTTACTAATTTGATAGCCAACTTCAAAAGAAATCAGGATGAAGACTGCTGTGCCAATAAATATAGAAAATATTGATAGGGAATCAAACAATTCTTTACTCATTTATATCTCCGTTTATTTCTGTATGCTATTGAATTGACCTGAATCAAAATACACCATAAGCCACAGATGTACCTTAAATGTATAGTTTTCTAAGAGTATTGCTTTATATCGTTTCCAAATCAATATTTAGTTTTAGGGCGGTAAAATGATTCAATATAAACATCTCACTAAATCGGTGACCATGGTGATTGTTGTTGCCATGCTAGCTTCAGTATTCACCTTCAATGAACTAAAGAACTAAAGGGGACGGAGGGATTAAATTTTAACCATCAGGGATGACAGCCTAGTTCTTTACAGTTAACTAACACTCATGAAAATCGTATAGTACTTTTTCATTCAGATTAACTATACGTCAACATAGTTAATGCAAGGCGACTGGTAAGAGTTGGATTATGCTTGAAATAATTGAACAGAATTACCAAAAAGAACTCGTGTAAAAACACACCACGAATGCATCAATGGTAAGGAAACGTAACGGGTCCCCACAAAACACAGATCTATCCCATATTCCATTTTCTCATTTACCGGTGGAATCTGAAAGCCACTGTTTATGGGGGCTCCACCCTCGTAACGAAAGTCGTGTAGGTTTACTTATTAACAATGAATGCATTCAAATTGAACGTCCTTTGATGACAGCCAACTCTACCAGTTGATACAACACATGAGCCAAACGTTTGCTGAGCCTACTAACTGACATTATGGTGACGCTTGTAATTGGTTTGGTAACAGGCATAATCTATTTATCAATAGCATTATTCATATCTATTGCGAATAGTCACTTACAAGAAAATGATACACCCTCAATTGGATTAAGGAGATAGTAATGAGAATACTAATCAAGATAACCTTAATTTTTAGCGCATTGGTGATAATACAATCTGCCATTGCTGAAGAAGTGAAAACAAAAAAAGTCGAAGGCTTTGGTGGCATCATCGCCAAGAGTTACAGTGATTCAAAAGAATGGTGGGCGCCAGAAACACGTCCCCCTAAAGACTCGCCCAATGTCATTATCTTTTTGCTTGACGATGTTGGATTCGCCCAGGTAGGCAGTTTTGGAGCCCTGATCGAGACACCCAATATCGACAAGCTGGCAGACAACGGCCTGCGTTTTAACAACTTCCACACTACTGCGCTGTGTTCTCCTTCTCGGGCATCCTTGATGGCCGGACGCAATCCCCACAACATTGGTTTAGGTAGCCATGCCTTAACGGCGATGGGGTTCCCTGGCTACAACGCCATCATGCCTGAATCAGCAAAGTCGGTTGCCAACTATCTTGAGGAACAGGGGTATGTCAATTATGCGCTGGGTAAGTGGGATCACACGCCTTTGTATGAAGTGTCTCAGGTGGGTCCATTTGATCGTTGGCCAAGTGGTGAAGGTTTCCAACATGCTTATACCTTCATGGCTGCTGATGTTCATCAATTTGTTCCCGTAATGTGGAATGACCATTCTCCCGAGCCTTATCGTAAATCGGTGCATCTTGACCAGGATTTGGCAGATCGTGCCATTCAATGGATTACCGGGCATAAATCGATCAAACCCGACCTGCCTTTCATGATGTTGTGGGCGTCCGGCTCAATGCATTCACCGCATCATGCGCCAGACAGTCATATCGATAAATATAAAGGCAAATTCGACATGGGTTGGGACAAAGCGCGAGAGGAAATTTTAGCGCGCCAGAAAAAACTCGGTATTGTGCCTGCGAATACCAAACTCACCAAACGCATCGAGCAGATTCCTGCCTGGGATTCCTTGCCTGCCAAGGAGAAAAGTCTCTATGCACGGCAGATGGAAGTATTTGCCGCACAAATGGAGTGGGTGGATCTGCAGATTGGACGTGTCGTAGCAGAGCTCAAACGTATTGGTGAATTGGACAATACCTTAATCTTCGTGACCTCAGATAATGGTGCCAGCGGAGAAGGCGGTCTGGCCGGCACGTTCAATGAAACCTATGTTCTGAACGGACTACAGACACCGCTGGATGCCAACCTGCGTGCTCAGCCAGATTGGGGCCGCGAGAACACTTATCCGCATTACCACGCAGGCTGGGCCATGGCGGGTAATACGCCGTTCCGCTATTTCAAACAAAGCGAGCACCGTGGCGGTCAGTCAGATCATCTGGTGGTTCATTGGCCTAAAGGAATCAAAGCCAAAGGAGAAATCCGCAGCCAATATCATCATATTTCAGACATCGCACCGACGATTATGGATGCTACCGGTATTGAAGTTCCCGAGGAATACGAGGGTGTGAAACAGCAGCCCATGGATGGGGTTTCTATGGCATATGCTTTTGATAATGCAAACGCACCCAACAAGAAGCAACGGCAATACTACGAGATGTTTGGCAACCGTGCGATCTGGGTTGACGGCTGGAAAGCGGTAGCACTGCATGCCAATCGTATGCCATGGGAGCTTAACAAGGTTGAGCCTTTCGAAAATGACCCATGGGAGCTCTATCATTTGGACGAAGATTTCTCAGAAAGCACTGATTTATCCAAGAAGCATCCAGAAAAACTCGCAGAGCTACGAAAAATCTTTGATGAAGAAGCCTGGAAGTACAACGTCTATCCACTCTATGACGACATGATCAGACGCCTCGGCGCACAACAGGATCGTTTGTTTGGCGACCAGAAGGAGTTCGTTTATTTCGCTCCAGGTGCGATTCGCATTGCTGAAAAATCTTCGGCACCGGTTAAAAATCGTGCACACAGCATTGAGACACAACTTGACCTTAAGGGTGATGAAGAAGGTGTCATCGTATGTGTGGGTGGCATGACAGGTGGCTACACGATGTTCATCAAGGACAACCGCCTGTACTACGACTACAACTTTCTTGACGGTGTGCACTACATTCTGAAGTCAGCGCCACTGCCCAAGGGCAAAACCGACATTAAGTTCAATTTTATAAAAACCAAACCCTTTGGTGGTGAAGGCGAGCTTTATATCAATGGCAAAAAAGTCGACGAAATCGAAATGCCGCAGATGCATATTGCTACATACTCGCTGGCCGAAACCTTTGACGTGGGACGTGATACGGGTACCCAGGTTTCTAAACTGTACAAGGGAACCTTCAAGTTCAATGGAAAACTCGACCGGGTCATCTTCACGGTATCAGATGAGAATACTGTGCCACCACGTGATTTGCCGGCCATGTATTACTAATACAGTGGCAGGAGAAGGAGAAATACACTGGAATCGTTCCTGACGATTCCAGCATTCTCCCTAATTGGATTTAGGGAGTGCAGACCACCAAAAGCAAAAGAGGTGTAATCGGCAGGTCGAAGGTTCGAAAAAATCGACAGGAACGATTTTTAATGAGCGAAGCGAGCCTTTGGCAGCCTACAGGGAAGTAGGCTGTAATCCTTCCAGGCCCACCATTTATTCCCCTTCTCGGCATTGCCGATTCCAGAACAATATTTCCCTAGTAGTAGTGGAAAGCCGCGTATTACACGGGGTTCAGGCGTGATTGGTTAACCTATACCAATTGAGTCCGATGGTCCTAGCTTGTTGGTTTGGACCTTATTCCTTTTTCTCATTTACCACTGGAATCTGAGGTCCACTGTTTATGGGGGCTCCGCCCTCATAACGAAAATCGTGTAGGTTTATTTAAACCCGTATCAGGCCAACACCAAATAAAAAATGGTCAGTCGGAATGAATTGGTAAAAGTGGAATGCTCACCCAAAAAGATCAGCGTCATGAAGTGACCGTCTGCGATGCCGCATCAACGGACGGTGAATGATTTCGGCTGAACTTACCTTGTCGACCCAGATCGCACGTTCGTCTAAGGTCAATTACTCCATGATTCAGTAACGAAATCAACAAAAGCTCGTACCTTTGTAGAAACGAGTTTGCTGTATGGATATACAACATATAGCCCTGTAGTCATCGGCGTGTATTGGTCCAGGACGGTTTCTAATCTCCCTTCTTTTAAGGCACTGGCTATCATAAATGTTGGCCCTATGAATATGCCGCTACCATTCTGCGCTGCGTTCATCAGTATGCTCCCCATACCTGAACGAAGGTTGCCATTCACTTTAATACTGATGTCTTTGCCCTGGTCATCTCTGAACAGCCAGTTATCCGGATTAGGCAACTGTGAATAGATCAGACAGTTATGTGTTTCGAGTTCACTGGGATGTTCGGGCTTACCATACTTTTTCAGGTATTCGGGTGATGCGCAGGCATGTAAGCCACATGGCATAAGCAGTCGCTCAATCAAGCTCGAATCTTCTTGTTTCCCAACCCTAAGCGCTACATCGATACCCTCTTCTACAAGATTCACCAACCGCCCGGAGACATGTATATCCAGTTCAATCCTGGGAAATTGCTGTTGAAAGCTCAGTAGTACCTCAGGAAGTAATGATATAGCAAGGCTCTCGGGGGCCGAAATCCGTAACCGGCCTTGTGGTTCACTTTGTAAGGGCAGGACTGATTGCTCAGCCTCTCGCACGTCTGACATGATCCGATGCGAATAACTCGCAAATACCTCCCCTGCATGAGTGAGGTGTAGACGCCGGGTGGTGCGGTGAAGAAGCTGAACCCCAAGATGTCGTTCGAGGAGAGAGACTTGCTTACTCACTACGGGCTTGGATATGCCCAGTGCATCGGCTGCAGCTGTAAAACTGCCATTCTCAACAACAGCAGAAAATGTCTCGATATAAGGAAGAATATTCATATTAGTTAATATTTAGAAACAATAAGTTTCTTTTTAGCATGTTTATGCCCAAGTTATAACCATATAGACTTGTTTGTTACGTAATTCTAACCACAATTTGTACTCGAATCACCGGGTATAAACAAACAAATAACCTTTTAGGAGAAAAATTATGAGAATAAAAAATCTGGTTGCAGTGATGATGTTGTTAGCCTCCCAAGCTTTATGGGCAGATGAACATATTGTAAATAAATATGCTGTCGTATCGGACAGTATTTCGCAAGAAAGCCCTATGTTCAAGCAACATATACAAGAACAAGCCGCTGCATTGGTGAATTTATGGCAGAAGGGTATAGTTGAAAATGTTTATTTAAACCGTGAAGTAAATAAACCCGAAAACAAACGAAACGCGAATATAGTTTTCTTTATTAAGGCGAAAAACAAAGATGAGGCTAATGAAATTCTTAAGCAACTTCCATTCGTACGACACTCTGTTTTAAATTTCACACTCTATCCTGTTGGTGTTTTGTGGCTAAAAGAATATTGAGGATTACCCTGAATTGACAAAAGAATAATATATTGTGCACCTAATAAAGAACTCCAGCGGACGGCTAATAATCGTCCGCTGAGTTTGGTCGTTATGCTGAACGTCTCCTATTGGCTGCCGAGGACAGATACCCGCAATTTCTGACACCCCTCAAAACACAGATCTACCCCATATTCCTTACTCGAATCACCGAGTATAAACAAAGAACTTATTTAGGAGAATGTCATGATGAAAAACACTGCTAATACATACGGAGTAGTCGCTAAAATCTTCCACTGGCTGCTATTCCTGATGCTTACCTTCTCAATTGTAGCGGGAAACTTTCTTGCCTCCCTGCCCAAAGGGGCTGAGAAACTGCAGGCCGCGGGTATGCACAAATCATTTGGTGCTGTTATATTGATGCTGATCATGCTTCGCCTCGTGTGGCGGTTAATCAATGTGACACCCCGACTTCCGGATGAAACGACAGCAGGTGAGGCTTTTATAGCTAAAGCGATGCACTGGGGACTTTACGCCCTGATGTTTGCGCAGCCGCTGGCTGGAATCATGATGAGCCAGGCTGCTGGTATCCCAGTGAGCTTCTTTGGCTTGTTTGAATTCCCTGTTTTCCTGGATAAGAATCCAGAGCTAGCGAAAACATTTCTCAGCATACATGGAACCGTGTGGATATTACTTGTCATTGCAGTGATTGGTCACGCAGGTGCTGCATTGCATCACCATTTTATTAAGAAAGACAATGTATTGAAGCAAATGACTACGGGTGCGTGATCACCAAAGTCGAACATTTAATTAACTTCAAGGATAAAAAAATGAAACGATTATTCATACAATCATTTATGCGATCATTTATACAATCGGTATTTGTCGTTGGTTTATTGTTTTCGTCAATAGCAACGGCCTCAAGCTTTCCAACAGAGGAACCGATGGGGGGAGAACCGTTTGGCCACAGTGTAAAAAAAATTGATGATGGTTTATACGTGTTCCGCTGGTGGGTGTATCGAAGCATCTTTATAGTCACTGATGAGGGGGTTATCGTTACCGACCCGATGAATCCGAAAGCAGCTAATCTGTTGCTCGGTGAAATTCGCAAGATCACTGACAAGCCAGTTAAGTATGTTGTCTATAGCCACAATCATCATGACCATATTTCTGGCGGTAAAGTGTTCAAGGATCAGGGAGCGACATTCATCGCTCACAAAAATGTGCTGAAGGAATTAGCTGATCATCCCAGTCCTGCTACACCTCTACCTGACATCACATTTGAGGATGAATATACAGTGCAGTTAGGTGGCAGGACACTGGAACTAAAATACTTCGGCCCGAACCATGGTGAAAGTCTGGTCGTAATGCGACTGCCAAAAGAGAAGATACTGTTTATTGTGGATATCGTTACACCACGAAGAGTAGCATTCAGAACCATGCCAGACTTCTGGCCAGATGAATGGGTCAGATCGCTGAAAGAAATTGAACAGATGGATTTTGACTATGTTATCTCAGGGCACGGACCTGAAAGTCAACCGGCAATCGACCCTGCATCGATAGTTGCAGAACAACGTGTCTACCTGGAAGACTTGATGGCGGCTGTAAAAAAAGCAATGGATTCTGGGAGTCATAATCCTGATGTACTAAGAACAACCGTAAAACTGCCTAAGTACAAAAACTGGCAATACTACGAAGAATGGCTGCCAATGAATATTGAGCGAATTTGGGCTTATTATCATATGGGTTGGTAGTAGCTCATCTGGTGAGGCAAGAATGTTGATTCGTTCAGCATCTTGCTTATTATTAACGGGTTTTATTGAACGCTCGTATATGGCCGAAAATGCCCGGCCAATGAAAATAAACAAGGGCCATTTTTGCTCGTATTTTCATTGACTGAAAATATCACTCAATGTCATTTTATGATTGGACAGGAAAGGAGTACTGATAAATCTCAATGTCTTCTTTGTGAAATTACTTTAACCTCGTCATATATCTTCAGGCTTCATATCACTGACGGACGGAATTATACGGATCGTTTCTATCTACTCGGCAAGGAAATACTCGAAGAAATATGAAATTTCCTGCAAGTAACGCAAATACAGTAAGCTTTTTAGTAAGGAGTAACTAAAGTGAAAAAAGTCTATTTAGTAGCATTAACTAGTTTGATAATAATGTTATCAGGCTGTGCAACAGAGCAAAAACTTACCGCCAAAGAAGCTACACAAATTGCCAAAGAAGCTTATATCTACGGCTTCCCTATGGTGCTCAACTACAAAACGATGTACGACTATGCCGTCGATACAAAGTCACCTGAATATAAAGGGGATTTTAATACGTTAGCCTGTGTGGCTAGAGTATTTACGCCTGAAGATAAAACGATTGTTACGCCAAATTCAGATACGCCTTATTGTATGACATGGGTGGATCTCAGAACTGAACCGGTTGTATTCACCATTCCAGAGATAGAAAAAGAACGATTTTATGAAGTGCAGCTTATTGACCTTTATACACACAATCCCGCTTATATCTCTACGGTAGCAACGGGGAATGTTCCTGGTAAATACCTCCTGGCAGGACCTGATTGGAAGGGAGAGGTACCAAAGGGTATTACAAAAGTCATTCCTTTTGAAACGCAATTTCTTTTTAGCATACATCGTACGCAACTCTTTAACCCTAGCGATTTAGATAAGGTTAAAAAGATTCAAAATGCTTACCGTGTTGAGCCATGAAGTACTTTTCTTGGAAAGAAAGCACCATCTGCAGCAGCACATATTGATTTTCCAATGTGTGAAGAGGGCGCAGGTTTGAACGGACGGCTCTTGGGG
>CAJXZZ010000094.1 GCA_913065105.1 uncultured Gammaproteobacteria bacterium | reverse complement strand
AACTGCGACTGTATTTCTTTCTGGACAATTTTATTTATTCTGTCGTGTAAACCTTTATTACTAGCTGGTAACTGTGTGTTAGCAACCTTGTCAAGCATGATACTAACTGCTTGCTCTGTCTCTCTTATAACAGCTGCAACATCATCTGGTATATCTTCATCGCCACTATCCTTACGCGCTTTAACATATTTTTCAACTGCGCCACATAGATCAGCAATAGGCCCTACATCAGCAGTACGTGCACTGCCATAGAGGGTATGGAAGGCGCGAATCAGATTTTTATCTGCCTGTAATGCTTTACCACTCAATTCATGTGCGTCAAGCTGTGTTTTAACATTCCTGATATGACCCACACTTTCATCATGATATATTTTGAGCAACATAGGATCTATGTCGAGAACGCCTTCAGACAAATCAATATCATCTTCATCAATCACTATTTCATAATCATCAGAAATGTCCAATGATATTTCTTCTTCAGGCACATCCTCAGACATGTTACTGTCATATGAAACGCTCGTGATTACAATCTCTTCATCTTCTGCATCAAGTGCCACTTCAGTATTTTCTGAGTCATCTGCAGTACTAAATTCTATTTCTTCTACTGAGATATTATTCTCTGGATCAAGCTCTGAAATATCAAGATCAGAACTATCTCCTATCACCACATCACCACTAATATCTTCAGAAATAATTATTTTGACATTATCATCAGCGGCTTCAGGTGATAGATCCATCTCAATTACATCTGCATACTCGTCTCCATGACTCCCTTTCTCACTTTCTGCAACCACCTCAAATGTAACCTCTCGGCCGTCGGCGAATGCTTCTGCAGAGGCCATTAACTCCGCTACGTTATCGACAGGTTCTCGATTACCTTTTAGTTGTTCAATTAATTGCGGAAGAACCGCAAGCGATTCATCAAAAAGATGAAACAAACTATCATTAATAATAATCTTTTTATCTATAATACGATTGAGTATGTTTTCAAACTTCCATGAAAACTCACCAATTAAATCCGCACCTAATAATCGACCACTCCCTTTTAATGTATGAAAACTACGACGTACAATAGCCAGCGCTTCTTCATTATCAGTATTTTCTTTCCACTGTGGCAGATACGTATGTAACTCACCCAGGACCTCTACTGCTTCTTCAATAAAAATTTCAACAATTTCTTCATCTGCATCTTCTGCAAGAATTGCATATTGCCCAATATCCTTTAACTCTTCCGTTGCAGCAGGTCTTGAAATATGTGTCGCCGCCCTCTCTTGCGGCTTCGCTACTTTCCCATCATCTGTCGCAGTAACACTTCCTGCGCCTGTGCCTGCCTCTACATCTTCCGGAGACTCAATCACAGAGTCACCATAAGACTGTGTTATTTCTTTTAATTTAGCGGCAGCTTCATCACCTGCATTTAAACCTTGTTCTACACCTGGCCGACCTTCTGACAAGGCCTCAAAGAAATATTCGATAGACGTCACAACATCTGCGACAGTATCCTGCTCTTCTTCATTCACCTTGTGGTTATTGTTTAATAGTGCAATACGAATATAATTTTGTAAATTTACAATTTGCGCCTCAACACGTTCCATTGGCAACATCATTGAAACGCCACGAACCTCTTCAAGACGATTTAAGATTATATTCAGCTGTGATTTATCACCAATACCTGACACATAGGATAAAACAGCTTCTTTGGCTTCACTGAAATTTTTCAGACCTTCTGATACAACTGTAAATACCACCTGGCGATACTCAGCTGTTGGCATTGATTTGCTATCAGCATTACGATTCATATCAACAAAACCAGATCGAGATGCTATGTAATTCTCAAGCTCTGATTCTGCATTTAATAGCTCTGATGCAATATTTAATACTACCTTCTCACTTAACACTGACTCACTACTAACAATATCTTGCAGAATATCACGCTGATCCATAATTGACTGGCGCGTAGCGCCCATACCTAACATACCGTAAGTATCACCAATTTTTCCCAACTGCTCTGCGACAGGTTCAAGTTGCTTTATATCCTGCTCACTGTTCTGCATAAACAGTTCCAGAACATCTTTAACTTTTATCAGATCCTCAGTAATACCTTTTGAAACTGTAGCAAATAGGTCAGCATTTAATCCACCAATAGCAGAGCCTGCTTCATCAGATTCCTGAGGTATTAATTCGGCAAGATGATAAGCCTCCTTAACGGCAGTGATAGAGTTACTTTCCACTGTACATAAACCAACGTAATAAAGAACGTTAGTAATTAATTCTTTTGAATACTGACTGGAAAATTCTTCCTCGCCAATATCACGTATTAATTTCAATTGCCTGTCAACTGCACCCAACAGCATCTTGATACTTAAGTTTGCATTAATCCCCTGCTTCATTAAGCCTTCAACTAGTGCTCCTACCACCATCCAGAGTCGACGAACTTCAGCGTTACTTGAAACTTTCTCAAGTGAACTTAATACAGCCTTAATACGCTGCAAACCTACACGCTCTTTATTATTTCGAATATAATCGAGCAGTCCTAACTGATAATGAGTACGTAATCGTTTTGTTTCATCCTGAAGTTTTCCTGGCGCAATAGCATCAGCATCATATTCATCTGATGATAATTCAGTATTTTCAATGTCGGGAGAGAATAGAACACCTTCGGTTAACAGGCTCTCATTACGTACAGCCCGTAAATCGTTAATAAGTGGCATAAGCGTAAGAGGCGCATCTTTTTTGCCAGCCTGAATACCTTCAAGATAATCTGGCAACTGCAACATGGCACGCATCAACACGTCATACGCATCTTCTACACGATCGATATTGCCGTCTAGTAGCGCAGCTGTTGTATGTTGCATTTCCTCAGCCAGCATTGCCGCACCATACACTTCGACCATTTGCAGCGTTCCGTAGATTAGCTGCAAATGCTCAATGCAATTTTCTAAATGCTCATTACTTTGATTTTCAATGTACTCATTAAGATTTGATTGGGCATCTTCTACGACATCATCTAGCTGTGTCTTAACCCAGCTAAGTGAATTGTATTCAACCGTATTATCAGTATTCATAATCTGTTCACCTACGCCAGATTACTCTTACGCCTGACTCTCTAGAATAACGGTATCCACATTATCTTCTTGATCAGAAGATGGCAGTTTAAAGCCGGATACCGAACGACCTAGTTCACCAGAAAGTTCATTAAGAGCAGCCAGTGAATTAGAGGTTTCATCTGTACCTTCAGAGGTTTGCAGAGTAATTTCCTGAATTACATTCATGGTATCTGACACGGACAAAGCTACTTTCGATTGTTGTTTGGTAGAGTCAGAGATACCTTTAATCAGGTTTGATAATTGTGTTGACACGGTCTCAATCTCTTTCAGCGCAACACCCGCATCTTCTGCCATGGAAGCACCACTTACCACACCCGCAGTACTCATCTCCATCGATTTAACCGCTTCGTTGGTATCCGCCTGAATGGTATTTACCAGGCCTTCAATCTGTTTTGTCGCATTACCTGCGCGTTCCGCCAGGCGTTGCACCTCATCCGCTACCACCGCGAAACCACGACCGGCATCACCAGCTGTCGATGCCTGAATCGCCGCATTCAGCGCCAGAATATTTGTTTGATCGGCAATCTCAGTAATCAGTCCCACGATATCGCCAATCTCCTGTGATGATTCACCCAGTCGTTTAATACGTTTAGACGTTTCCTGAATTGTTTCACGAATATTTTCCATCGAACTAATGGTGCCACGTACCACCTGTGCGCCTTTTTGCGCAATATCCACCGACTGTTGCGCTACCTTCACTGAGTTATCCGCATCACTAGACACCGCTGACATCGATTCCGCCATATCTGTTACCGCAGCACTGGCTGATGCAATCTCACGCGCCTGTTTGTTTGATGCCTGCGCTAATTCTGTCGCTGTATGCTGTGTTTTCTCAGTTGAGTGAGACACCTCTGACGCTGTACTGTTAATTGTAGTTACCAGTGTACGTAACGCGTCAATGGTGAAGTTCACCGAATCCGCGATAGCACCGGTAATATCTTCGGTTACTGTTGCATGCACGGTTAAGTCACCATCCGCAAGGTTAGCCATTTCATCAAGTAAGCGAAGAATCGCGCGCTGATTACGTCGGTTATTTTCTAACGCACTTTCCTCACGTTTCCTCGCATCCTTAAGTAACAGGATACCGCCAATAATAATAAGCAACACCGCCGCACCACCAAAACCAACACCGACCAGCTGAATTAAATCAAGCTCTTTACCCTGAGTAATAATTTCTTCCTGAAAAACCTCAAGTGTATTTAAGAATTTTTCTGAACTGGCATTCACAAGTCCTGCAGCATCTTTTACCTCAAACAGCTCTGGAGACAGCTCCAGGATGCCTGCGATATTGTCGCTAACTGCGCTAATCAACATCGCCACTTCACGTAATTTCGCTATAGCATCTTCATCTGTAATTTTATCAATACGCAGGCCTTTAGAACCTTTCAACAAACCTTCAAGAACTCGACCAAATAATGCAGCATCACGACCAAACCTGTCTGCAGCAGCCGCTGCTGCTTCACCGCCGGCCAGAACCTGATTTAAGTTATTTTTAATACGTTGCGATAACATCATCTGACGAGTAGCCAGATAAACTTGACGCGCCGAGGCATCCGACTCAATCAACACACCAACAACTTCATCAGAGTATGTCAACATCTGCGGAATGAAGCTCTCAATCAGCTGATACAATTCCTTCACTTCAGTAATTGACTGACGACCATTTAAAATAATATTAATGTTGTCCCTGTAGTCACTCCACTCTGCTTCAACAATACCAAGACCAGGTAATAAACTTTCAGCTAATGGCGCTGTACTAATATCGCCTGAGCGAAAGGCAGTTAATATAGTATCAAACTCAAATCGTGATTTAAGTAAGTTGTCAAAAGCTATTTCACTACCAGAGGATGCACGTAGAGAGAATGTAGCCATCTGTTGTGAGAGCAAAAGCTGATTGGCTGATAATTCTAGATGACGCTGCAAAGTCGCTCGTTTATCACCCACATAAACCAAGCTGCTCAACATAAGAATAATAAACACGGACAGCAATATGCCGATGATGATCATCGGTTTACCAATTGCGATATTTTTTTGTGCTGCGCTCATAAGATATTCTCTCCAATCAACTTAAATCCGCCACTTCTATTGTTGACGTAATCAGTAATATTTCTAGTTAAATTTTCTAGCTATTTTTTATTATTTTATTTCCAACTGTCACAATGCCGCATGTAAAAAACGCTCATCTTGAGCCATTACATTAAAACTAAATACTGGCCAGCTCTCGTCTTCCTGCTTAAAAACACTCTCTATGAACGGTGATATATTTTCATGCACTTCAGCTATATCATTGCTCGTATCAGCTTCCCTGAAATGTCGCAGACCATATACTTCTTCAACAATTAAGCCTGTATTAAAGCCCATATAATCAATAACGATAACCCTGCCTTTATGTCGTTGCTTAGTCTCATCGCCTAGCAAAAAACCCTTCATGTCCAGAATAGGCAACAAACTACCACGCACATTTGCCACACCGACAATCCACGATTTAACACCGGGCACCTGTGTAAACTCAGGCACATCAAGAATTTCTTTTACATCAGACATGGCTGCGATCAACTTCGAATCTCCGACCCTGAAGCCAACACCAACCCACTCTTCCTGCGCCTCACCAAGCATAGGAAGACCTACTGAACATTTAAGCGTTCGCCTTTCAAGGTCCAGCAATAAGTCAAATGGGTTATTCGTATTCATTTATTATTATTCTTATCAACAACAAAATATAACTTGTTAGCAACGTTACTACGCTGACAACACCATGTTCACATGTTCTATTAATGCTTTTTCCTGCACAGGCTTTACGAGGTAATCTTTAGCACCCTGACGCATTGCCCAAACTTTATCTGTTTCCTGATCTTTTGTTGTCACTATGATGACAGGAATAGACGAAGTTTCTGGATCCTTCGATATTTGCCGCGTAGCCTGAAAACCGTTCATACCTGGCATGACTACATCCATCAAAATCAAATCAGGCATTTCTATTTTTGCCCTATCGACACTTTCTTCACCTGTCGTTACAACTACTACCTCATGACCATTCTTGGTCAACATAGTCTGTAATACATGCACCTCTGTAGGTGAATCATCAACGATCATTACTTTAGCCATACTCTCTCACCACTATCTCTAAATTATTAACTGGGTTTCTTTAGTCACATTCAGTATTTAGTTATATTTCCACAAGCACCAACCAGCGTGCCTGATGATTTTCACCCTGTCGCTTATTATTTTGCAGGAGCATGGTCTTTTATTGCTCCTAACAAATCTTCCTTGGTAAACGGTTTTGTTAAATATTGCGTTGAGCCAACGATGCGGCCACGCGCGCGGTCAAAAATACTGTCCTTACTTGATAACATGATGACTGGTGTATCTTTAAACGTTTTATTATTTTTTATTAAGGCGCAAGTCTGATAACCATCAAGCCTTGGCATCATGATGTCCACAAAAATAATGTCCGGTTTATTTTCTGCGATTTTTGACAATGCCTCAAAACCGTCAACGGCCGTAACCACTTCACAACCTTCCTTTTTGAGTAAGTTTTCTGCCGTCCGCCTTATTGTTTTACTGTCATCAATGACCATTACTTTTAGGTCACTCATTACAAATTCATTTCAGCCATTGCTGTTCCACTCAATAATGCCAATATTGGCAATCAAAAAAACTATAGATAGACTGAATGTAGACCACATTCCGTTTATTGCCAATAATTAATAAAAACTATAACAATATTGGCTAAGATTTTGCTTAGCTAAGAATTATTCATAATTTTTCAATTCAAAATCTTGTCTAAATTACTGTTAAAATTAGCTGAAATAATATTTTCGAACCTCCTGGAGAAATTTATGAGCATCAAACTTGGCATCATTATGGATCCACTGCCGTTAATAAACATAAAAAAAGACAGTAGTTTCGCCATGATGCTGGCTGCTCAAAAATTGGGCTGGGAAATACACACTATATATCAGTCTGACCTGTACACCGAAAATGAAAGTCCCATGGCCTTCAGCCGAATCACCCATGTTGAAGACAACCCGGATCACTGGTACGACTTTAGCTCCGAACAGGATATCGACTTAAGCTCACTAGATGTGATCCTGATGCGCAAGGATCCACCTTTTGACATCGAATACATTACCACTACCTACATCCTGGAACTGGCAGAACAAAATGGTTCACTTATTGTTAACAGGCCAGCCAGCTTGCGAGATAACAATGAAAAAATGTTCATCACACAATTCAGCCAATGCTGTACACCATTTCTTGTCAGTCGCAACAAAAACCGTTTGCGTGATTTCGTTAATAAAAGATTCCAGGCAGAGCAACACGATGTCATTTTAAAACCACTCGACGGTATGGGTGGCGCATCAATTTATCGCGTCAATCCGATTGACCCCAACCTTTCGGTAATACTTGAAACGGTATCACAAAATGAGACGCGTACAGTAATGGCTCAGCAGTTCATCCCGGAAATCGTTGATGGTGACAAACGTGTTTTATTAATTGATGGTGAAGCCGTGCCTTATGCCCTCGCGCGGGTGCCTGCATCTGGTGAGACACGCGGCAACCTTGCAGCAGGTGGTAAAGGTATCGGCGTCGAACTCACCGAACGCGACCACTGGATATGCCAGCAGGTTGGTCCTGTGTTGAAACAGCACGGAATATTATTTGCCGGCATCGATATCATTGGTGATTATTTAACTGAAATTAACATAACCAGCCCCACCTGCATTCGAGAACTCGACAAGATTTATTCGCTAGATATAGCGGGCGACTTAATGCGATGCATACAACAACACTTAACTTCATAACAACTCGGTTAGCCGTTATTTGTTTAACCGCCGCTCTGGTTGCCTCAACAGCCATTCTTAGCGCCTGTGAGAAACAAACGCAACAATATGATTACAGTATCTTTACCTTTGGCACGTTAATAGATGTCACTCTCTATGACGTAAGTAAAAACCAGGCGGAACAAGCATTTGCTCAACTGCAACACGATTTCGACAGGTATCATCAGGATTGGTCATCATGGACAAACGGCGACTTAGCGCAGCTTAATAAAAAAATCGAGCATAACGCAGGCAGCAACAGCATTGTAGTACCATCACACCTTATTCCAATGCTCAGAACATCCATGGAGCTAAGCAAACAAAGTGATAATTATTATAATCCGGCCATAGGCAAGTTAATAAACCTCTGGCAGTTTCATAAATATCAGGATAAAAATATTCACCCTCCCGAGGACAGCCTGATACAGGATTTAATTAAACAAAACCCACGTTTAACCAATTTAACGATAAACGAGAGAAATGAGTTAAGCAGCAGTAATCCGGCGGTATCTTTAAATTTTGGCGCCTTTGCCAAAGGTTATGCTATCGAACTTGAAATAAAACAGTTACAAAAGCTAAAGATACAAAATGCGGTGATTAATGCTGGCGGTGATTTAAGCGTCATCGGACAACACGGCGATCGTGCCTGGAACATAGGTATTCGCCACCCACGCAATAACAGCATCATCGCAAGCATAGAAGTAAAAAGTAATGAAAGTGTTTTTACTTCCGGTGATTATGAACGATTTTATATCCACCAGAACAAACGTTTCCACCACATCCTTGACCCGAACACCGGTTATCCAGCACAGGATGCACAATCTGTTACCGTTTTGCATCAGAATGCCGGACGTGCGGACGCTGCCGCCACTGCACTATTTGTCGCCGGCAGCAAAAACTGGCAGAAAATTGCAAAAAACATGGACATCCACTATGTCATGCTGATCGATGCCGGTGGCAATATCCATCTAACACCGGCGATGGAGAAACGCATTAAATTTCTAAATAAATCACCAACTTCACGCATTATTGTTAGCGAAGAACTATAATGAATCAACACAGTCATCAAATATAATTAAAAATTCGTTCGATATGTCATCGCAAAGACATAATATGAGTAAACGCAAAACCATAAAACCGACTATTACTGATCATGACCGCTTTGGCATGACTTTTTTTCTTGCCACGATATTTCATGGCATGATTATTTTAGGCATCACATTCAGTATATCGCCACCTGCCGACAGCAAAACCGCACCGACACTTGATATTATTCTGGTACAGACAAAATCGCCTCTAGATGTTGACGATGCCGATTACCTGGCACAGGTCTCACAACAAGGTGGCGGCAACGCGGAAGAAAAAGCACGCCCAAGAGAACTGTTTAGCGCACCCACTTTATCCAACACACCCGGTATTGCTACACAGACCAGTGTTCAGCAGGTTCAAAAGCAAAAGAAAAATGAGCAACTGGCACTACTCACACAAAATGATGCCGAGTATGCTATCAACTCTGAAATAAACCCGGTCAAAGCTGAAGATGACACCACGACAAATAAGACCAATACCAACCAGAACAATCAAACAGCTCGTCTGGCGGCAGAAATAAGTAACACTATCGAAGAACAGGCAAGTATCGAAAGAACCAAATATTTAAATTCGAGCACCAAAGAGTTTACCCCCGCAAAATATATGCGCGAATGGATAGACCGAGTGGAGCGCGTGGGAAATCTTAACTACCCTGATCAGGCTCGTAGAAAAAAATTAAGCGGCACCTTAATTCTTGATGTTGTTATTAACTCAGAAGGCGAACTTGTAAAAACAGATCTACGTCAGTCATCCGGTCACCAGATTCTTGATGATGCGGCAAAACGTATTGTAAAGTTAGCTGCCCCTTATTCTGCATTCCCTAACAAACTTCGCAAAGAAGCTGATGTCATACATATTACACGTAGCTGGGAATTCTTAAATAATAGTCGCATCCAGACACGTTAATAATCCTGATTAGCTCATGGTAGAAAATAAACAAAAAGAAGCTTCGTCTTCTAGTTACAACCTGACCGGGCATTTCCTAATAGCCATGCCAGCATTGAATGATGATTTTTTCAATCGTGCAGTCACCTATATTTGCGAGCACGATGAAACGGGTAGTTTCGGCATAATCATTAATCAGGAAACAGATATCACCTTAAAACAGGTTGCCAAAGAAATGAAAATCGCGACTGAAGGTAACCACAATGAGAATCAATCGGTATTTATTGGTGGTCCCGTTGATCAGGGACGGGGGTTTATTCTGCATCGTCCACCAGGTGAATGGCAGTCCAGTCTTAAAGTAAATGACAATATTGCATTAACTACCTCAAAAGACATCCTGCAGGCCATCGTAAATAATCAGGGTCCTGCCGACAGTTTGGTGGCACTGGGGTATGCCGGATGGTCTGCGGGACAACTGGAGAATGAAATGGCAAACAACACCTGGTTAAGCTGCCCCGCAGATGAGCAAATCATCTTTAACACTCCGATTGAAGAACGCTGGAAAGCGGCTGCAAAATTGATTGGCATTGATCTATCATTGCTCAGCAACGATGCTGGACACGCCTGAAAAAATTATGAACCGCAGAGGCGGAGGCACAGAGAAAATACCTCATATTGAAAAAAAATTTCCTCTCTGCCTCCGCGTCTCTGCGGTAAAGCTTTTTAGCTGTAATCTTACAAACTAGACAATGCACGACAAAATCACCAGTGTTCTAGGGTTTGACTACGGCAAAAAACGTATTGGCATCGCCACCGGTCAAACCATAACCCGCTCAGCTACGCCCTACACAACCCTAGATCAAGTTGATGGAAACCCCGACTGGTCTGCTATCGAAGCAGAAATACAACAATGGAAACCTCAGGCATTGATCGTTGGCATGCCCTACCATACAGATGGCAGCGAGAATAAAATGACCGCGGCCGCCAGGCATTTTTGTTATGAACTTGAAAAACGCTTCAAACTTCCCGTTTTCGAAGTCAATGAAGCATTAAGCTCGCAACAGGCAGAGGAATTCCTTAAACAGGACATAAAAATAAATAAGCAGAACAAACACGAGATTGATAGAATAGCGGCAGCAATTATTGTGCAGCGCTGG
>CAJXZZ010000093.1 GCA_913065105.1 uncultured Gammaproteobacteria bacterium | reverse complement strand
ATGAAAGGCCGCATAATTTTAAACCACAGCAGGCGGTTGATCTGATTATCGCCAATAGCACCGATCTGGGTTACAAGGCTATTATTAATCACAGCCATTGGGGTGTGTTATATAAAAATGAAGTTCACCAGCGTCTAAGTTTCGGCCAGTATAAAAAAGGTTTTATTAAATACATTCGCCCTGATGGCAAAATTGATTTAAGCCTGCAAGGCGGCCAGGAAACCCGAGATAAATATGCCAAAATTATTGTAAACCACCTGAGAAAAAAAGATGGCTTCGCGCCAGTGCATGACAAGTCTGATCCTCAGTTAATTTCAGATGTATTTGGTATGAGCAAAGCGGCATTTAAAAAAGCCATTGGTGGTTTATATAAACAAAGAATTATCAGTATTGAAAAGGACGGTATCCATTTACTTGAACAGGAAGTTCAATAAGGTTTATATTGTTTAATCGTGAATGAAATTACTGGGGATTTTGCATGACAGATAAACCAGACAATAATACAAAACAGCTTCACGAGCTAAGTTATCGTAGCATAACCACTATTCTTGATAGTCTTGACGCGCTGGTCTATGTGGCAGACATGGATACTTACGAACTAATTTTTTGTAATAAATATGGTCGTGATATCTGGGGTGAGACCCAGGGTAAGATATGCTGGCAGGTGTTGCAGGAAGGTCAGGATGGCCCTTGTGAGTTCTGTACCAATGATCGTCTGCTTGATAAAGACGGCAAGCCCACTGGGGTTTATGTCTGGGAATTCCAGAACACAATCGACAAGCACTGGTACCAGTGCCGTGACCAGGCCATCCACTGGGTTGATGGCCGTATTGTTCGCATGGAAATTGCCACAGATATAACGCAACGTAAACTGGCCGAAGAAAAAATCAAAGCCGCCAAAGACAGGGCTGAAGAACTGGCGAGTAAAGATGAATTAACCGGGCTTGATAATCGACGCGCATTTTTTGATCAGGGTTACCGCATTTTTAAGCAGGCGGTTCGTTTCAAACACCCGGTATCAGTCATCATGATGGATATAGATCATTTCAAAAATGTCAATGATAGCTATGGCCATTCTGTGGGTGACAAGGTGCTTAAGGCGGTTGCTGAGCATTTACAAAGCATGGTGCGTGAAATAGATATAGTTGCGCGTATAGGTGGCGAAGAGTTTGCATTTATCTTGCCGGAAACGGCTATTGATGAAGCCGTTAATCTGGCTGAACGCCTGAGGCTAAAAATTGCTGAAGCAAGAGTACTGCATGAAAAAAAACAGATTAAGATAACGGCCAGCTTTGGTGTCTCTTCAAAGCCGGTTGGAAATGAAACGCTGGAAACAATGTTAACCAGGGCTGACGATGCATTGTTTATGGCGAAAAAGAAAGGCCGAAATCAGGTTAGAACATACGGTTAATTTACTTATTTAAGGAATGATTTTAATGAACGAACAAAAAATAGCAGTACGTGTTACCGAAACAGATGCAATCATGGAAGTTGTTGTTTTTAGTAAAAGTGCAGATAAGATTGAAGTTGTTCTAGGTGAGGGGGTTCATAGTGTTAAGTGCGAATTATTGCCCACTGCTAATGGTTTTGCTTATGCCGGTTCGGTCATGGGTCGTGAAGTGGTGTATGAACGAAGTCGTGAACAGGTACAGGCAGATGTTGAACTGGAAAACCACGACTACCGAGATTCGAGACGACGATGAAATATATCGAAATTTCGTTATCGTTTAAATTAAAATTTTGAGGCAAAAACAGTAATGAAAAAACGACTAATAATCGCAGGTGTAGTGGTCTTAGCGATTATTACCATTATGTTTCTGCCAGAATCAAATGAATTGCAAGACGGTGAGATTACGCAAACAGGTAGTATCGACATAAGTGATAGCTCAAGTTACACACACGATGTTCTTTACCCAAAAAAATTTAGCGCCACGCCGAGAGTGAAAATAAAGTTAACAAAAGGCAGTGGTTATCTTGAAATTATCGAGCAGCGTGCTGATGGTTTTATTTTTAAATCATCAAATCTTGGTTATAGTGTTGCAGAAGGAGCGCAAGTGGAATGGACGGCGTCCGGCTTCATCGCTAATAAATAATAAGGTCTGTTTTATATTCCTTATAATGGGTGCTGATAACAAAAGAAGTAATAGCGGTAGACTTTAGTCAATATTATAAACAGAGATAATAAATGAGCATAGATACCGGTAACGAAGTAACAGGTCAAAGCAGTGCTATATGGGAAAATCACGTATCTGTTCCTGATACGCCTGAAGGGTTTACTGTGAGAACCACTTATCCCACTAATCCAGAGGGCGCTGAAGTAATGCTAGAGCGCTGGCAAGCTGGTACGCAAGAGCCTCCACATTCTCATCCTGGTGATGACATGACCGTCGTCGTCGAAGGCAAGATGTCGATCCAGTTTTTCATTAAATCAGACAATGCTCTGATTGCTGATGGTGGACCAGTGGTTCTTAATAAAGGAGATACTGGTTATATCAAAGCTGGCCGAATTCATGACGCGAAATATATCGAAGAATGTAAATTGGTTTACGTACATGATAAAGCTTTTGGTTTTACTGCTGAAGAATAATGCTGAAGAGGGCAGGCGATGATTGCTTTGGCAGATCAGGCCTGCCTTTTTATTGAATATGTTTAGGGGAATAATCTCTTATAAATGGATGGTGCTAAGGCAAGTGGTTTTCTTGCCTTTAAGATTGTGCCGCCATCGCATCTATCTTTAGACGGGAGCGTTCAGCCCAGTCCATGGCTCTATAACCTTGAGGTGTCATTTGGCTTTGGTGGATAATGCCATTGATAACAGCAGTATGAAGTAGCGCTGCAGCTGCCTTGGCCTGATCCCAGTTATGGCCTTTCAGGTTCATGTCATGCCAGGTCTGTACTATTTTTTCATAATAATGCTGGGGTATTTCATTTACGCTGTGTTCCAGTGCATAGTTTGCTACCGCTTCGTGCAGTTCTCTAAGTTCTTTACTCACCGGTCCCTCCTGTGTAATTTATTAACATTTATGTAAAAACAGTAGTCGGAGTATACTCGTTTGATCGTGGATGCCAAGTGCCTTGTCACCGGAAACATTAGAATGGATATAAGTTTATCCAGGCTTATGAAGCATAGGGTTGTTGTTCAGCACTATCGGTTCTGATTGAAGCTATAAATTAAACGAAAAGACTGATTTACCAGCCTATTCAGTGAGACCGAGTCGCCAGGTGACGTTGGTGCGGGCGACAACATCGCCATGCTCGTCAACGATATCTGCCGAAACGTTATAATCCATGCTTTTGTTCACGCTGGGCAAGCCAGATTTTGATTCAGCGACAAGTTTTCCCCTCGCTTTCTTAAAGTACTCTGTGGTTATTTTTGTAGGTATTCCGCGGCTGTTGCCTGGTAGACCGCTGAGTAAGGCCAGGCCACTGGTTAATTCTCCCAGGTTGGCCAGTGCAAGTGCATGGATGGAGTTGAGGTGATTGCGGATGCGTCGCCGATCCTGTAATTCTATTCTTGCATATCCCGGACGCAGCTCTGCCACCCTGGGATGAATCGAGCCCGAGTAGGGATTGAATCGACGCAGAAACTGATTGAATATCCAGGTTCCGCCAGGGAGTGAATTTAGACGATTCCAGGTAGATAAAATCACTTCGGTTGCCGTTTTATTATGCAAAGCCATCTAGCTCCAGTATTTATTTTGATTTTTATGTAGTCTACCTCAGTACTATAGCGTGCTGTTATTGTATAATAGCCGCGTTTCAGAAAACGTGGCACTGGCAACGTTGATAACAGAAACACATTGGGGAATCGTCTAGCGGCAGGACTGCGGACTCTGACTCCGCCAACCAAGGTTCAAATCCTTGTTCCCCAGCCAAATAAAAAAAGCCCCTTTTTAGGGGCTTTTTTTATTTAGATGCGGGTTCGATATTTGAGCCTCGTTCAACAAATTTGTATGGAACAAATTTGAACATGCGAAGCATGGCCCGAAGGGCAAAATACAGGGAAGTATTTTGTAATCCTTGTTCCCCAGCCAAATATATAGCAAAGCCTCTGTAAAGAGGCTTTGCTACTTTGTCAGCATAATTTTTCTACTCCTTATATATGGAATAACTCTTAGTGTTCAACGTCTATGTTTCGATGAATTTAAGATGTAACCCAAAGTCTGGGTGATTTAAAAAATAATTCAGTTAAATATCTATCACACATATCATCGTACTGCGGCCACACAATGTGCGTGACTATGTTTATTTTAAATTTGTGGCATTTAAGGAAAGGAGTAGTGTAGTGAAAAAATCAATCGTATTTGTTTGTGTGCTGATGGCGTCAGGTAGCGCATATTCCGGTGCTAAATCACACTGGGGATATTCAGGTCATGAAGGGCCTGAAAGCTGGGCGAAGTTAAGTGCTGATAATTTTGCCTGCTCGGGTAAAAATCAGTCGCCTATAAATTTGACTGGATTTGTTGAGTCTGGTCTGTCCCCCATTGAGTTTGACTACAAGCAGGGCGGCAACGAAATTCTAAATAATGGACATACTGTTCAGGTGAATTATGAAGCTGGCAGCAGCATTAAAGTAGATGGCCAAACATTTAATTTACTGCAATTTCATTTTCATGCGCCAAGTGAAAATCATATTGATGGTAAGTCTTACCCAATGGAAGCTCATCTTGTTCACGCTGATAAAGATGGAAATCTTGCAGTCGTCGCTGTAATGTTTGACAAGGGTGAAGCGAACAAAGGTCTGCAACAGGCATGGGCAGAAATGCCGGGGCATACTGGTGATAAGAATCAATTATCAAAAGCGGTTAGCGTAGATGATATTTTACCGGAGAATCGGGATTTCTATCGCTTTAATGGCTCTCTGACAACGCCACCCTGTTCTGAAGGCGTGCGCTGGTTAGTGATGAAAGAAGCAATGTCGGCTTCGGGTCAACAGATCGATGCGTTTGCGAACATATTGCAAGAGCCAAATAATAGACCGATACAGGCTGTTAATGCGCGCGTGATATTGAAATAATATAGACGTTACACTCAATCTGTTAGAAGCAGAGTGACAGCTAGTGGTAATAGAGGTCACTCTGCTTTTAGTGATTGTTGTCTATAGCTGTGCCTCACTGCATGCAAGAATTGTTGTATAGTTATTCTTAGTAATATTTATTATATATTTCAGGTATGCAACCATTTCAGCTTCTGTAACGTGTATGTGCTATGGCAGTAATAAAATTATGGCCGTCCAAAGGATCAGAGCATGATCAATTTGAACAGCTGGTTCAACCTCACTTAAAACAGCTTTATAAGCTGGCATACCGTTTTACCGGGCAACGCAATGATGCTGAAGACCTGGTGCAGGACATCCTTCTTAAATTATATCCGCGTCTGCAAGAAATACAGGCGATCGATCGATTAGGCCCGTGGCTCGCACGCGTTCTCTATCGTCACTTTGTGGACAAGTTCCGCAGCAAACAACGCTCACCCTTATATCTTGTTGTTGATGATGAATCGATATTAGATGACATGGCTGATGAGAATTCTGGGCCAGCTGATGATTTTGATGCATCGATACTGCAGCGTCGTCTGCAGTATTCATTGGAACAGTTGAATGAAGATCAACGTATTTTGGTGATACTGCATGATGTGGAGGGGTATACTTTGAATGAGATTCATCTTATGTATGATGTTTCCATCGGGACACTGAAATCTCGCCTCAGCCGTGCGCGTGCTCGTTTAAGAGAATTATTAAAAAACGTGGAACCTTTAGAAGCAGGCTAACGTGTTAATAAATAACGAGATAGAAATTATGAACTGCATAGACTTACAAACACAATTTGATGATTATCTGGATAGTGAGCTGTCACTTAAGGAGCTAGAAGCAATCGAGCTGCATATAAGTGATTGTGTGTCATGCCAGCAAAGTCTAGAGGAGATTAAAGCAATACATCAGGCGTTGAGCTCATTACCTGTACCTGATGCATCGCCGGATTTTGAAGCAAGAGTGTTCGCAGAAGTGCGTAAGCAATATGCTGGACATTTTGGCAATAGATTTATAACAGGGTTTGCGACCGCATTGGCAGCGAGTCTCGCGCTGTGGTTTGCCAGCACTGTGTTTTCTCCACAGTTTGATGGAAATCAGCCTCAGATAATTAATGTGGCAATGAATCAGACCAGGACAGTCAGGTTGATGTTTGAGGCGCCTGCTGATTTAGATCAGGTCACGCTGAGCGTGGGGCTGCCAGAAAATATTGAGATCGAAGGTTATACTGGAAAAAGGCAGCTGGTCTGGCAGACGCATTTGAAAAAAGGGGAGAATATTCTTGAACTGCCGGTAATGGCTATCGCTGATGGTCAGGGTGAGCTAGTAGCGAAGTTAACTTATGGCGACAGGTTAAAACAATTTAGAATCGTGCTCAAAACAGCAAACGATGGCGCACTTATATATCAGATTAATCAGATGAAGTCGGTTTAGATTGATCAGCAGAAAAACATTATTATGAAAACTTTAAATAAAGCAATTTTAATCGCATTGGGTGTGTCGCTATCGCCGGCTGTTCTGGCCTCACCCGATGATGACGTAACTATTCGTGTTATGGGTATGGATGAACATACAACAGAAATGGTGACCCGCCATATAGAATTGCCCGAAGCTGCACATGAGCGTGCAGAAGATCATGCTAAGAATAGTGAGGCGAAACATGACGATGGCGTGGAGAAAGAAGGTGACCATGAATCGGAACGTGATGAAGTGCAAGAGCATGAGATAGAAAAAGAGGACAGTGATGATCGTGAAGTCGAGAGAGAAGAAGAGCGAGAGATTGAAAATGAGCGTGAAACTGAAGAGATTGAACCGCCTGAAACTCAGGAGCCAGAGCCTGTAGAGCCTCCTGAACCTGAAGAACCACCTGAACCTATAGAACCGCCTGAACCTATTGAGACGGAACAATAATCGGATAGAGATGTTAATATTGGATGATAGTTTTTTAGTTATTATTGAAGTCTGATTAAATTTGTAACAAGGTAAAACCTTTCCCTTATCGTAAGTGGAAAGGTTTTTTACGTATGTGCAAGGTATTAGGGAATGCAAATAATTTGTTGTGTTAAGTCTGGTTGTATAAATACTCGTAATATAAAACAAGCTGCTCTTACAGCAGTGGTTTGTCTATTGTTGAGTTTTTCTGTTCCAGTTTTTGCGGCTGAGCAAAATGACTTTAACAAGGGTGTTGCTCTTTTTAACGAAGGGGATTATGCGGCTGCTGTAGAACAATTTAAAAATGCAGAATCTCAGGGGATGCAATCAGCAGCACTGTATTACAACCTGGCTAGCAGTTATTACAAGCTGGGTGATTATGAAAAATCCAGTGAGTATTTTACTAAGGTGAAAAGCTATAGTGAGATGCAGTATCTGGCGGAATATAATCTTGGTCTGATTGCGCTTAAAAGAAATAATAAAAAAGAAGCAAAAAATTCGTTCGCTATCGTCGAACAAAATAGTACTGATAAGAAACTGGTGTCTTTATCGAAACAAAGGCTGGTAGAGCTCGAACGAATAAAGAAAATAAAACGCAGCACCAAAAAATGGTCGTCATATTTAAGTGCAGCTGCAGGTTATGATGATAACGTTAACTTTGCACCATTAGGTATTTCGGCCGAAAAAGCAGATAGTTTTTCTGAGCTTATTATTTCTGCAGATTACCTTTTCTCCGGAAATAAAAAAAATGGCTGGTCTGCTGAGGTTTTCTTTTACGATATTAATTATAGAACTGAGAGCCTGTTCGATGAATATGAATATGGCGCAGCTATAAAGAATTACCTGAAGATAAACAAGGATTGGCGGGCGCAGTCCTTTCTGAAGATCAGCAAGATAAACTATGGCGGTGAAGACTACCAAACAATAGCGAAACTTGGCGCTAAGGCAAAATATTCTATTTCCAGGAATGAAGGAATCTATCTGCGTTATGGCTATGAAGATATAAAAAGTGATAACGTCATTTTTGATTATCTCGAAGGCTGGCGACAAAAAATAAGAGCGGAATATCGTCAATATAATAAAAAATTTATTGGAAAAATTTATTATGAGCTTGAGCTAAACAATCGTAATGATCTGAGCACGACCGCAGGTGACTTCAGTTATTCGCCGACACGCAATACCCTGCGTGGTAAATCAAACCGCATTTTCAGCAAAAAAATGCGGCCTGTCGTTATCACTCCAGGATACCGGATCAGTGCCTGTTCAGTCCTGACTAACAGAGATATTCGGCATCGCCTGCTGCACGCCACTCCGACTTTTAAGTGCGTCGACAATCTGACGGGCCGTCGAGCGATAAATCAGAGACTCAGGGCCTTCAGGGTCTGCAACCAGTGTTGGCTTGCCGCCGTCTACCGCTTCCCGAATAGACATTTTAAGCGGCAACTGGCCCAGCAACGGGGCATCATAAGCGCGGGACAGGTCTTCACCGCCTCCACCGCCAAAGATCTCTTCAGCATGACCGCATTCACTGCAGATATGCACGCTCATATTTTCAACAATACCCAGCACCGGAATGTCTACCTTACGAAACATCTCAATTCCCTTACGGGCATCAAGCAGAGCGATATCCTGTGGTGTGGTGACAATAACCGCACCACTGACCGGCGCTTTCTGAGAGATCGTCAGCTGAATATCACCGGTACCCGGCGGCATATCGACAAACAGGAAGTCGAGATCGCCCCATTCAGTCTGAGTCAGTAACTGCTGTAAAGCACCACTGGCCATCGGTCCACGCCAAACCATCGGCTGTGTTTCATCAATCAGAAAGGCGATCGACATCACTTCCAGGCCATGAGCCTTAACTGGCTTCAACGCGTTTTCCCCGACAGGCTCAGGACGGGTGGTCACCGGCACACCCAGCATCGTACCCATACTAGGACCATAGATATCCGCATCCAGAACACCGACACGATACCCTTCCGCAGCCATCGCCAAAGCCAGATTTACCGTTGTTGTAGACTTTCCCACGCCCCCTTTTCCGGACGCAACAACAACAATATTTTTAATATTTTGCATGAAATAACACCTTAGCCTGTGACTTTTCTGTATTTCGAATAATAACCAACTAATTTAGTAGGAATTATGCATTAAACGCTGACAGAACACCAATACTACAAAACAGCATCCGACATTACCGTCGTGATAAAGACCGGTGTATAGGGTCAGGCAACACCCATCAATTGCTCTGCAACCGCTTTCGCCGCCGGATAGTTAATTTTACCGCTACCCAGCAACGGAATCTCATCAACACGGAAAACCCTGGCTGGCAACATCAGTGGCGGCACTCCCTCACTGATCAGATAGCGCCTGAAACTTTCAGGATCAATATCGGCAGTCACCAGCAGCACAATCTGCTCACCTTTACGCTCATCCGGCAGATTAATCGCCACCAGAGCCGACTCATCATCCGCAAAGTGCTTTCTGATCTCCTGTTCAACCGCTCCCAGGCTGACCATCTCCCCACCAAGCTTGGCAAATCGCGAGTAACGGTCAACAATAGTCAGGAAACCATCTTCATTCAGGTGCCCCTTGTCGCCACTTTTATACCAGCGTAAACCGTCCAGCTCGACTATCACCTCGGCGGTCTTTTCCGG
This sequence comes from uncultured Gammaproteobacteria bacterium, assembly GCA_913065105.1. Classification (GTDB taxonomy): domain Bacteria; phylum Pseudomonadota; class Gammaproteobacteria; order SZUA-229; family SZUA-229. The sequence goes on along the minus strand of CAJXZZ010000093.1, from coordinate 1,545 downwards.
ATTATTCAGATAACCCTTCATAATCTGCGTGCCGCCGATCAGAATCAGACCATCTTCACCGGTTGGCAACTCCTCAAGCGTAACCGGGTCAACAATACGGAATGTCGAACCTGGCAGAGCCATCCCCACAGTACCCGGGCGAGTACCTACCTGCACAAACCAGCCATCAACGGACAGATAATCAGGCAGATTAACACTGGCAACCGGAGTGGTTTCTGTCGAACCATATCCCTCAACCACAGGCACCCGAAAGCGGGATTCAAATGCCTGCTGCACCGCTGGATCGAGTTTTTCCGCCCCTGCAACCGCCACCCGAACCGACTGAAACATCAGCGGGTGGAGTTTTTTACTGCGGGTATAGAGACGCAAAAACGTCGATGTCGCGCAGATCATCGTCGCCCGATACCGGGCTACCCCTTTGCCTATATTCACCGCATCGGTGGGATCCGGATGGCACACCACCGGCAGCCCCTCTATCAGAGGCAAAAAGGTCGTCACGGTCAGACCAAAGGCGTGAAACAGCGGCAGAGTCGCCATAATGCAATCATCTTCACGGATATTCAGCACATCAGCAATCTGACGCAGATTGGCGAGAATATTCCGGTGACTGAGCATCACCCCTTTGGGCGCCCCCTCACTGCCGGAGGAAAACAGAATCGCAGCGGTATCTTCCACCTTCGTACCCGCCCCAAGCCACCACTGCAACAGAGACGCTGGCAGCACACTCAGTAAGAACATTGTCACCAGCGCTTAAGTTTTACCGATCCCCGCTTTCAGATCCTCCATGTAAACTACCTGACGCCCCTCAAACAACGCTTCAGGATCCAGCCCCCGGGCTTGAAGCTTGCTGACAAACTTATGTGCCGTAAGGATGGTTTCCACCTCACCCTGCTCCAGCGCAGCCAACTGAGCCGGTTCACTGGCGGTAAAATTGATATTGACCAGTGTCCGGCCGGCAAACAGCCCCGCCAGATTACCTATTGCTCCGGCACTGGACGTCGGCAACAATAACCCCAAACGCTGACCCGGCGTCCTTTTCAACCGCTGGCTGAATAGCACCACAGCGGTTAGCAAGCGGCGATAACTCAGCGGCTCTCCCTGCACATCACTGATCGCCATATCGGACATAGCGCTCCGCGCCGTACGTATAAAGCTCTGCGGCAGCGGCCGGAACGTCCGGGTGTAACGCTCCCAGGTATGAATCGATAGCTCAGCAACTTTCTTTTTGACCGCTGAAGCACTGCTGTTCACCGGCATCGGCTGACCATAGGCAACAATAACATCACGCTTTAAGCCGCCCCGGCGAATCATCTTCATCTTATCGGTCGAACGGGAGAAGCGACTGCCCCATAACCCACGCAGATAGAATGGAACAATAACACCATCAGCCCCTTCACAAGCCCGCTCAAACCCCTTCTTAAACTCCCCAATCTGACTTGTATGACGCATTGCACCTTCCGGGAAAAGACCAACGACACGACCGGCCACGAAGAGCCACACAACCACCTTCCAAGCAACACACCACCTGCCACCGGAAGCCGCAAA
>CAJXZZ010000092.1 GCA_913065105.1 uncultured Gammaproteobacteria bacterium | reverse complement strand
CTTGCGCGCACGGACAGCGCGTCAAGGCGGGCTCGTAGGCAACACCTGGGCAGTCAGGCACCCCGAGCGCTTTTCTCGGGGCAAACGGAGCGGGATAGCATTCTTTTGGTTACTTTTCTTTTGCTACTGACTAAATTTGTTTGGAACAAATTTGAACGAGCTCTGCTCGACCCGAAGGGTGAATAACATGGATGTTATTCATAAAGAAAAGTGACTCGCCGTAAAAGGCGAAACTCACGAGACAAATTCAAAATAGTCCGTCATGTAGACAAGAGAACCTGAAAAACCAGAAAAACCGTAACTCGCCAGCGGGGCGAGACCCGCAAACCCAGCAAACATTACCCATGACTATACAACCATTAATCGTTAAAATATTAACCATGAGCATCAACATACAATTCTTCGCCAGTTTGCGTGAGCAGATTGGCAAATCACAAATTACACTGCCGTATGATGCGCCTCTGGATGTCATTAACGTATGGGCTCAGGCGACAGGCGATACGGCAATGCCGAGCAACACCTTATGCGCCATCAACATGGAATACGTTAAACCCAATGCAGTGGTTAAAGATGGTGATGAAATCGCTTTTTTCCCACCCGTTACCGGCGGTTAAAAAATCATGCCTGCCATCTTATTAGATAGAGCGTTTAATCCCTGGGATGAGATTCAGGATTTTCAGACCAACACACTGCGACCCGGTCAGTTTGGCGCCACCGCCAGTTTTGTCGGCAGCATGCGTGATTTCAACATTAATGAGTCTGTAACTCACATGACACTGGAACATTATCCTGCGATGACGCAGCATTTTCTGGATACGTTATGTGAGCGATGTAAGCAAAAATTTACACTCGATGAATGTTTAGTTGTCCACCGTTTTGGTGATATTCAACCGGGCGAGCCCATTGTGCTCACTGCAGCGTGGTCAGCACATCGTGCTGACGCTTTTAATGCCTGCCGTTTCCTCATGGAAGAATTAAAAGCACATGCCCCTTTCTGGAAAAAAGAAGTAACGGATGCGGGTGAGCGCTGGGTGCATAATGACCAGAAGCCAGTGAATAGTTAAAAACAAAAAGCTGTCACTGCACTTTTACTGTATCAGAATAAACAAAGCCGTCTGTCCGCGTTGCACATTAAACAATATCTGTTTATCACCAGGCTTGATCATCTTCTTCAGATCACTAAGCGTATTTACCGGTTCACGATTTACCGACAGTATCAAATCACCTTTTCGTAATCTTGCGTTCCAGGCAAGACTGCCACGCACGACTTCTGATACCACAATGAATTTATTATCGCCTTCTTCAAGGCCTTCAAACATGGCACCGGCTAGTCGTGAATTAAGTTTTTCACCATTGAGAGCCTGTTCGGCTTCATCTCCAATATAGGCGGTTAATTTCTTTTTATCACCATCGCGAATAACGGTGATGTCCATCTTTGCACCCACGCGCATCAGGCCAACCATGTTACGCATCGCAGAGGCACTTTTTACTGGCACACCATTAATATTATCCACCACATCTCCGGCTTTTAAACCGGCTTTACTGGCCGCGGAGTCTTCAACCACCTGTGATATAACCACGCCCTGATGCAAGTCCAGTCCAAAAGCACCTGCCAGCTCCGGCGTCAGGTTCTGCATGATGACACCCAACATGCCACGGCGAACTTCACCGTATTCGATTAGCTGATTGGTCAATTCGCGCACCATATTGATGGGGATGGCAAAACCGATGCCAACGTTGCCGGTACCGCCAGAGGCTAATATCGCCGTGTTAATACCGATCAGCTCACCGCGTAGATTCACCAATGCACCGCCCGAGTTACCGGGGTTAATGGAAGCGTCGGTCTGGATGAAATCTTCGTAACCTTCGATACCTAATCCGGTTCTCCCTAAGGCACTGATAATACCCGAGGTAACGGTTTGGCCTAAACCAAAAGGGTTACCAATGGCGACGGCAAAATCACCGACGCGTAATTTACCTGAATCTGCAAAAGGAATACTGACCAGACCATCTTTATCTACTTTTAGGATGGCAATATCCGCTTCTGGATCGGAACCAATAATTTTTGCTTCCAGTTGCTGACCATCATGCAGAGTGATAGAAATTTCATCCGCGCCATCGATGACGTGAAAATTAGTCACGATATACCCGGCGTCCGCGTCGATGATGACCCCCGAGCCCAGACTTTTAACTTCTTTACGCTGCGGCATATTTTCAAAGCCTTTAAAAAAACGTTTGAATAAGGGGTCATTTAATAATGGATGATTTTGTATATCGACTGAACCACGTGTTGCAATATTGACCACAGCTGGCCGTGTTTTTTCTATCATTGGCGCCAGACTGGGTATCAGGTGGCCGTCGACGCCAGCAGGTAAAGCGGCATAAGTATTTGATGTAAATACCGTAATGAAAAACAGTACAGATAAAAATAACGGTCTAACTAAGAACATACCTTCCTCTCATGATTTTAAACGTATCTCATGGACACGCTGAATTTTACATAGTTCCTACATAATATAGGGCAACTTACCCCATAGAACAATTCAATATTTATAATTATCTCGCTCACATTACTTGAAGTTGGCCAGTTGAGCTGATACATTTTGCCCCATCAAAATAAACAAGGAAAAACTATGTCGAATTTTTATCGCTCAACCAGTCTTATTGCACTAACCCTAACACTTTATGCCTGCAATCAAGATTCCGGCAGTAACCAACCGTTGGAAACCCTGGAACAAAAAGCCAGCTACAGCTTCGGCGTAGACGTCGCCAATCGCTTAAAACAGCAAGGTGTTGAGCTGGATGTTAATGCCCTTAACCGCGGCATAGCTGACGCATACAATGGCAATGAGTTAGCCCTTGGCGATGAAGAACAGTTACAGGCTAAAACCAGTTTTCAGACACAACTACGTGATTCATTAGTAAAAAAACAGGCCGCAGTTGCCGAAACAAACATCGCAGCGGGTAAAGCCTTCCTCGAAGAGAATGCGAAACAACCCGGCGTAATCACGACTGAAAGTGGGCTCCAGTACAAAATCCTGACTACCGGTGACGGCAAACAGCCTAAAGACACCGATACCGTAACGACACATTACAAAGGCACTTTGATCGATGGCCGTGAATTTGACAGCTCTTACAAACGTGATGCACCTGCCTCGTTTCCTGTAAATGGCGTCATCAAAGGCTGGACCGAAGCATTACAGCTGATGCATGTCGGCGACAAATGGCAATTATTTATTCCCTCTGAGCTTGCCTACGGCGCCACTAAGCGCAGTGAGCTAATCGAAGCAAACTCAACGCTAATATTTGAAATTGAATTAATTAGCATTAAAGAATAAATAAGTTCTAAATCTGCAAATGAATGTAAACGTTTGTTTATGTTCATTTGCAGATAGTTATTCTATATTTTGAATCTGCTCGCGCATCTGTTCGATCAAAACTTTTAATTCCACTGACGCATTCGTACTGGAGATATCCGCTGCTTTAGACCCTAAAGTATTGGCCTCACGATTGAGTTCCTGCATTAAAAAATCCAGTCGACGCCCTACCGCGTCATCACGATTTAAAATATCTTTCATTTCCTTTAGATGACTATCTAAACGGTCTAGTTCTTCATCAACATCCATCTTTTGCGCAAGATGCACTAACTCCTGTTCCAGACGATCATTATTTATTTCGACTTTTAACTCATCCAAACGGTCACGTAACCTCTGATGATAACGCGCTTGAATCTCAGGCATCTTGTCACGTGTCTGATCCACGATCTGCTGAATGGCATCGCAGCGCTGTATGATTAGATCACGCATACGCTCGCCTTCGCGCTCGCGATTGGCAAGCAGCTCATCCAGTGCTTTTTCTAAACTCGCTTCAGCCGCTTCCAGTACCGGTTTCATCTCTATTTTTGATTCTTGTACAACACCGGGCCACTGCAATACTTCAATGGGGTCAACTTCTGACGGCTGGTGTAATAAATTATTTATTTCATGGCAGGCCTTAACCAGTGATTTCGCCTGTTGCTGATTAATATTAATCGTTTCAGCTTGTTGAACATTCGCATTAAAACGTAAAAAACATTCTATTTTTCCTCGTTTCAAACGCTTCTGAAGTATCTCTCTAAATCGCACCTCATTAGCGCGAAAGTCTTCCGGCATTTTTAAATACAGCTCAAGAAATCGGTTGTTTACGCTGCGTAATTCCCAGATGAGATCTCCCTCAGCCAAATTTTTCTGCACACGGGCAAACGCCGTCATACTCTTTGTCATAGCCAACAACCTCTCAGATGGCGATCCACATAACGCCTGGTTTTTCGCAAGTCTAGCATGGGCTCCAGCCATGCCTTGCACTAATTAATAGAGATGCCTTAAAGACAGGCATGTATAATACGCAAATTTTAAAATAGTCACAGAAAACAGAGATTAATATCATGCGCCCAAGTAACCGACAAGCCGATGAGATGCGTACCATCCGCATCACACGAAACTACACCAAACATGCAGAAGGCTCGGTGCTTGTCGAATTTGGAGATACAAAAGTCATCTGTACAGCCAGTGTCGAAGAGAGAGTGCCTGGCTTCCTACGCGGTAAAGGTCAGGGCTGGGTCACTGCGGAATACGGTATGCTGCCACGCTCCACCGGCTCACGTATGCGCCGTGAAGCATCCAATGGCAAACAGGGCGGCCGTACTATGGAGATTCAGCGCTTGATTGGGCGCGCACTACGCGCCGGTATAAACCTCGAAGCACTGGGTGAAAACACTATCAGTCTCGACTGCGATGTTATTCAGGCCGATGGCGGAACACGTACTGCCAGCATCACCGGTGCCTGGGTTGCACTGAACGATGCGATCACCCATTTGCTTGATAAAAAAATCATCAAGAAAAATCCGCTGCATCATCAGATAGCCTCCGTCTCTGTGGGTATCTATAATGGTACACCGGTACTCGACCTGGATTATGCGGAAGACTCCAATGCTGAAACCGATATGAACGTGGTGATGAATAACAATGGCGGTTTTATCGAAGTACAGGGCACCGCCGAAGGTCATCCCTACAGCAAAGATGAACTAGACAGTATGCTGGCGCTAGCTCAAAAAGGCATCGATGAATTAATTACCGCACAGTCAGCGGCAATCGAAAACTAAAGAAACCTATCATGAAAAAAATAAACAAAATAGTACTGGCCAGCGGCAACGCTGGAAAAGTCCGTGAAATAAACAAACTATTTGCCGGCAGCGGTATCGAAGTCGTTCCGCAGTCAGAACTTGGGGTACCCGAAGTACCGGAAACCGGCACTACCTTTGTTGAGAACGCCATCATCAAAGCACGCCATGCTGCAGAATGTACAGGACTGCCTGCTATCTCGGATGACTCTGGTATAGAAGTGGATGCGCTTGATGCAAGACCTGGCGTGTACTCCGCCCGTTATGCCGGTGAAGGCGCTAGTGATGAAGATAATAACAATTTAATGCTGAAAGAATTAGACGGCGTAGCTGATGCCGAACGCACAGCCCGTTACCAGTGTTTAATCGTGTTCATGCGTTCACACACCGACCCTGTACCTATTATTACGCAAGGCAGCTGGGAAGGTCGAATTCTACAAGCACCACAGGGTGACGGCGGTTTTGGTTATGATCCGATCTTTTATGTGCCAACGCATGATTGTTCAGGTGGTGAGTTACCGCTGGATGTTAAAAACACTTTAAGCCACCGCTCTATTGCACTTAATGCGATGCTCGAAGAATTCAAAAAACATAAATATATTTAAACCCATATATTTAAACCCACAGAAAAGAAACATTTCTTCCGCAATGCATTCATTCTTAACATCATGACAGTTCTACTTTGTCATGATATCGATATAAAAAATATGCAATCCTTAATAGGTCATTACGGCATGGAGATCAATACCGTCAATGATAACGAAGCTATCCCCGGCAGCTTCTGGCAACCACCCGAAGCTGGCTTGGTCGGCAATACACTTTTCATTCGAAACGACACGCCTGTGCATTCAGCACTGCACGAAACCTGTCACTATATCTGCATGGATAACACACGTAGAGAAAATCTTGATACCGACGCAGGTGGTACTGCAATAGAAGAAAACGGAGTTTGCTATCTGCAAATTCTTTTATCTGAATATCTTGAAGAAATGGGCACAGAACGTATGTTCAAGGATATGGATAAATGGGGCTATTCTTTTCGCTTAGGTTCCACTAAGGCCTGGTTTGAAAAAGATGCAGAGGACGCCGTCGAGTGGCTACTTAATAATAAAATTATTACCCCTGACAACAAACCAACATGGAATGTTTGCCAATAAATATATTCAAATTTCTATCATTGCGACATACGACCACCATGGATGGTGGAAGTGCAGATATTGCATACTGCCATGGATGGCAGGTAGTAGGGCAATGCAGGAGCAATTGCCGAGGAGCAAATATCTGTCCGTACATCCTGTACATGCGTCGCTCCTTGCCATCCATGGCACCGCGACATACCGTACATCCTGTACATATTCGCACCGCCATCCCTGGCTCCTTGCGATATACCATCCATCCATGGATATAAAAAGCCCTCCGAAGAGGGCTTACACTTTATATATTACGATATAGTTATTTAGAAAAAGAAGTTTGCCTGAGCACTAAATATATCAACAGAAGATTCATAGGAACCTGTTAATGTTGCCCCAGAACTTGATGCACCGCCATTATTATTGATTTCAGTATCACTGATAAACAAATGCGAGTAACCAACATCATACGACCAGCTACTCGAAGGCGCATAACCTACACCAAAGCTTAACCAGGTACGGTCATTACCCGGAATTCTTGCAGACGTTGATTCAGGTGAACGAATAGGGGTTTCATCAAACGCTAAACCTCCGCGATAGATTAACTTTTCATTGTGCTGATAATTCACACCCACTGAATAACGATTAGTATTTTTATAAGCTAGTTCCAGCGTTGGCTCCTGACCCGGCACCCCACCCGCCTGTAGAATAGTAATCGTGTCTAAACTACTCCAGCCCGTCCAGGTCCAGTCAAACAAAGCCGTCCATTTCGGCGCAACTTCACCGACATAACTGACAGAAAATGTTTCCGGTAATTCAGCGGCAGCGTCTAAGGTTGTGGTTTGTAAAATATTAAAGCCTGATGCAGCTGACGCACCATCTGCAAATGGCTGTAATCTTGGGTCTAAATTATACGTCGCGTCACCGGATACATTGTGTTTGATAGAAGAGCGATAAGCGACACCTAGTCGGTTTTTATCATCGACGTCATATAAGATGCCAGCGTTCCAGCCTAGTTCTAACGAATCACCATCCAGTTTAACTGAACTGTCCTGACTGGCTACACCGAGGCCAGTTAAACCCGCGTTCACACAATCTGCTCCAGTAACTGCACCACCAGAAGATGCCGCCAGGTTTATACAGGCGCCATATGAATCAATGTTATTAGATAGCGAAAGTTCCATGTATTGAATACTGATACCAAAACCTACCGAAACTTTTTCTGCTACTTTCCATGCGATCGAAGGGTTGATGTTAACGCTGGAAATTTCACTTTTTAATGCATGATAGCGACCTACCCAACCTTCATCATAATCAGTTGCCAGACCAAACGGTACATTTACACCTACGCCCAGATAGATTTCATTGGGCAGTTCTGTCGTATAGTAAAAATTTGGTACGACTCCAATGTCACCTGCAGAGGAATCAGGCCCATTCAATGCAGTACCTAGTGCATCTGTAGACCCGTTATTAGTGAAATCGGCTTTAGGTACAATTACATGCCCTGCAACAACAATCTGCGAGCCGGATAATCGTGTCATACCTGCCGGATTAAAATAAACAGTACTGGCATCTTCACCCAGTGCTGAAGCACCGGCGTAGGCTGAACCCTGGCCGCTGGCGCTTTGCTCAATCAGCTGGAAGGACGACGCTAGAGAAACTGAGGAGGCACTTGCGATACTGAGTGCAAGTAATGTTTTTGTAAAAGAATTCTTTAAATTAGTACTCATTAGAATTTTCACCTTGTTTTTTTAAAGAGACGATACTTTTTGTTTATAAGTTGTCGCATTAAACTCTATTTCAATAAGACAGCAGGATAATCCCCCGGGTCAACATGGTAGACATTTGCGTTAAAGCCATCGTTAATAGCATCGACGATACAGTTTGCTACTATGGCATAACCGCGACCCGTTGGATGCACACCATCCAGAGAGAAAGCACCGCCGGTAGCAAAATCTGCAGTAACAGAACCCGTCCCATAATCAAACCCTGATTCGAACAACCCCTGAATATGTGTCGCAAAATCAAAGAAAACCAAATTATCATCTGCATCTGCTGCAGCCTTAATCGTTGCATTAAAAGCAGCGGTAGCGGTGTTAATGTCATCAATTTCTGAAGGTATTAAAACAAGCTCATCACCCAAAGGCACGCCAACACCCCAGACAGTAGTCTCGTCACCAGGGACAGCCTCCGTTCCAATAATCGAAGCCGCTGGCAATACCACCAGATCATTTGCTGTTGCCTGTCTCATGTTTATTAGAGCAGCATTAGCGATTGTTAGATCAGTTAAGTCTTCATCCAAAATAACAACGGCATTTTGTCCTGCAGCAAAGGTAATTGTCCTGGCATCTGCTTCTTCCTGAGTAAAGTTAGGTACCACACCTACAACTGCTTGAAGACCTGCATTGTATGGAGCATAAGCAGCATTAAGTGCGTCCGCGTCCGCTTGTTCTAATGGCACTGCGTTATAAGGTACTGTTGTAAAATAAGGAATATTACTAACATTAGCTATATTAATTAGTACTCCCTGGACTGCGGGATTTTCTACCTTCATTGAAGCAACAATACCAGCATAAACACCATCAAAAGTAGCCGTGTCAGTAATTGGATCAGAATCATCGCCGCCTGATGTTGCATAACCAAGAACATCATTATTACCTATCCATAAGGTATAAAAAGATGGTGCCTGAATGGCTGCATCGTCAACCACGGTAAGGACAGCGGATGCAGGGTTTGTTGAAAAACGGATGAAATAAGGATTTGCTGCAAGCGGCAGATTACCAGGGTTGCCATAACCTGGCGCAAGAAGATGAAAAGATTTTGCACCGGGTACACCCATATTATTGAATGTCGTACCGTTCAGTCCTGTGCCAATAACGTCATCGGTTGGCGTGCCCTCTAAACGCTCCGGGCTTTCTGTTTCAGTGTTCAGAACAAACCTGTTCTCGATTAAACCGGGCGTACCACCCACGAGCAAACCACCCAGATTGCCATCAGTTGCTGGCAGATCATGTTTAAGCAGTGGCTGCTCAAAACTGCCACCGCCTACTGCAGAAAACTGTTGCGAAAGTATGATCGGAAAAGAATTTTGCTGACCTAACAGGTAAAGTGCACCATCGGCATAACCAGCAGTTAAGGAATCACCGATACTGACAAAAGTTGTAAAGTCAGCACTACCGGCACTGGCTGTCCCCGAATTCAGCGGCGGCGTTGAAACATCATCACTACAGGCCGAAATAACCGCACAGGTAATAGCTACCCCTGCCAGTTTAAACATTTTATTTTTCATGGCTATCATTCCTTACTACCTCGTTTTATAGTTAAAACCGTAATCAATGTTATTGCAGTAATAGTTTTACGGTTGGTAACAATACATAAGAGCTATTAGAGCTCATACGACCATTATCCTTACTCTATTAGATAGCCAGCTCCCACAGAAAAATCTTTTCATCAACAGATTTTTTTATGTATAAAATTGCAAGCTAAAACATTTCTATTTTTTTAACATAACCAAGATTGATAGTCCATCTTTCTCTGGCTCTGCGGTGACGTTTATAGCAGGAATATTTGGCAATAAGTAATAACCTAATATTAATGATTACTAATAAACTGTACCAAGGAATATAAAATACAGCTCATGCCACTGGTATTTGTTTAGGCACTCGATTTTCATCTATTGCCACATAGGTCAAAACAGCTTCTGTAACTTTTATCACAGAGAACTCACCCTGACTCATCCTCTGCGCATAGACTTCAACTTTAACTTTTAATGATGTCCGACCTTCGGAAATAATATCTGCATAACAGCTGATCAGATCACCAACAAAAACCGGCTTTTTAAATTCGAATGAATCAACTGCGCGTGTAACTACCGGCCCACGCACACGGGCCAGGGCAGGAATACTGCCGGCGATATCAACATATGACATAATCCAGCCACCGAATATGCTGCCACCGGGATTTTGATCGGCTGGTCGCGCAGGCACACGAATGACAGGCATTCGATTTTCAGGCAAGTGATCTTCAGGCATACTGTTTCCTATTAAAAATTTACTTCAACATAACACCAACAAATGAAAACAAGAAGCATTAAATGCAACTTTAAAAATTCGCGCGGCAATAGTTTAGATGCTCGACTTGATATGCCTGTTGATATTGACGACACAGACATTGATACATTTATTATTTTTTGCCACTGTTTTACCTGTACTAAAGAGACCATTACTACCTTTCGATTAAGCCGATTACTTGCAGAATATGGTTACGCTGTTTTGCGTTTTGATTTTACCGGTCTTGGTAACAGTGAAGGTGAATTTTCTTCGACTACATTCTCGACAACACGAGACGATTTACAAAGCGCCATTAACTTTCTCGAAAAAAATTACCAGCCACCGGCCTTTCTTATGGGCCATAGCCTGGGCGGCACCACTACGCTTTCTGTCGCGCAGGATTATGATTATATAAAGGGCGTGGTCACAGTGGCATCACCCAGCGAACCCGACCATGTACTACATCATTTTGGTCATGCCTTAACGTTACTCGAACAGAACATAGCCGCCAGCTTTGAAGTGGCTGGCCAGTATTATGATATTGAACCCGGCTTTGTGAAAGATGTTCGTAATATTGATATGCAGTCGTGTTTATCAGTTCTGGAAAAACCAGTGCTGATTTTTAATATAGAAAATGATGCGCTGGTTAATGAAAGCAACGCGAAAGAGATTCAACAATGGGTTAAAGGTGAAACCACTTTAATAAATTTAAAAAACACTGATCATTTACTTTCTGATAGACAATCTAGCAGCCAGGTTGCACAGCAGATAATTAATTGGTTAGAAAAAAGATAGAAACAAATTTACAAGCCAGTTGCTTCAGCCACTCCCTTACCCAGATCAGCAGGTGATCGTACCGTATGCACACCGA
>CAJXZZ010000091.1 GCA_913065105.1 uncultured Gammaproteobacteria bacterium | reverse complement strand
GATGAACGCTGGGCTTATGTTCGGGATGATCTCTGCTATATCATGAAGATTGATCTTTACTCGTTAAAGACTGTTCGCAAAATACGGGCTGGATTGAATGGTACATCACTCGCGGTATCGCGCGACGGGCGATACCTGGCCGCGGGTTCCTTCGTGCCAAATACGGCGGTGATTCTGGATGCCGCGACTCTTGAACCGCTCAAGCTGATGGAACTGAGCGGCATTGACCCAGACGGCAAGATGGTCGAGGCTGACTCGGGTATGATCACCAGTACTCCGTTTGCAGATTACTTCGTGATCGCACTCGAACAGGCTGGCCAGGTGTGGATTTTGGATCTGAATAAACCTGACATGCCGATCAGCAAAATAACTGGTGTTGGGCGACACTTGCACGATGCTTTCCTCTCGCCCGATGGCCGTTATGTAGTGGTTTCCTCTTACGATGACAACATCAATACTGTCATCGACCTGGCCGAGAAGCGTATTGTTAAAAAGATTCCTGCCGGGTGTCAGCCGCATCTCGGTTCAGGTGCCGTGGTACGCTCGCAAGGTCGACTGCTGGGTATCGGTACCAATATTGGTTCATACCCCTGTAAGTCGTATGAAGTGACCGTGTTTGACATGGAGACCTTCGAAGTAGTCAAACGCATTCCTGTCATTGGCCCCACTGAATCGCCCGCGGCTCATCCCAAGGCACCTTATATTGTGGTTGATATCGTTGGCACTGGGGCGAATGCAAACAAGATTCAGTTCATAGACAAAAAGAGCTTGGAGGTTTTCAGTACTATAACTGTTTTGGGTGGCTTACTTGGGCATTCACATTTCCCGGAATACACGGCACGAGGCGACTACCTCTATGTCAGCTCCGGTATTGGGGGAGACAGGAGTTCCGGATATGATGGTGACAAGCTCGTGATTTATGATGCGCATACACTGAAGAAAGTGAAAACAGAGTCAATGGAAGTGCCCGCAGGTGTGTTCTCACATCAACGTGCACGCACTGTAGTAGTGGGGCTCGATAATTAATATAAATCTTGGGGTGGAGAGACCATGATTTTATTATAAGTAAATAAAACCAGGCGACAACTATCCTGACATAGAGGGGAAGCAGTCAGTCGGTGAATTTTTGCGTTAAACCTGGGTTCGACTGTCTGTTGCCGACCCAAAGCGGTCGCTAGGTAATGTGTAAAGAAACCCTACCTGACTATCCATTGTTCTTATGGCCAACATGAATTAGTGTTTCTCAAATATGGTGGTACTATAGTGATTCCAACCAGATTAATGTGATTGAATTAATATTAAACATGGGGAGTGGTTATCATGAATTTCAAAAAAGTTAAGATAGTATTCGTTTGTTTAGCCGGGTTTTTCCTAGGTATGCCTACTGTCGCTGTTGCTGGTGCCGATAGTGGATTTTATATTGGAGCAGGTGTTGGTGATGCCTCGGTAAAAGATACTAATTTCGATGAGAGTGATTCAGCATATAAATTATTTGGCGGATACAACATCGGTTTTATTCCCCTTGTCGATTTTGCTGTTGAAGCTTCTTATGTTGATTTTGGTAAACCCAGTACGTCCGCTGAGAGTGTTGAGATTAGTGGTTTAAATGCCTTTGGCTTAGCAGGTCTTAGTTTTGGGCCTTTTGGCATATTTGCTAAGGCTGGTGCAATTAGTTGGGATGCGGATTCTACTTTTGGTTCTGATAATAGTAGTGACTCAGGAACAGACCCTGCTTATGGTGTAGGTGCAAGACTTGCTTTTGGTTCTTTCGCGGTGCGTGCAGAATACGAAGTATATGATCTTGATGCTGACGTTGATATGGTATCGATCAGTGGTGTTTATACATTTTAAATATAACTCTGTAGTGGAAAAGAATCGTTATGTAAATTAACAGCAGTCATGATGACTCCTGTTTTTTGTTGTGCATTATCTGTTGAACATCCGTTAATGCTGCCTTTTGTAAAAGGTCTGGACGTAAAACAGTTGAATCGTATGTGAAGCAGCAGGTAGTACCTGTTAAATTATCATGAATATGTAAGTGATACAGGAGATTGGTATGACGTTTACACGGAAAGGGCTCACAGTTACACTTCTTAGCCTCTTTGTCATCGCAGTGGTAGCGGTGCAGGTCGTTAAGCAGACACCATCTTTACACACAGAAGATGCAGTGAAAATAGCTGTAGATGCCTATATCTATGGTTATCCGCTAATCACTTTCGACATGGCCCGTAAGCAGCAGACCAATGTCGCGAAGCCTGATGAGCAGCATGCGCCGATGAACCAGATGATCAAGATGCGTACGTATCTGCCCATCGATAACCACTGCTGTGCCGCACCCAATGCTGACACCCTGTATACCTTAGCCTGGCTGGATGTCGCTGAAGAACCCTGGATTATGAATATCCCCGAGATTAGAGATCGCTATTACATCGTGCCTTTTCTGGATGGTTTCTCGGAAGTTATCAAGGTTTTTAGTTCGATAAACGATGGCAGCAAATCGCAGACCCTGGCCATCACCGGCCCGGGCTGGTCAGGTACATTGCCTGAAGGTGTCACACAGGTCGAGTCATCGACTGCCATCGTGTGGATGCTGGGACGTATCTATAGTACCGGCACGCCTGAAGACTATAAGGCCGTGAATGATCTACAGGATAAATTCGAACTGGTTCCACTCAGCGCCTACGGCAAGACTTACACGCCGCCACCGGGTATCGTCGATCCGGACTTCGACATGAAGACTGCGGTACGGGCACAGATCAACAGCATGGATATCTACACATATTTTGACCATCTCGCTCGCCTGCTGAAGACCAACCCGCCTAAACCTGAAGATGCCGAGATGGTCGCGAAGCTGGCTAAAATCGGTCTGGTGCCGGGTGAGGATTTTGATCCGTCAAGGCTCCGTGCACAGGATCCAGAGGCCGTCGAATCCATAACCTCAGTGGCACAGGGTGAACTGGGAACTGAACCAGACGTGCACGCCAGTACCCAATTTACCCAGGGCGTAGGTATCATCGCGGACCAGGATTTTGATACCAGTAAACTAGGCTCCCTGGACAAGGAAGTAATCAAACTCGTGCCCAAGATCGGGCTTCTGAAAATGGCGCTGCGCCTGAAGCAGCAACCGACCACCAACGGCTGGCTGTACTTCACCAAGGGTGTCGGTAATTTCGGCACCGATTACCTGTTGCGCGGTATGGGCAACCTGCTTGGTCCGGGCTGGAATCGCCCGGAAGACGCGGTGTATCCACTCGCACTGAAGGACGTAAAGGGTGATGACTACGATGGCACCAAAAACAACTACGTGATGCATTTCGACAAAGGCGGATTGCCACCGGTTGATGGGTTCTGGTCGCTGACGATGTACGACAAGGATCTGTTCTTCGTGCCGAATGCGATCAACCGCTACAACGTGAGCCAGAAGGATACCTTCGTTACCAATCCGGATGGTTCGATTGACTTGTACATCCAGGCTGTCTCACCGGGTGAGGACAAGCAGGCTAACTGGTTACCGGCACCGAAGGGCGTATTTAAGCTGATACTGCGTGTGTACGGACCATCGAAAATACCGCCAACAATCCTCGATGGCAGCTGGACGCCACCAGCGGTGAAACGGGTGGAGTAATAATTAATAAGTATCAATGCAACCTATAGGAGATCACACATGATATTCACCAAAAAGACACCTACTAAGTTTATGGCCGTGGCTGCGGTATTGAGCTCGGTGCTAGTCACTGGATACGCCGGCGCGGGTGAGATGACCGCGAAGCAGAACATGGCCGAGCAGCGCAAGGCTCACATCATCTCGGGCAAGACGCTCTCCGCGAAGGGCCCCAACTATCAGTTCTGCGAGGTTGCCCCGATCATCGGCACGACAAAGGAGAACGCGGTGGCGAACTTTTACAACCCCACCGGTATTGCCCACTGCACGGCGGAGGACTTCGCGAAAATCGTCGCCATGAAGGAACAAATCATGAAGGAAACTGGCGCGATCGACGTCTTTCTCAATCCCAGCCGTCACTGGACGTGGGACGAGTTCGAGATCTTCGAGGTCGGCGACGAGCGGATGTTCGGCCCGGTCAAGATGGCCTGGATGGCTGTGGTGCCCACGGAAGCCATGAAAAAGGCCGTCGGCAAGGGTTCCTACAATCCAGCCGAGATTTATCGCAATAATAAGTTCTTGTACAAGAAGGGCACCCGGGTCTATTTGCTCGACATGCCCGATGGCAAGGTGCTGGTCATGCAGTCCTGGACCCCTTTCGTGAACAAGGGCGAGACGGCGGATAACCTCAAAGATCTTGGCAGCCAGTTCAAGAAGCTCCCGGCTGGCTGGAAATTCCGGACTAAAGTACTCGACCGCGACTTGATCGTGTCACCGCCAGCGCCGGATCGCCTGGGGTGGGTGACGATGGACGAGTTCAAGAACACCTACCAGGGTTGCGGTTACGAGAATGAGGCATGTAACTACGTACCGTAACTGTTTATGTATAGACTTCGGCTGTGGACCAGCCGCAGTTACCGCACACATACTATTGGAGAGGATTAAAAAATGACTACAAAACGTAAGTTCCTGGCTGCAGCAGCATTGGTAGCGGTCTCTGTTCCGTTGATCTCATTCCCGCTCGTGGCCCATGCCGAGCAGGAGGAGGTTCAGCTCCTGTTCGTCCAGACTGCTGAGGATATGAAAGCCGACGACAAGACCCTGCGCCTTGTCGATGTCGGCAAGCAGACCCTCTATTTCTCAGATCGGCCGGTGCGTATCGCCGGACACATGGAGATGCCCACCTACCTGAACGAATGGAAGTCGGGTGCAGGATCGGATAACTTCACAGCCGACCCACCTAACGCCACTCTGTCTGTTATCGATGCACAGAAGTCGGAAAACACGCTCGTTGTGGTTGAGATCAGTCATCCCGTGATCGACGGTAACGACCTGGTCTACGATTACAAGTTGATCGAAGGTGATATGCCAAGGAGCGGCGGCGTAACCTCCTTATTTATAGACACGATCGGCGTCGGCGGCGGAGTCGGTCCTGGCTTCCACGGCGTCGGGGTCGGTCGTCGCGGTGTAGGGCGGTAACAAACCTGCTTTACAGGGGCCAGCGCCCATGTCATTTGGCAAACCAACAAACAAGAGAGGATACACAATGAAAATATTAAATCCGAAGACAGCAGTCGCTTTTCTAGCGACCGCCGCAATGGCCGCGACTCTTGTAGTCCCTGCTGTGGTTCACGCGGAGGCGACCGGGGTGGATCCGGCCGCCACGCGCCTCCTGAAAGACATGACCGACTATCTTGGTAGCCTGCAGAAGTTCAGTATGCATACCGATAATACCCTGGAGGACCTGCTTGATTCTGGCCAGAGAATCGATATCGACGTCTCAGCGGATGTTACCATCAGTCGTCCGAACCAACTGCGTGCCGAGCGTAAAGGCGATCTGGTCAGTCAGGTGTTCTACTATGATGGTAAGAACCTGACGCTGTACGATCCAGACATAAATGCTTATGCCACGCAACCCGCTCCCAAGACGATCGAAGAAACGATCGGATATGCACGGGAATCTCTCGGTCTTGTCGTGCCTGCAGCCGACCTTATGTACCGCAATGGATACGATTTGCTGATGCAGGGCGTGACCTCTGCGATTGTAGTTGGCAAGACGGATCTCGACGGCAAAGTGTGCACGCATTTGGCTTTCAGCCGCCCGGATGTCGATTTTCAAGTCTGGGTCAGGGACGGTGATAAACCTCTGCCATGCAAGTATGTTGTCACTGATACAAACACAACCGTGTTGTTAAGTATCACAACAGTGGTGAGCGAATGGAACGTGGCACCGGATGTGGCCGATGACAGCTTCAAGTTCGTGCCGCCCAAAGATGCCAGTGCGATCACGTTTATGCCACTCGACGAATGGCCCGTCGCTAACGAATCAGGAGCAAGCAAATGAAAAAATTTCTCAAGACTACGGTGCTCAGCGTTTGTACTGGGCTGTTATTTATCCTTGATGTAACGGTATCACCTGAATTTTTGCTACCAGTCGAGGTGACGATGGTACCAGAAGCGCATGCGATCTTTGGTACTAGACGCCGCACCGCGGTTATCGCCTATAGTGCAGGAAAAGCGTCCGCAGCCAATAGTCAGGCGGCGGCAGCTCCGGCAGCTGCCCCAGCTCCTGCACCTGCAGCAGCACCGGCTCCAGCGCCTGCTCCTGCTGCACCAGCGGCCTCCGGTGCACCCTTGCCGCTGGGATCCGTGGTGTCCAGCATCCCGGCAGGCTGTGCTTCCACACCGATCAGCGGTGTGGAGTACTACCACTGCGGTGGTAACTATTACCGCGCGACGTTCCAGGGCAATAACCTGGTTTATGTAACGGCTAAGCCGTGATTCTTCCAGCCGGGTGATGGCGAAGCCTGGCTACACCCGGGCTTCCCACGAGCCTGACCGTCAAACTCGGGTGAAAGGAGCCGCCGCCCGAGATGGTGGCGGTGCTGAACAGATTATGGAATGGGCAGAGGGCCTGAGCACGACAAGTAAGATGATGGGTCTGAGAAAATATTCATGGGAATCAGTGGATTCTCCATTAACTAGAGGAATGAAACAGTGATGTACACACAAATAAAAAGAAATCTCGACTGGGGCAGAGTACCCATACTGGTGGTATTGGCTATTGCAGGTTCGCTTCTTGCAGGCTGCTCGAAGCCTGTGCCTGACGATGGCAAAGATGCTCAAGTAATGCGCTTTGAAAATCTATACAACTATCGCTACTGTGAAGTTTTCCTGATCGGGGGCACGCCGTTTCCCAAGGATCTTTCCGCTGCTTTTTACAACACAACCGACCGCAACGGTGGCGCAACCACGCGTGACAGCTGCTCCGATGAAATATGGGCCACTGTCGATGTTGATGCGATGAAAGAACAGTACAATGTGCTGGGTGTATTCAAGAATGGTCCGCGATTCTGGCTATATGAATGGATCGAATTACCCGTTGGTGCTGAACGACAATTCGGTGAAACACACGCACGCTGGATGGGCAAGGTAAAACTGCCAAAGAATTTCGGCAAGGAAGGTTCAACAACTTACAAGACGAATTCTGTTACACGCAAGTCGAAACAGGGCTACAAGAAAGGCCAGATGGTATTTATCCTTGATGATCCTGACGGCACACCGTGGGTCATGCAGGCCTATTCCCGCATTAAAGATCCGACTCTGAGCTACGATGACCTGAAAACCCTCGATAAGAGACTCAAACTGCCGGAGGGCTGGACATACCGTACCAAGGTATTGGAAGAGGATCTTACCATCGGCGCGATTAACGGCAATGCAAGAATCACCCAGGACGAACTGGAAAATTCTTACAATGCCCTGTTCGAGATGGACGGGCAAACGAACTATAACTACTTGCCTTAGACTGCCTGATGATTGCCGGGCTGTGTGAAGTAGCCCGGCAACCATTGGTTTTATAGAGGAAACGTTTATGCAGAAAATATCAAAACTCAATATCGCTTTTTTACTGGCACTTCCGCTAGTATTTTTGTTGTTCGTGTCCTGTTCTTCGAGTCCGAAAAAAATCGAGTTAACGGGTGAAACAACGCAACAATGGAATGCCGCAGTAGAGAAAACCATAGCTGAACCAGATCGCGCGGCAAAACTGAAACAGCTCGGTCAGCAACTGATTGACGTGTCCAGTTCCATTCAACAGGATATCGAAGACATCAATCAACAGGTGATGGCGCTTAACGAAAATTACAACGCCACACATGAGGAACTGCAACAGCTGATGAAAGAATTCTCAGAGAAACGGAACCCGAAGTTTGCTGAGTACCGTGACATCATCTTTGCCATGCGCAGCCAAGTTAGTGCTGAAGAATGGAAATCGTTAAACGATTAACCGAAAGGGGATATATACAATGATAGCAGCAACAATTTTAGCAATATTTATTATATTCGGTGCTGGCGGCGGCGTGTTCGGTGAACTCATGACTAAGTACACCAAGGATCCAATCAAGACAACCATCGTGGAAGATGATCGTCGTGATAAAGCATTGGACGGGCTGGGTGATTTAAAAGATGCAATCAAGGACTTCAACAAACAGGTTTCGAAAGACATTAAACAGTTCGACAAACTGGTGAACAACTTTGATTCCACACCCGAAGAATTTAACCAGATGGTTTCCAATGTCTTTGCAAAACGCCAGCAGGAAGTAGAAAAATTCTGGGAATTGCGCAGCGCTATGCTGACACATATCAAAGCCGACGAATGGAAAACCATCATCAGCAGCGCCAAGGCAAAAGCCGAGGAAAAAGCGAAGAAATAAAAGCAGGTAATTGAATAACCGAAGATAAACAGCAGATCATGAGCATTAAACAGAAATTACAGCACGAGATCATGGCGGTGTTATGGCTTACGTTTTATTTTGGCTGCTGTCTCGGTGTGCTGGTACTACTTAAGTACCTCGTTCTTGCCGAATACCAGATTGCCTTTTCTGGCTTTTCGGTGGTGCTGCTTGGTGCGCTAGTACTAGCCAAGGTCGTGCTGGTGCTGGAATATGTCCCGTTGGGAGCATGGATTCAGCTGCAGTCTGCGTGGGTGGATGTCGTGCTGCGAACAGCTCTGTATACTTTTGGTGTGTTTGTTGTGTTGCTGCTGGAAAAGGCTTTCGAGGGGCGGCATGAGTACGATGGTTTTGGCGCCTCGCTGATCGCGATATTTCAGCATGCGGAGCTGCCCCATGTCTGGCTTAACACGATATGCCTGTCGGCTGCACTGCTCAGTTACAACATGCTGTCCGTAGTCCGCAAGCGCCTTGGCAAAGGTGCCTTACTGCAGATGTTTTTGACGCCATTACCGGAAGGGTCAGGGGAATAACAACCCGAATAGTTCATATTTTATACCCACAATTTAACAACTAAATGTTAGAGGTGAAACATGAAAAAAATTATTTTAGTTATTATGGTAATGGCCTGGTTTATAACCGGCTGTTCTACCTTCCCTAAAGACGATATTAAAATCGAGACCGAAGCGGCTGCCAAGGTTGATTTTAGTGGGTACAAAACATATGCATGGTTGGGCGCGGCGGGTATACTTTACGATCCGCATGGCCATTGGGAACCACCTGCATTAGACGCAGATGCTGAGATGGTATTTCTTGTCAACAGCGCTTTGCGTGATAGTGGCATGACCGAGGTAATGAGTGAACCAGATATGTTGGTTGCTTACGCCCTCGGCGCTGATATGGAAGCGTTGAAACTCAAACAAAACCCTGAGACCAAATTAACCAGTCTGGAAAATGTTCCTCAGATCGGGTTGGTCGTGGTCCTGATAGATTCGGAGACCGGCTTTGTAACATGGGTAGGTATAGCGACTGGCGAGATAAAGAATCTGGATTCGGAAATTGTAAAGAAAAGACTGGAATATGCGGTAAATGCCATGTTCAATGAGCTTCCGAAATAATAGTTATTTCGACGATCCTTTAAACCGTTATGATTGCAAACTTTGGCCTGGCAATCGCACCTGAGAATTGGTGACTGTCAGGCCTTGTTAGATTTGCTCGGATAAAGACATCTATTAAAAGTTAGCATTAATAAAACGGCACATACCAGTAGAAGAAAGTGCATAGAATTTGCTGAACAGTGTGGTGATTGTTGCTGGTGCGATCTGCATATTGAGCGGAGTTTGTGGGGGCCCGCTGCACTATGGATGTCTGTTGTAAGGCATCTACTTCAGCCGATAACGGACACTCAGATAAAATCCCGTACGATGGCGGGATTAATAATGCAAGTAAGACTATTGGTTATGATGCTACGATTAGCGACTATCGGAATCTTCTTTTTTATATTTAAATGATGAATACGTTTATTGCAAAAAAGATCAGAAAATTATCAATATCTGCGTTCTTATTTTTATTTTCCTCAGTGTTTCTTGCTGCAGAAGCAGCTGAAACAAATTCGTCCGCAGATAATATAAAAGTCGCTGAAGAGTCACAGGCCACCGTTGAACAAACGAAAAGTGCCGAGACCGATACTGATATATCCATCTCTAATAGTTCAGCTAAATCAAGTGAGAAAGAAAAGTCCATGGTATGTATCCCATCGGTGGATAAATATGACTGGATTCAACTCAACACTGACGAATGGCTTAAAGGTGAAATTAAAGGCATGTATAAAGACAGCCTGGAATTTGACAGTAAAAATCTGGGTCTGCTGACTATTGATTGGACTGATGTCAAATTCTTACGCAGCCACCGTGTCGATAATGTCAATATAGATGGCGTTGGTGCAACCTCCGGCGTACTGGAGGTTACCGATAATGTTTTGAGGCTGACTAATGATTATGAAGATAATACATATGACCGTTCGAAATTAATATCATTTACGACTGGCGGTAATAAAGAACGAGATCTTTGGGCAATTAAACTGGTCCTGAGTTTAGGTATCAGGCAAGGTAATACTGATCAGATAGATTACACCTCAACGCTTAACGTAGAAAGGCGTGGTTCAACAACACGTTTTTTAATGGACTATATCGGTAATATTTCAAAAACAAATAGTGGTGATGGCAGCCTGGTAGATACGATCAATAACCATCGTGTGAATGCCAGTATCGATTATTACAAAACACGTAACTTTTTTTATACTCCGGCGTTTGCGGAATTCTATAGTGACACATTTCAAAATATTGACTTGCGAACAACGGTAGGTGCAGGTTTAGGTTATACCGTATTTGATGACGCCAGAACGGAACTGTCATTCGCCGGTGGCCCGGCATATGTAAAAACAGATTTCGTTTCTGTTGCACCAGGTCAGAACAGCAGTGAGACAACACCTGCGGCAGTGTTAAAAACCAAGTATCATCTCGAAGTCACAAAAACACTGGACTTTGCTGCCAAGTACAACATTCAAGTTGGCAATAAAGCATCTGGTGGTTATACGCACCATATTATTCTGACTGTAGATAGTGAAATAATAGGGGCGCTGGATTTTAATACATCGTTTATCTGGGACAGGACCAGTAACCCAACTGAAGCTGCAGATGGAACGACACCGATTCCGAATGATTTTAGTTTAACGTTTGGAATTAGTTATACTTACTAAATAAGTTGTCTATACTGATCGAAAGTTTGTACTAAGAGAAATAAAAAAATAATGATTGTCAGTTATTGGCGCCGATATCTGCCTGTCAGAAAATTAAACCTAACGTCTGCTTATGATTCAGGTTGTGTGAAAAGTTGAAAAAATTTGGACGGGATGTGAGTCAGCCCTGATGATGATGGGTTATAAAA
>CAJXZZ010000090.1 GCA_913065105.1 uncultured Gammaproteobacteria bacterium | reverse complement strand
ATTTCCGTGCCTGGCGCAGACGATCTTCTAGATCGGGTGGCCCCTTATTACCACCACCTCTACCGCCACCCGAACCGCCGCCCCATGGACTCTGGTTACCGTTGTTTATTGCCATAATGTTTTCCTGTGTTGTGTTCGTTTATTTGTCGACTGCTGACTTACTCGTGCCCTGACTGTGTGCTTTGTTCGGCAAAGCGTTCATTGGGGAAGATGTAATAGCGGATGTTGGCTCTGGTATTCGCCACCGGGCCTGGCTGTATGCTTGCTGCTGGTTAACTCGATGCATTCGATAGTCTATACCAAATAAACCATGGCACTTTACGGGGTCAGGCCTTACATTTCACATGTTTTCATGCAGCTTTACTACGCGGCTCACTGTAACATAACTAACACCGAACCATTTCCCTACTTCAGAAAAACTGGTATCTAAAGGGGACGGAGGGATTATTATTTAACCAACAATTGATCACTTTTAAACTCCTCCGTCCCCTTTAATGAGTATTCGCATTGCGATAAGACAGGCTCGCGCCAACAGGGTAAAATCATTCGCTCTCTATATTCATGTTTAACCGTAGAACCTTCCATGTTACGACTTACTGATATCAGGCTTCCCCTCGGTCATTCTGCAGATAAATTACAGTTGGCGATTCTCAAACGTTTGCATATTACACCTGCAAAGTTGCGCGGTTACACGGTTGCCCGTCTTGCTTTCGATGCGCGTAAACGTAATGCGATTGTGGCTGTTTATTCACTGGATGTTGATGTGGCCGATGAGGCGCAGTTGTTATCGCGTTTTAAAAATGAGGCTCACATCAAATCGACGCCGGATACTGAATATAAATTTGTGACTCATGCGCCCGCTAAACTTTCAACACGTCCGGTAATTATTGGTACCGGGCCGTGCGGTTTTATGGCTGGGCTCTTACTCGCGCAGATGGGCTTTAAACCGCTGATTCTGGAACGCGGTCAGGAAGTGCGGCAGCGTACCAAAGATACCTGGGCGTTATGGCGTGATCACAAGTTGAACCCTGAATCGAACGTGCAGTTTGGTGAAGGCGGTGCGGGTACGTTCTCCGACGGTAAGTTGTATACGCAGATTAAAGATCCTCGGCATCTTGGTGTGAAGGTGTTGCAGGAGTTCGTCAAGGCGGGTGCGCCGAAAGAGATTCTTCATATCAGCAAACCACACGTGGGTACTTTTCGTCTGGTGGGTATGGTGGAGAAAATTCGCGAGGAAATTATTGGTCTTGGTGGCGAGTTCCGTTTTGATAGCCGTGTTACCGATATCGATATCGATGAGGGACAGGTACGCGGTGTGACACTGGCCAGCGGCGAACACATCGAGAGTAATCACGTTGTTCTCGCTATCGGACATAGTGCTCGCGATACTTTCAAAATGTTATTTGAACGCGGCGTTTATATCGAAGCGAAACCTTTTTCTATTGGTTTTCGTATTGAACATCCACAATCCATTATTGACCAATGTCGTTACGGTCAGTTTGCCGGACATGCCGATCTTGGCGCGGCCGATTACAAGCTGGTACACCACTGCAAGAATGGTCGCAGTGTCTATAGTTTTTGCATGTGCCCGGGTGGTACGGTGGTGGCAGCCACTTCTGAAGAGGGGCATGTGGTCACTAATGGCATGAGCCAATATTCGCGCAACGAACGCAATGCCAACAGTGGCATTGTGGTCGGCATTACGCCCGAAGATTTTCCTGATGATAATCCACTCGCGGGTATGGAGTTACAGCGTGAACTGGAAAAACGTGCATTTGTTCTGGGTGGCAGTAATTACGATGCACCGGCGCAACTGGTCGGCGATTTTCTTAAGGGGCAGCCATCAACCGAACTGGGTTGCGTACAGCCCTCCTATACTCCGGGTGTAAACCTGACTGACCTGAGTTCTGCGTTACCCGATTATGCGATTGAAGCGATTCGCGAAGCCTTGCCAATGTTCGGACGCAAGATAAAAGATTTTGCCATGAACGACGCGGTGCTGACTGGTGTTGAAACTCGCACCTCGTCACCGATACGTATTAAACGTAATAAGACTGACTATCAAAGCATTAACACCAAAGGGCTTTACCCCGCAGGTGAAGGCGCAGGTTATGCAGGTGGCATTCTGTCTGCGGCAGTGGATGGTATCGAAGTGGCAGAAGCTGTGGCGTTGAGTATGATGGCTGAGATAGCTGCGGCTGATAGCTAGTTGCAGCATAAATTATGTGGCGATGTGTTTTAAAAAATGTGACGCTCTTAATTATTAAAGGCTGCATTTATTCTAATAAATTGCGAGTCTCGCCTCGCGGGCGAGTCACTTTTCTGTCTACAGCAACAGAAAAGTAACCAAAAGAGTGCTGCCCTAAATCATTCGCCCCGAGAAAAACACTCGGGGTACCTGCATTTCCTGACATTGCCTACGAGCCCGCCTTGATGCGCCATCCGGGCGCACAAGGCTAAATTCGCCTTCCCTGGCGAATTTACTCTACCAATGCCAGAAAATTCAGCAAATGAAAAAGGGGGTTATAAACAAAGACAAAAAAACACTCAAACAGTTTTCACAGAAAGATCATGATAGCTGCACTACTTTGATGGCTTGTTAAAGGTGGAATTAAAGATAAAAGCTAAAGAAAAAATTCACATCGATCATGAATTTTTGTCACAATTTATCCTGCTACCCGCAATACCAGCCCCTTCAGATAAGCGCCCTCGGGAAAACTCAGCAACACCGGATGATCGGCGGCGGCACTCAGCTTGTGAACGATCTGTGCATCGACGCCGGCATCCAGTGCCGCGCCTGCGATGATCTTCTGGAACAGGTCGTCGCTGATTCCGCCGGAGCAGGAAAAGGTGGCGAGGATGCCGCCGGGGCGCAGCAATTTAAAACCTAAGAGATTGATGTCCTTATAGGCGCGCGATGCCTTTTCGGCAAAGGCCGCCGTGGGTGCAAACTTTGGCGGGTCGAGCACGATGAGGTCAAATTTTCGGTTCTGGTCACGCAGCTTTCGCAACGCTTCAAATACATCGCTGTCCTGCCACTCAGCGCGGCTGGCATCCAATGTGTTCAGCTCGATGTTGCGCTGTGCCAGTTGCAAAGCCTCAGCAGAAGAATCGATTGATAACACCGAGTTGGCGCCACCGCGAAGCGCGTATAAAGAGAAGCCACCGGTGTAACAGAAACAGTTGAGCACATCGCGCCCGGCTGACAGTTCGCCGATCAAAGCGCGGTTATCGCGCTGGTCAAGATAAAATCCGGTCTTCTGCCCGGTGGCCACATCCACGGCGATGTGTATACCATTCTCGGTCACACTCAAATTTTGCGGCAGCGCACCACGCAAAACTTCACTGCGTTTCGGCAGACCTTCCAGCGCGCGGCCATCAGAATCCGAACGCTCATAGATGCACACCGGCTGACACAGTTCCTGCAAACAGTCCGCGAAAATCTCACGCCAGCGTTCCGCCCCCGCGCTGCCCAGCTGCAACACCAGCACATCAGCATATTGATCCACGATCAATCCGGGCAAACCGTCAGACTCACCATGGATTAGCCGCATGCCATTGCTGTTCACATCGAGTTTGAAATCTTTGCGTAAAGTAAGCGCACTGGCAATTTTGCGCCGGAAAAAATCCGCATCGATTTTTTCCTGAGCTAACCATGACCATACCCGCGCAACGATCTGCGACTCTGAATTGTAAGCCGCCCAGGCGAGAAACCCGCCCTGCGCATCACATAGCTGTACCGTGTCACCACTTTGCACATTGCCTTCGAGGCGCTCTACCGCACCCGAGAACAACCACGGGTGGCGGCGCAGAATCGACCTTTCACGGCCAGCCAGCAAAAAAAGTTTTGCACCATCAAAGGCAACTTTGGGCGCACTGACAGCCGGTGTCGAACGGGGTTTATGTTTTCCATGACGGCGTGAGGGTGAGATATGACGTTTCTGATTCATTGGGCTGCTTCTAACGGGTATGCTTCTAAGCGGGGAAGAAATTTTAACAGAATAAATTCGTTTGCCTGCAGCTTATTTGAATAACTAAAGCAGGTTAAAGGGGCCTGAGTTTTAAAAGGCATCGGTGTGAAACTGATCTTCCACCAATAAATTTTATTGGGGGAAGCTAAATGTTTACGTGCACCATGATTGTTAAAGGGGTCTGACCCCTTTAATATTTCACTACTAGCCTTTTAATGTTTTATCTCATGCCCTTTCGAATCACCAAAATGATGCACGCTACTTGCCATATATTCATCATCAAAGATAATCTCTTTTTCTGACAGGCAACTCAAAAAATCTTTAATAGAAGTCCAGGTACATAACACTTCCCGCTCATCATTAAGCGCGACGATTTCACCGGTGGTTCCATTAAGGCAGAACAGATCATGCCAATCACCGTAGAACGGTATCAGCTCTTTATCTACTTCCCACTCTGGCCTCAGTTCCAGTCCTTTCTGGATTTCTTCCCATGACCAGAACGGCATGGCGAGTGCTTCTAGCTCGACGTTGAAATAAATCGAGGCGTATTTTTTGTTTAGGGTTTCTACTTCTTTTAAAAACTTCGTATATTCTTTCATCGTTTTGTACTGCCCTCACCCCAGCCCCCTCCCAGATGGAGAGGGGAATTTGTGAACTAGAATCTCTGTTTTACTCGGCGGCCGTCTTCGACTGAGTCACTCGGATGGTTAACCACCGCCTCACCCTCTTTAACACCTTCGAGTATCTGCGCGGTTAAACCATTACGTCGCCCGACTTTAACCACCCGCCGCTTAGCATGATTATTTTCAACAACAAAAACCGCCCAGCCCTGCTGGTAACGAAACAAACTGCTGGCAGGCACCTGCAATACATCATCTTCATGCCAGAGAATAAACCGCGCCTCTACCCGGTAACCGTCACCCACGCGCTGCCATTGTTCTGCCGGTGAGGTGAAATCGGAAATGATCAGCACGCGCTGTTCTTCTACACCCAGGGCAGAAATTTTTGTAAAACCGACCGGTTCGATGATACGCACGATACCTTCCAGCGGCTGTTCTCCACCCCAGCGATCAAACAGTACTTTCATGCCCGGTTTGATTTTTACTGCATCGGCCGAGAGCACATCCACTTCGATCTCCAGCACTTTTGGATCACCGACTTCGATCAGCAAATCGCCGGTGCGCACCGGGCCTTCGCATTCACGCGTGACTTTTAGCACACTGCCGTCAATAGGCGAAACCACCGGCAGGCGTTCAGCCGGTTCACCGCGACTGGCCGCGGTGTATTCCAGCACGGTCTTTGCCGCCTGCAGCTCATAACGGGCGACTTCGATCTGGAAATCGGCTGAGCGTTGTGCTGCTGCCGTGGTCTGTACCTGGGTGGCTGCCTTGTCATAAGCATCGGTTGATATCACACCTTTCTCGACCAGCGGCTTTAAGCGATTATGTTCGATGACCGCGAGTTTTGCGGATGCCTCTGCTGCTTCGGCCTGCTGCTCAGCGGCATGCAGTGCCGAATCAGCCGCGGCTACCTGCGCACGGGTTTGCGCCCGGCTGCGCGGATCGAGAACCTGTGATTCCAGCGGGGTGATGCCGAGCAGTACCTGACCCTGTTTTACTTCATCGCCGACATCAAGCTGCTGGCGGCAGGCAACGCCGTCGACCGGTGCCGAGATGATGTAACGGTCGACCACCCGGGTGCGGCCTTCTTCTTCGATGGTGATGGTCAGCGGTGCACGTTTTGCTGCTATGGCTTCGACGTATACCGCTTGCGGCCAGAAACCCCAGATCAGCAGCACGACGATCAGAGCACTGATGGCGGTGATGACGGGATGTTTTTTCCATGGAAAATAACTTGCCAGGTTCATGTGTTACTCCTTACTCTTGAGTACGGCTACCATATCGAGATGGGCAAGATTGCGCCAGATCATTATGGCAGAAACGATTGATGACAACAGAACCACCAGCGCTGAAAAGGCATAAACATTCATGCCCAGCACCAGCGGCACACGATACAGATCGCTATCAAACTGAAAGGCCATGTAGGCACACAGGCCATAACCGATGAGGAAACCCAAAGGGATGGCAATTAGTGTGAACAGCGCCTGTTCACCCAGCAGGATGTAGGCGACTTCGCTGCGTTCGAAACCGAGCACGCGCAGGCTGGCCAGTTCGCGGTTACGCTCGGACAATGCGATACGCATGCTGTTATAGATAACACCGAAGGCGATGCTGGAACCGAGCAGCGTGGAGATGAAGGTAAAGAACAGGATGGTTTCGGCGATGGTGTCATAGAACGACTGGATGGATGAATCATGTTCGACCACGCCAGCCACCCGCGGCATTTCTTTCAGCTCGGCATAAATATCGCGCTGGTAAATATCATCAACACTGAGCAGTGCGCCGGTCAGCGCATAGCCTTCTTTTAACAATGCATTAAGTGCTTCGATGCGCATGTAGGCATTCATACCTAAATACTGTTTGGCAGTACCGACCACCGGCACCTGCACGGTCACACGCTGGCCTTCCAGTACTTCGATGGTGAGCATATCACCGGTTTTGATGTGCAGCATTTCGGCCAGGTAATCAGTAAGTACGACGCCTTCTTTTGGCAACTCGATGATATTCAGATCGGTATCGAGCAGACGCATCAGGCTGCCGCCGGGTTGAATGCCATTGACTGCAGCTCGGTAGAAACGGTGTTCAAACTGCAGTTTCGCCGGCACGATACGAAAACCTTCGGCATGCTCTACGCCTTGCAAACTTTGTAGCGAATACAACGAACGTTTTGATGTCGGTTCGGTATAGATGGCAATCATGTCTTCGCGCTGGCTGAGACCATACTGCATCTCCACCATGTAGTTGATGGAGCCTTCCTGAAAACCGCTGACCATTATGATGCCACACGCCATGGCGATGCCGAGCGTGGTCATCAGTGACTTCAGCGGGCGGCGTTCGACATGGCGCAATATCATGCGCGTGGGTTGTGACAGCCAGCGCTTCAGACCCATGCGCTCGGCCAGCGTAGTGTGATATTTTGCCGGCAGTTCCGGCTGCATCGCCTGTGCCGGCGGTAGTCTTGCTGCACTGTATACCGCGTAGAGCGTGCCCATGACGGCGACTGCCATACTGATCAGCGCCGCGGCGATGATGACCTGGGGTTTTAGTACGTAGATCATGTAAGGCAGGCTGTACATCACCATGTAGATGTTGCTCATGCCCTTGCCCATCCAGATGCCGGCACCGATACCGATAATAACGCCGAGACTGACGATAAGCAGCACCAGTTTGATGAAGTGCATGCCGACGGCGAGATCACTGTAACCAAACGCTTTCAGCGTGGCGACCTCTTCACGCTGCAGACGGATGAGACGGCTGATGACCACGTTGAGTAAAAACGCGGCAACGCCAAAAAAGATGACCGGGAAGATGGTGGCGATGGTGCGCTGCTGCTTGAGCTCTTCGGTCAGGAAACGGTTGGAGAACTGATCTTTGCGGGCGATGGTACCGATGCCGCCGTAGTCTTTCAGGATGTCGTCGAGTCGATCGATGACATCCTGTTCATTGATGGTCTGCTCATTGGTGCCCCGGCTCAGCGTCAGCGTGACATTGTTGAAAGCGCCTTCCATGTCATAGGCCGTGGCCAGCGGCTGCCGCGCTATCCACAGTACGCCATAGCGCAGAGGGTCAGGGAACATGGCACCGGGCGCGATCTGGTAGATATATTCCGGCGACAGCGCGACACCGACGATGGTGAGTGCCTTGCGCCGGCCGTTAATGGTGGCGCTGATCGTGTCGCTGGGCTGCAATTTATGCGCCTGGACAAACTCTTCGCTAAGCACGATTTCGTTATCACGCCCCGGCTCGGGCAGACGGCCTTCGCGCAGGTAAATCTGGTTAAGCAGCCCGCGGCTGTTATCGGGCAGTGACAGGATATGGCCGCTGACCGGGTCGTCGAAGCCTTCGACATCGAGGTTCACATATGCGACCACGCGGGTCTCGACTTTGTCGACACCGGGAATTTCTTCGATGCGTTTTACCAGTGACAGCGGTGCGCGTTTCAGCGAGGCAAAAACATGGGCGAAGTGATGGTCGCGGTAATAGGTTTCGCGGGTTTCATATAGAGAGTCGAGCGTGCTCAGCGACATGATGAAGATGCCGACACCGCTGACGATGACCATGGCGATGGCCAGCGCCTGCATGCGCATGTCCCACAGTTCCCGCCAGAGTTTTTTGTCGAGTGCTTTCATGGCCCCATAATTACCTGTGGCTTACCAGCTGAGTTGACTCGGGGCGAGTTTGGTCTCATTGACATCCACCTGGCTGATGCGGCCATCGGCGAGGTGGATAACCCGATCCGCCATCTGCGCGATGCCGGCGTTGTGCGTGATTACCGCGGTGGTGGTGCCCAGTTCCTGATTGACCCGCTGCAGCGCCTGCAGCACGACGATGCCGGTTTTGGAATCGAGCGCGCCGGTGGGTTCGTCGCATAACAGCACATCGGGATTTTTCGCGATGGCACGGGCGATGGCAACACGCTGCTGCTCACCGCCGGAAAGCTGTGCCGGGAAATGGTGCAGACGGTCACCCAGGTCGACCATCCTCAGTGCCTCTTCCGGCTGCATCGGTGATTGTGCTATCTCGGTAACCACGGCAATGTTTTCTAATGCCGTCAGGCTGGGGATGAGGTTGTAAAACTGGAAGACGAAACCGACATGGTAACGCCGGTAGGCAGTCAGTTCTTTTTCACTGGCGCGTGTCAGGTCACGATCACCATAGATCACATGACCTTCGGTGGGTGAGTCCAGCCCGCCGAGGATATTTAACAGGGTCGATTTACCGCTACCGGACGCACCTAACAAAACGGTGAACTCACCTTTGTATAGATCAAGATCGATGCCGCGCAGGGCACGTACCTGCACTTCACCCATCTGGTAAATTTTGGTGACACCGTGGACATGAAACACCACGTTTTCATCGAGCGGATGGTCCGTTGCTTTTTGTAACTCAATCATTACATGATTCCTGGCTTATGCAGCAATGACAGTTAAGTTTGTAAACTCTCTACAATCCCCAACATGATACAGCACGCTATCCATATTCGAATTAAGGACTTGCACATGTACCAATATTTCACGGAGCAGATGCATTTGCAATGATTTGAATCAATAAAAAACAATTGCACAATAATGAAACCATGGACCTTCCCTATTTCCCCTTTAACCGCCACTTTAGAACCACTCGTTAAGCTGTATTATTTACCAGCCAATTTCAACTTACGCTCTTTAGTAAACTCCCACCATTTCCTGAGTGGACCGCCTTGCATGTATTTTACCGCCGAGATAAACACGTCGATAACACATGGGTCATGTCGTTTATTCGTGATCTTACAAAGATCGTTATACATTTGATAAGGATCCTTAGTTATTAACTCAACGGGTTCTTTTATTTCTAGCAGGACAAAAAGTTTTTCAATCGCTTTACCAACATTAGGGATGTCTCGAAAATTTTTAATTTCACTGCGCATCATGATTTACAGTTTAAATTTCCGCGGAGGTATCCAGAACCAGCTGGCAACAACTATCCCGCCGAACACCATATAACAGACAACAAAGACCCACGGCGGCACCTGATAGTACAAAAAGTTTGCTAACCAGTGCGATATAAATGAACCGGAATATACAGTATCACCGGCCCGCGAACGCAGTGCCATTTCAATCGATGTAAGCGGACAGATAAGACCAAACCATGACTGAACAGCGACTACTGCTATAGCGATAAGATGGGTCAAACGGAACCAGGGATTACACACCCAGTACCACTCGCGCGCCTTGCCTGCAAATATAAGCAGTAAACCGATCACAACGAAGGCAACAAAAATTACATGCAGAAGTAGAACTGCATCGGCAGCCATCAGGAAAAATGTCGATGAATCCAATTAGTCACCTATAGTCACACAAGCAAACAGGGGAGAGAATTTCACAAATACCCCACTTTTACATAAATTAATGTTTCTTCTTCTACTCGTGGAAAATGCTGTGACATATGCGGGCTTCGCAACCAGGTACCCGCAGGGTATTCACCATGCTCATCGATAAAACGACCACTGATCACTACAATCTCTTCGCCACCCATGTGATGGTGTGATTGAAATATTTCATTTTTTGGCCATGCGACTAAGGCGGTACTTTCTGTACCGTGTGCATGCAATGCCAATACTTTTAAATTACCAATACCTTGAAACCATTGCTGGTCTTCAGGTCGAATCACGACATGTTTGGTATCGTCATTTTGAAATTGTTCGAGTTTCACAAATAACGTACAACCTTCTTTGGTAAACGGTTTATGAAATGAACCGGGGGGATTTCGAATGTAGGTTCCTGCTGGATAATCACCTTGCTCGTCAGAGAACACCCCTTCTAATACAAAAATCTCCTCACCTTGCGGATGCGAATGCTGTGGAAAATAAGAACCCGGCGCAAACTTAACAAAACTGGTCGTGTGTCCAGACTCCTGTGCAACACGCTCAAGATGCACACGAGAAACACCATCGGCAGGACTTGTTATCCACTCTTGCTCATCAGGGCGAATACAAGCCACTTTTGCAAAATCCATATTTAATAGAAAAGCATTCTCAGTCATAACAAGCTCAATTAAATTAAATGAGGTCAGAACACAAGTAACTCTATATTAGAAACAGTTGTGCTCTGACACCCGATACACATTTAAGCAACGCCGTATTCCTTCAACAATCTTTCAACTTCCGAATCACTCAAACCTCG
The DNA here is from genome assembly GCA_913065105.1 of uncultured Gammaproteobacteria bacterium. GTDB lineage: Bacteria > Pseudomonadota > Gammaproteobacteria > SZUA-229 > SZUA-229. The sequence continues at coordinate 1,057 of CAJXZZ010000090.1, read as the reverse complement.
ATTGAGGTGTTGGTAACAGCCCCACATTTTACAAAAATGTATCTCTTCAGCGAAATATATGGGTTGTTTAGTTGCGGTATCAATATTGGCACTCGCAGCAAGTAATTTTTCTTTATGGCCCGCACTACTATTCGGCCCGCCAGGACATGGATAAAGAACTACATATTTATAATTTTCTTTAATTGCTCTTGCTTTAGAGTGTAAGTGGTCAAGATGAAATGCCCCACCAGGAGATTTACATCCAGCTTTATTCCACGCATCTTTGTATCTTTTTTCTGATGGTTTGATCCATATATGGTCATCGAGTCCGAAATGTTTTTTAAATGCCTTATGTTTAATTGATTTCAGACGGTACGCAACTTCTCCGTCTCCAAAAGGTATTTTTTCAGGTATCCCTATTTCGGAAATTAGCGTTTGTAGGTCTTTTACTGCGACAGGAACTCCTTTTGTAACGACTAGAGCAGCTCGGGGATCATTACTCGTTTTTTCATCATTCATGATTTAATTATCCTGATTCCATATAGATAAGTAGGGTGTGACATTTATGCTTTTTTCATTCTACCCTAAAATTCTTTCATATTGTATTCACTAACACTGTGGCAAGCGGTACGTACTAAACGTCCGCTAAAGTTATTCGTTAACGAAAATTACTTAGTGGTTTTAGTTTTGCAGAATAGTATTCAAAAGACTGTATCTCTTTATCTTGATAGCATGAACCGCTTTTTTTATGCGATCGGTAACGAATAATTCATTGTTTTTTAAGATACCGAACGCTGTATATTCTGATGAACAATTACCTTTACCTTCAATATTGTTTTCAATAAACATCACATACAATCGTGGCTTGTTAGTCTTGTGCGGCCAGATTGAATATTTAGGTTGCCATTACTGCTGAATTACGTTTCGTCATTAACCTAACTGTGGAAGTACGGCACGTCTTAGCGGTTTTATTGCCAGGAAGATTAGAATAAATGCACTGACCCAGGAAACCAAACCGGGCAGCATGGTATGCGCCTCACCTAAACTGGCTTCGATCTGCCACTGCTGACTGCGCAGC
>CAJXZZ010000089.1 GCA_913065105.1 uncultured Gammaproteobacteria bacterium | reverse complement strand
AACGACAAAAAATTCGACGATAAAAGAAAAGATTTGTAACAACTGCAAATTAAAAAAATCCTGTGGTGACCTGCCTGGTTTTTGCATGTTGATATACTATGCCCTGATCGTATTAGTGGTCGTGATGTTGAGCTATTTTCTAATAACAATGAATTTGTAAGCGATGCAAACTGGAACAATCCCGGATTGACAACTGGTTCGATGCACGCAAGGCATGGTATGGGGGCAGCAGAAGCAGTGCTAAAAGAACACCAGATGTTTAACAGCTCCACAGGCTTACTTAGACTACTGGCATCACTCGTCTGGTATAGCGGCGCTGTCGTACTTGCCTTTAAAAGTTCAAAACTCTTAATCGAAGCACACAGTATCAACCCTGGGCTGCTCTGGATATGGCTGGCCGTACTGTCTGGATTACTGATTGGTTTCATTAAAGCAAAGTACCTGTTCACACGTCTGTGCATTAAAAACCTAAAAAGGATCGATTCACTCAAACAACCAAAACTCTGGCAATTCTATCGCATACCGTTTTTCTTCTTTCTACTTGCAATGATAATACTGGGTAGTTTTATATCGCAGCTGGCACATGGAAACTACTCAATGCTGATAACCATGGCAATTATCGAAGTCTCGCTTGCCACTGCACTGCTTGGTAGTAGCCACTGCTTCTGGCAACAGCACTAGTAAATCAAAAGGCGGTTAATAACCCAAAGCGAACGTAAAGATGGTATTTCTTTCCAATATGTAAGAGAAAAAAGACATGAAAAAGAAAAATCGACGGTTTTTACTAGTGCTGACCAGCGTTGTGGGTGTAGCTAGCATTTTATCGCAGCCGGTTGTGGCTGAGCAGGCCAGGAAAACCCAAGAGATGGACAATCGAACGCTGTTGACTATTCCCTACGAAGATAGAGAAGATCTGCTGCGCGTGATGCGCAAAAATTTGACCAGCCTGGGAGAGATGATCGATGCAATGGCGGAAGATGATTTCAAAACAATTGAAAAAGTTGCCGATAAGATGAGCTTCAACGAGAAAAAAGGCCAAGGGCTTGCGCGACGCGGCAACCCTGGTTTTACCGCTATGGGAGTTCAATTTCATGCAGTGGATGCTATCGCTATAAAAAAAGCGGCTGAGGCCAAAAACAGGAATGGCACATTACGCGCCATGTCCAGAATGGTTTCCTCGTGCGTCGCTTGTCACGAGTCTTTCAAGGTTATAGAGTGGCCGAATAACAAAATCTACAAGCGTCCTGCACCGTCACCGTTGGTTTTGCCACCAGGCGTAACTATTCGTGATTAGGAGAAAATGATGAACAATAATTATATAAAAATCCATTTATCAAATGTAGTGCTTGTTTTAACAGGCGCACTTTTTATATGTATGTCAGTTGTTGCGCAAGAAGAAGATACAGCTAAACATCACTCGCAGATGCATCATAAAACGGATGAGAAGATGCAACACCAGGGTGGGCATATGCAGCATGGAATGATTTTCAAGGGCTCTGAAAAATTTCCGACTACTGGTTACAATGAAACAAAAAAAGTCCGTCTTGTCGAACGACCTTCGCCACCACATATGAAGGGTGATCCAGAAAAAGGGAAAATACTGGCGTATGCACAAAACAAAGGGCGCTGTCTGGCTTGTCACGTTTTGGGTCCTGATGGTGAGCAAGCCGGTAATGTGGGGCCTAACCTAAGCACATATGGCAACTCGGGACGAGACAGTGCCTATACCTTTCAGCAGATTTGGGACGCAAGGGCTCACAATCCCAAAACCACAATGCCTCCATTTGGAACCAATGAAATTCTCACAAAACATGAAGTAGTACATATCGCAGCATATATTAACTCGCTTAAGAGTACTGTTAATGCACCCAACAGAGAGCAACCGCAAGAGCGTAATTATAATGTGGCCGTTGAGGATTTCACGCTTGCCGATATCTATATTGAGAAAGGTGAGGAACTGTTCAGAAAACCGAACAAGACGGGTGAATCGTGCGCATCCTGCCATTCGACATCGATTGGTAAGGGACCTGACTTAAAGGGAGTAGCTACGATCTATCCGAAATATGATTATGGGCTTAAGAAGATCATTGGCCTGGAACAGCGGATCAATGTATGCCAGAAAAAATACAAACACAGTGAACCATATCGTCTGGGCAGTATGGAGTCCAATGTGGTAACGAGTTATGTCAAGTTCCTGAGTAGAAGGATGCCAGTCAACGTTTCTACCGATGGGCCAGCCGCAGTAGCGCTGGAACGTGGCAAGGCGTCGTTTTTCCAAAAAGCAGGACAGCTCAATTTTTCATGTGCAGACTGTCATACTGCATCGGCTGGCAAATGGCTGCGCGGACAACCTCTCAGCAGTATCAAGCCAGAAGGTAAACACAGCTACACAGCTTCTACTTGGCCAAAACATTTTATTGCCGGGCATGACCTTGGTTTAATCAGTCTCCGTCAACGAATTAGACACTGCCAAGTAGTGACTCGTACCTACCCGTTGAAATTGCATACGCAAGAATATACCGATTTGGAGTTATATCTAACGACACTGGCGAATGGAAAACCCATGTTGGCACCGACTAAGAGCAAGCTTTCAGATGGTATGGGGGGCAGCTGAAACAGCGCCCTCCTCAAGCAAATAAAAAGCCACATTGTTCAGCACCAAACAGGGCGACAGTGTTTAAGCCTTTACTTCAATTCCAAAAGAATATGTCCAGCAATAAAAACGTTAATTATTTAATCTTTATTAAACAGCACCGGATGTTTAACAGCTCAACACGTTTACTTAAACTTCTGGCATCACTCGTCTGGTATAGCGGCGCTGTCGTACTTGCCTTTAAAAGTTCAAAACTCTTAATCGAAGCACACAGTATCAACCCTGGGCTGCTCTGGATATGGCTGGCCGTACTGGCTGGATTAATGATTGGCCTCATCAAAGCAAAGTACCTGTTCACACGTCTGTGCATTAAAAACCTGAAAAGGATCGATTCACTCAAACAACCAAAACTCTGACAATTCTATCGCATACCGTTTTTCTTCTTTCTACTTGCAATGATAATACTGGGTAGTTTTATATCGCAGCTGGCACATGGAAACTACTCAATGCTGATAACCATGGTAGTTATCGAAGTCTCGCTTGCCACTGCACTGCTTGGTAGTAGCCACTGTTTTTGGCAACAGCACTAGTAAATCAAAAGGCGGTTAACAACCCATAATGTCCATTCAGCAAAGTCCAGCTAACGCTTAGCTTTAGCTGGATGCACTTACATGAGCAGTTTGCGCATCGGTTTTTGTATCGAAGTGGGTGCGCAACAGACAACCGACTCCACCCAGAGACATCAGTTCGTCAGAATGTTCCACCACTTCCACCGTGCATTCCAATTGGCCGGCCAGGCGTAACATCGCCTCTCTGATATCTATTGGACGTGCAGTTAATGCACCACACTGTGGGCAGGCAGATGTTTCAGGGGGTTCAATGCCCATGGCTCTACAGGTGGCGCAGGTCCAGCCGGGGTCAGGTTGATAGTCACTAGTCATAACCAGCGTATCTACCTCGCCCCAGCGCAGCACAGTCAGTGTATCTGCCGTGCCCGCAACAGCCAGATTTTGACTACGTAGGCCTTCGATAAGTTGTTCAGCCACTGACCTGGATTCCTGCTCCTCATGTTCGATAAAGCTGGACAGGGTCGCCATCACTATATCGGTCTGCTGGTCACGTTTACTGGTCGGGATGATATCCACCAGTTTGTCTGCCAGGTCTTCAGGAAGGGCAAGGCGAATCGACTTAGTGATCTTCGGGTCGCCGGTCAAGATTAGATGTGTATGTCCACCGGCATGCATCAATTGTTCAAGAACTGCTATTTTCTCATGCATAAACCGGTCACCACGGTGCTTCTGGTGAACCTGAAAGTGAGGGCGCCCCCATTCCTGCCCCACACGCGTGCGCAAATCAGGATTATTAATCCAGGCCCGAGTTGTCGCCGCTCCAAGGTTCACTTCCAGAATACTCGCCCGGTCTGGCATCGCGAATAAAACAATATAACGATGATAGTTGTCCTTAAGTTCTACCAGATGGTAGATATTAGGAGTTGGATAAACCGCGATCCAGTTAGGCAGGGGAACGGCAAACTGCATAGGAAGCATAAAGGCGCCGCCAAAAATGCCGCGTACGAATATAGCCGCTGACTTTGCCTCTGGGTGCAGCTCAGTGTCTAGCCATGCTTCGACTTTATCCAGAGCATCATTGAAGTCAGCGAGATCGTCGTCTTTGAGGATAAGCCGTAATAGACGGGCACGGTCGTTGAGTGTTTCCCGCCAATCGGTGGTTTCGCCTTCGAGGTTGAGATATACGCTGATAAAGAGCGCGTCTGTTTCTTCCACACTAGCGAGTACAGTGATTTGCTGGTTTAGTTCATCGAGAGTAGTCAGGTGTGTCATAGTCAATGCCTCAGTAAAGTAGCGAGCGTTGAAACTAGAATAGACTTATTCTTTTACGATAAAAAGTCGAACATTATTAACGTAATGTTCGTAATTTACGAAGTGTTAGAACAAAGATGAGTAACTATAAACATCTCCATTATTATTGCGTAACGGCGGAAGAGAGAGGTATTTCCCTCACAATTAAGCGCTTGCATTTGACATCACAGACAAGTGGCAGAGAATCAATTTAGGTCTAATATTAAGGTGAATATAGAGTTTAAATGATCTTATGAAGTATTCGTGTTTAGTTATCTTCTATTTTTTTAGCAGTAAGAAACAGCCAGATAAACCCTGACCCCCCGGCTAGAACTGAAGCCAAAAGAATACCGGTTTTAGCCATAAGTAGATTTTCAGCGGATTGAGCAAATCCTAATTCAGCAATGAAAATTGACATCGTAAATCCGATGCCTCCCATTAGTGAGACACCTATTATATGTTTGAAATTGAGCCCGCCAGGAAGTGAAGTAATGCCAAGTTTTACTGCGATCCAGGAGAACCCTGCAATACCGATTAACTTGCCGAAGACTAAACCAGCAGTTATGCCTACTGAAACGGGGTGGGTAATAACACTACCAATGGAGGCCCAGTCGATCGGAATACCTGCATTGGCTAAAGAAAACACAGGGATTATTATGTAAGCAGATGGAATATGCATCTTACGTTCCATGATTTGTGCAGGTGCCTGCACTAACAACACGCCGTCGCCCAGCGCTCTAACACGGGAACGCAATTCGTCATTCTTAACAATGTTTTCTTCATGTTGATAAGCGCGTTTAATCTGCGTAACCATTTCATTAATCTGTACTAAAAAACGGCTGGCATTATATTTAGGACGCATCGGGATAGTGAAAGCTAAAAAGATGCCGGCGAGTGTGGCATGCACACCACTTTGTAACATGGCTACCCAGAGCACCAGACCACCCAGGATGTAAGGGCTGGCACGACGAATGCCCCCAAGATTAAACGCTATCAGTAGGACCATTGTAACGGCTGCGAAAGCCAGGGCATAAACGTTTATAGTCTCTGTATAAAACAGTGCGATGACCAAAACAGCTCCGAGGTCGTCGACGATCGCCAGTGCGATCAGAAAGGTCAGTAAACTTTTTGGGATACGATTACCGAGTAATGCAAGCACACCGATGGCAAAGGCAATGTCGGTTGCCATCGGTACGCCCCAACCATTTAAGGCAGGTCCTTCGGGATTGATACTGACGTAAATTAATACCGGTACCAACATGCCACCAACAGCAGCGATAATAGGCAATAGGGCTAATTTTATATTGGCGAGTTCTCCGACTAAAATTTCACGCTTGAGCTCCAGCCCAATGACGAAAAAAAACAACGCCATCAAACCATCGTTGATCCAGTGATGTAGCGATTTGGATAGTTGAAATCCCGGTATACCAATAGTGAATGGTATCGCCAGGAGGTGATGGTAAGTTTCACTCCACTGGCTGTTGGCAATGAAAATAGCTACAACCGCACAAAGCATGAGCAATATGCCACTGGTCGTTTGACGGTGAATAAAATCGTCGAGTGGTGTTAATACGCTATCAAAGGCTTTTTCCCATGGCGCAACATATTCATGTTTGGCTGTTTTTTTCATTAAATAATTTCTTGTTTTACTTCATAGCGCTTATGGCAGTAATCCACTTTAACTTATCACGTTTGATAATCAATACTAATACGTTCTCCGGCGACTGGCCGGAATAACGTATCAGCAAACACTACGTGTTTAGGGTGCGCACGGTAACTGTCGATAACGGCTGAGTGGCAAAAACGAATCAGCCACGTATAACGATACATCGCATCATGTTGTATAGCACGACCGGTAGTCACTTCGAGTACCCCTGGGATGGTACTTAGTATATTTTGACCTTCGCTCATCATGGTATTGGCTTGATGCTCTGTAATGCCGTCAACGTTGTAAATAATCAGGTGTTCCACTGGCATCCAGGGTGTACACAACGCGAGAAGTTCTGTCGCACGGTTGGCGCTTCCCCAAAGTCGTATGCAGCGTTCCACTTCGATACTGATGCTATCTCTAACTCCTGCTGCCAAACTGGTGTATCCGTGGTGTGGCTTAGTAGAGGCGTTATCGCGTATCTGCACCCCGGCTTTGTCAGCAAGCGATGTGTAATAATTTATTTTACTTACACCGCAGCCGATCAGTTGTTGAAACTGCTCATCACTTAATCCCGTGCCACCGTGGATAACCAGTGGAATACCAAGCGTGTCGTTAATTTCCTGCAGGCGAAAAAAATCCAGTTTGGGTTTACCTTGCATGCGACCGTGAACGGTGCCAATTGATACAGCTAAAAAGTCTACCTCTGTCTGCGTCACATAATCTTTGGCTTCGGAGACTGTGGTATATGCAATTTCGCCGGGATGGCGTTCTGCATCTTCGCCTTCGACGCCAGGTACGTAACCGAGTTCACCTTCTACTGGAACGCCGCAGGCGTGTGCCATGTCAACAACAGCACGTGTCATTTCTATGTTATCGGCGAGTGTCTGCTGTGAAGAGTCAACCATGATACCGTTGCAACCACGATTGATACCATGGACAGCAGATTCGAAACTCTCGCCGTGATCCAGATGAATGGCTACCGGTATTGTGGCACGTCGTGCGGCGGCTACGACTGCCGGCATGGCAAGCTCGAAGTCAAAATATTCAAAATGGGATTCTGCCAGACTGAGGATTACCGGCGCATGACAGCGTTCTGCTGCATCCATGATGCCTTCTAAAAAGTCTAAACTGACCAGGTCGAATGCGCCCACCGCGTAACCATTTTGGTAAGCGTGATTAAGCATGTCTTTCATATTAACTAATGGCATGATTGTTTTTTCCTAAAACACTGTGTTGGCTAATTGATACGCAGAGCGTTTAATCGGATGCGCGATTTTGTGTTTCTTTAGATTGATTGGTGACTAATATCTCTTCGAATTTGAGTCCAGTCATGTCATGAATTGTTCGCCATAGGTAATACATGATAGCCATCATCATAATCGTGGAAGGAATCGCAATCACGGGGTAACTAAGCAGCGTCATTTGACCGAGCTGCTCATTGAAAGCGGCACTACCTGTTGGGGAAGTAACCAGCCACTTTGCAAGAATGTAATTCATTACTGCTGAAAACAAAAAGGTAGCACTTAGCCAGTAAGTCGCAGTTTGCAAACGATTCTCAAACGTCCTGGTGTTGTCATGAAGAGTCAGTTTTATCTGCACCTTCTTTACGTTCATAAAACTTGGGTTATAAAGCAAGGTTTTAATCAACGGATATGGTGTGCGTGTGGAAATTAACACAGCGATACCAATTAACCCTGGGATGGCTGCCTCCTTAATCGCCAGCCACTGTGGGTCGAGTTGCAGCAGGCCAATGCCGCCAGTAAGCAATACACTGATTAAACCAAGTAGCGCAATAAAATTGAATTTTTTATACTTAAATAATTCGAACAGGCCCCAGCTTAGAGGAAAGGCCAGTGCAACTATAAGTGCACCACTGGCGCCTAAGTCATCCTGGCCACTAAGTTTCATCAAGATTGCTGAGGGAATAATGATACTAACCAGTAGATCAACCATTGGTCGTGGTTTATGCCTGGCTATGGTGTGATTCTTTGGAGAGGTATCGTTCATATTAGACCTTTTATATATTGCATCTCAAACGTAGGTTTTATAATGTTTTGTACCGACCTGTTGAAACCGTTAATCATCGCCATTCATAAAACCAAGAAGATGTAACAGGCTAGTGAATAGATTAAAGATAGAAACGTATAAGGTAACGGTGGCCATAATGTAATTGGTTTCCCCCCCATGGATGATATTGCTGGTTTCATACAAAATCAGACCGGCCATAAGCAGTATGAACATGGAAGACACGGCCAGTGACAACACTGGCATCTCGAAAATCATTGCGCCTAAACCGGCCATAAAAGCAACCAGAATACCCGCTATTAGAAAGCCGCCGATAAAGCTGAAATCTTTTCGGGAAGTGAGTGCGTAACCAGACAAACCAAGGAAAATAGCAGCCGTACCGCCCATAGCAGTCATTACAATTTGTCCGCCATTGGCTAGCGCCATATAAGAATTAAGGATTGGACCCAGTGTGTAACCCATGAAACCCGTCAGCGCAAAAACGAATGCAATGCCTAAGCCGCTGTCGCGAAATTTTGTGGTTAAAAATAACAAACCAAAATAACCACCGATTGTGAGTAGCAGCCCGGGATGCGGTAAGTTTAGTGCCATCGAGCCGCCTGCAGTCAATGCACTGAACATCAATGTCATGGATAATAAAGTGTATGTGTTGCGTAGTACTTTATTGGTAGCAAGCGTGGTTGCCTGACTGCGATTCCCAATTGTGTTTATTGTATTCATAATTATCACCTCTAAATGATTCGTTTACTCTGCATCTAAAACAAGTGGTTCACGCTGCCTAAGTAGCGTGAAATTCCGGTCAACCTTTCTCACCACGGTACGTCTGGCACGATCTATCGCACGATCGATGGCGGCATACATGTCGACTTCTGTGTCTTCTACCACCACATCAGGCATACCAGTCAGTGCTATCTGTACATGGCAGCGTTTGTCGGCACCCCCGCGTGGACCGTTTACATCGGATAGACGGATAACTACCCGATTAACATGGCCACTACAGTAAGACATGGCAAAAAGTAGTCGTCTTTGGGCATAGCTATGCAGAGTATCTGTCAAAGAAAATCCGCGTGATTGAATATCAATTTGCATAAAATCATCCTCTGTCATGTAATAAAAACGTTGTGAGAAAACATACTATGCACGTTTATAAAACAATAAAAGTCGAATATAATAGATATACTATTCGTATATTACGAAGTATTGGTGGCTATATGGTTAACTATAAACATCTACACTATTTCTGGGTGGTCGCAAAAGAAGGTGGCATTGCACGCGCCAGCGAAAGGTTACATCTGACGCCACAGACCATCAGTGGGCAACTGAGTTTGCTGGAAAACTATCTAGGGATAAGCCTGTTTTCACGCGTCGGGCGAAACCTGGAGATCACTGAAAGTGGACGGCTAGTGTTGAGCTATGCTGATGAAATTTTTTCGCTTGGCGGTGAACTGGAAGAGTTGGTGCATCAGTTACCTGCCAGCCTGCCTCAAACATTAAGAGTTGGTGTGGTAGACGTAGTGCCTAAGTCAATTACGCACCGTATCCTTGAGCCTGCGCTAAAAATGCCAGAACCCGTACGTTTGATATGCAGAGAGTCGAACCTGGATACATTGTTAGCTGAACTGGCGGTACACCGTCTCGATTTAGTACTGGCCGACCGCCCAATCCCGTCAACCGTTAGTACCAGAGGATTCAGTCATAAACTAGGTGAGTGCGCAGTCAGCTTTTTTGCCACAAAAAAATTAAAAAAGAATTTAAAAGGTGATTTTCCGCAATGCCTGGATAGAGCACCACTACTGTTACCAAGTAGTGACAATCGACTGCGCTCTGCTATCGATCAATGGTTAGACAAGCATCGTATTTATCCCCGTATTGTTGCAGAGTTTGACGATAGCGCATTAATGAAAGTTTTTGGACAAGAAGATGCAGGTATTTTTATTGCACCTGCTGCTATAGAGACAGAGGTTGAATCACAATATCATGCCGTCTGTATTGGTCGAGTCAATGAGCTGAAAGAACGTTTTTATGCCATTTCTGTGGAGCGGCGAGTTTCACATCCTGTCGTTGCCGCCATATTGGAAACGGCTCGCGAATCGCTATTTTCAGAAAATAAAAATTAAATTCGTTACATCGGTTTATTCGAACATATCCTTCATAATATTCGACTTATCATGTTCTCTCATGATGGATAAGATGCATTTTTGAACACCACAATTACATCCTATCTTGTCCTGGCACACTGAACAGGTAGTGCCAGAAATAATAAACATTATGAATAAAAGAAGCCGTCGAAAAGTATTAGTTTTAGCTATTGTATTTGGTGTTGCTACGGCATCTGTATTGGGATTAACTGCATTTGAAGAAAACCTGTTGTATTTTTACAGTCCGACACAGGTAAAAACTGGTGAAGCACCGCAGACACATACCTTTCGAGTGGGTGGATTAGTCGTTGATGGCAGTGTAAAACGTGCACCAGATAGTCTGATGGTGCAATTCGATGTCACTGATAATCAGGAAAGCATGACTGTAGAATATACCGGTATTCTGCCGGATCTGTTTCGCGAAGGTCAGGGCATTGTCGCCATGGGAAGTTTTAATTCGGGTGGTCGCTTTGTCGCGGATGAAGTGTTGGCAAAACATGATGAAAAATATATGCCGCCGGAAGTGGCGGATGCGCTTAAAGCGGCTGAAGATGCGGCTAAAAGTAAGGCAGGTAAACAACAAATCGGAAACATCTAAACTTCTGTAAATCATTCTTACAGGTTTTTAGCACTTTTAAATTAAGATTGTCCCTTCTGGTTATATAGTATTTGATCGTCTTTGTTTAGACGTGACTTAAGGGTACCTCTATTAATTGCTTATGCCCTTAACTATTGGAAATTTTATGATTAATAAAAGTTATGTGATAATCATGTTTGGTTTGTTATTGATAATCACATTATCCGTTTTGTTACATTTTAAAATGAGTTCACCTGTCATTTACATACTGTTAGCTATAGGTTTTATTAGTGTAGGTGTAGGGATACTGCTTGGCTTTATCAAGATGGTATCAGATGATAAAGAGAAGAATCCATGATAGAAAAATTAATTAAAGGTTATGAGCGTTTCCGTAATGGTTATTTTCAGCTTAACCGGGAACGACTGGAACAACTGGCGGAAAAACAAACACCGGAGATCGCTATGATTTCGTGTTGTGATTCACGCGTTGATCCCGGCATTTTATTTGACCTTGAACCTGGCGAAATTTTTGTTATCCGCAATGTTGCCAATCTGGTGCCACCGTTTGAAACCAAGGGAGACTACCATGGTACCAGTGCTGCGCTACAATTTGCTGTCACCTGTCTGCAGGTAAAACAGGTGGTGGTGTTAGGGCATGCTAACTGTGGCGGTATTCGCGCCTTGATGGAAAATGATGGCGCAATTCAGACTGATGGTTTTATTGATAGTTGGATGAATCTGGCGGCTATGGCCAAAAAAGAGGTGCTGGCTCGTGAAGACCTTAAAACGCCAGAGCAACGTATCGATGCCTGCGAAAAGACGGCGGTGGGCTATTCATTACATAATCTGATGACATACCCCTGGATACGGGAGCGAGTAGACGCTGGTACTTTGAACCTGGTGGGTTGTTATTATGATTTGCGAAACGGTGATCTTGTTATGCTTGATGAGATAAACGAACCCTAAACTAAGATTGATATTTGATGAAGCATGAAGACTCTCTTGTCGACTAAAAATTATATAATTTCGCAGTTAATAAACTTCCATTTTTTATGGCGGGTTCAACTGATCGACGCAACACTTTAATCTTCAACCAAAATATAGTAGCTAGCATGATGCACCTAAGTATATTAGAATACGCTTCTATGCGAAAGAATCAAAAACAGTTATCTATCAAAATGCTGATCATGTATATGATCACAGCATTACTG
>CAJXZZ010000088.1 GCA_913065105.1 uncultured Gammaproteobacteria bacterium | reverse complement strand
GGACGACCTATGACGCAGCATACTTTAAAGTCGAGCTACCAGATGGTGTAACACCAACACAACAGGATCGTGCTTATACCTCGCCGATTTGGTATACACCCTAAATTAAACGGGCTAACGCTTTGCTAGTTCACAGGCGCAGAAAACGCACCTGTGAACTAGCAAAGCGTTAGGAGGCCTTCAAAGTTTTAGATGGTAGTTCGGTAAATATCTTTTTGTAGTCGGTACTAAATTGCCCCATGTGCCAGAAACCATGTTGTCGCGCAATTTCTGAAACCGTACGCTTGTTCGGGTTTGCTTTGCGTAGTTGCTTACGAACATTATTCATCCTGTGCATTAAAGTGTAGTTCTTTGGTGTCAGGTTGTATCGTTCACGAAAAGCGTATTCCAAAGTACGTTCACTAACTTTGGCTACCGAGCATAATTCAGGAACTGTTATTTGATCACTACCAGATTCCGCAATATAATTTTCTGCAGCTAGCAGCGCCTTGTCGCGTTTGCGTAATGGTTTTATGCTGACTGGTTGATGGTTTTCAGCCAGAATCCTGACCAGTCTGTCTGCTAAACCCTGTTCGATCTGTTTTAGGTACAGTGTGTTTCTGATTGCTGTAGCGCCCGTAATAAGCTCATGGTAAATAGATAGTAGCCAGCTTCTAAGTTCTGATAGTTTATGCGGATTACAGTGGAAGACTTCACTGTTGTTAATCAGTGCAGTGATATATGGCAGTTCAAGCAGTTCACAAGTCTGATTGAGAGTTTCTTCGGATATTGAAATAGGGAACACATCAAAATCATCATGGGTGATGCTGTCTAATTCCCCACCTTGGGGAAAAATACACAGCATGTCACCGAAAACATCATAACCTCGCCAATGTATGTGGGTCTTTGGGCTAACTAAAATACCAAATGTAATCAGGCCCGTTGGGGAAGCCCCTGTCTGACGAAGCCTGCGCCCAAGTTTTTCACGGCCAATGATCGTTGTATTGTTACCAAACATAAGCAGTTCACTGGAAAAACGTCCAGCTTCCAACTGGCGATAGTCAAGATTCCAGTTCCGCATATTGCAACACAACTCGTCGAAATCAGTAAATTTCTGGTGAATGAAAAATGGTGTATCCATTATTTACACATTTTTTAAATTTGCGGATTCTTGATAGTACAGAGTGATGTGGACAAGTACAATACTAAGAAAACTTAACCAAAGGAACGACCAATGAATTTTTTTAACCTGCCACATAGCCCAACGTTATACGGTCTTGTTCTTACACTAATACTTCCCGCTGCAGTACATGCTAATCAATATGAGAACTTCAGATTTCCCAGAGAAGAAAGCACCACGAAAGATGGCTATCCAACACCTCTCAGCGGAAAGCCGATTACAAAGACACCCGTAATCACCAAGAAAAAAGGCGCTTCAAACAAGAAATATCCTGAGTATTATATCCCGGGTAAAGAGCCGCTTGCTGATAACGAGATGCGAGTCACTGTATTAGGTTCAGGAAGTCCCACGCCTGTTCGTCGAGCACAGGCTACCTCAGGCTATCTGGTCGAGTTAGGTAATGGTGATAACTTTATCTTTGACATAGGCCCAGGAACGTCCGGCAATCTTTATAGCATGGGTATACATCCTGCTCTGCTCGACAAAATATTTATTGCTCACCTTCATCTAGATCATGTCGGCGGTATTTTCGGTATCTTTGATGCGATGGGCTGGGCTCGTAATACACCACTTCAGGTGTGGGGGCCTTCAGGCACTACGCCGGAACTCGGTACCGCTGCATTTACTCAGAACATCAGAGAGGCGGCTGAGTGGCATGTCCAGAGTAAACGAAACTTGTTACCAACCGGCGGCACCACAATCGTTACTCATGAAATTGATATCAGCAAGTTCAGTCCCGAGAATCCTCGTCAGCTGGCTTATGATAAAAACGGCGTTAAAATCTATGCTTTCCCAGTGGTGCATACCATCGATGGATCAATGGGCTATCGCCTGGAGTGGAAAGGGCTTTCCTTTGCCTATACTGCTGACAGCGAGCCAAGTACTTTCGAGGCGGAACAGTGCAAGGGAGCGGATATATTTATCCACGAGGTTTTTCCAGCACCTGACGAGTATGCTGCGCAGACCAAAATGCCTCTTCAGCACGCGAAGAACGCTCTACATCAGCACACCAGCCCGGAAGAACTTGGGATGGTTTTTAATCTTGCCAAGCCTGGTATAGGAGTAGGTTCTCACTACACTTTAGGTGATGCTCTGATAGACAATGCTTTTAAAAATATAAGTACAACTTATGATGGCCCAGTTATGCTTGCACATGACCTGTCAGTCATTAACGTTACACCTGAGCAGATTGTTATCCGACAGGCCAAGACAAGCTTGCTTGCCGAAGTTCCTGATGCTCCTAAATTGGAAGAGGTAAATATGAATCCGGGTAAACGCAGCGACTCACGAAGACCTGATTGGTTAACAGAAACCAAGATCCAAAAGTAATCATCTTCACCGGGATGATTCGAATGGGTCAGACTCGATTGATTTCTCATAGAATATTTATATTAAAAAGCCCTGCCATAGTGCGGGGCTTCGTCTTGTATGGATGCCCACTATTGGCAGTTAACTACTACTCATAAAATCATCTGCTTGCGTAATTTTTATGCGCGGACCCATTGACTATAAGTCGGCGTGGCGAAAATTCGGGGCCCACCCTTTATCCCCCCTTCTCTGCATCATGAGTTATCTAGTCCTAGCTTGTTGGCTTGTGCCATATTCCCTTTTCTCATTTACCAGTGAAATTTCAGAACCACTGTTTATAGGGGCTCCACCCTCGTAACGAAATTCGTGTAGTTTTGTTAAGTAGTGAAACTAATCAATCTTGAGTGTCTGCTTCCGACTGCCGAAAGCAGTCATTCACTAAATTCTAAGCTGAAACTACGTCTGAACGTCCGCCACCCAATGCAGACGTTCAGCAATCTGCACCAATATGTATCGAATAACACCTGTTTAAACACATGGGCTTTTAAGGTTGTATGTGTTGTTGACGTAAGTCATGATCGAATAATCTATTGGTATTAAACTGAATTTTAAAACGTTAAACTATTGATGTTGTTTCGAAAAAATGGGGATTATTCTATGAATGTTCGCTTTTCAGTTATCGTTTCAATTATTCTACTTCTGGCGATTTATCGTGTGATACCTCATCCGCCAAATGTCTCTCCCGTTGCCGCCATGGCTCTCTTCGGTGGTGCATATTTTGCTGATCGAAAGTTGGCTTTTATCATTCCACTATTTGCACTTGTTATGAGTGACCTGATTATCGGTTTACATGACACACTGTTTTTTGTTTACGGCGTATTTGCTGTAACAGTGGTGGCTGGTATCTGGTTAAGTAACAGGCTGAGTGTAATAACTATTGCCAGTACGGCGATAGCCACTTCTCTATTGTTTTTCATTGTGACAAATTTTGGTGCCTGGTTGTTTAATCAGGGACTATATCCGATGACCTCTGCAGGTCTGCTGCAAAGTTACATCGCAGGCATTCCTTTTTACGCTAATACATTGATCGGTGATCTTTTCTTCACGGCGCTGTTGTTTGGTGGCTTTCAAGTGTTGGAACGAAACATCAGTGGCTTAGTTACACAACCCAGGCTTTAACAGGATGGAGTGAATACTATGACGAATGAATCTGACAAGAAAAAAGATGATGCTGTACAGACCAGTAGTGCACCGGTAGAGAAGTCATCCATTCCGGGGCTATCTGAATTACTTGAAGATCCAAGTAAGCGTCTATTTTTCAAACGCGTGGCTGTCGGTGGTGGCACGGCGTTGCTTGGCGGTGCTGCATCATACGGCGCCGGTATACATTCATTGAAAGGAAAGGTTTCTGAAGAATATCCGCAGATTGACGAAAAACTGTTTAAACCCAAGGATCAGCGCGACGTCGTCCTGAATTTTGTTTCAAGTAAAGCGCTTAATAAAAAACATCCTGAGCGAAACGAACAATACAATCGTTTGCAGAAGAAAGAATTTAACTGGGTGAATGGCATTAAGGATATGTACAGCAAGCCCTGGGATAACAGCAAACCCGGTTATACACAGAAGGATCGCGCTTTACAGAAAGCTGGCTGGGAACCGCTGAATCTTGCAGGCAGCCGTGGCTCTGCCAATTTGCAGCCAAACACACCGTTCAATACCTGGGATCAGTCTGACGTTGAGAAAGAGCAGTATCAGTTTGAGAGTAAGAAACACGCCAGTGATGCGATTAAATCGGCAGCGCGTGTATTTGGTGCTGTGAAGTGCGGTATCGCAAAACGCGACAAACGCTGGGACTATGATCCACTGTATGACATAGAGAATGAGACGGAACTATCATGGGAAAAAGATTTTCCTTTTGAACCTAAAACCGTCATCGTTTTGCTGGCATCGATGGACTACGACTGCATTGCCACGGCTCCAGCCTGGACTGCTGATGGCACAGCTGCTGATGGTTACTCACAGATGGGTGTCAAAGCTACGCAGATGGCGAAGTTCCTCAAGGGGCTCGGTTATCACGCAGTGGGTGCGGGTAATGATCTCGGCAGCAGTGTGCCATACGCTATTATGGCTGGGCTTGGTGAAGGTGCCAGAAATGGCGCACTAATATCACCGGGTGTCGGACCACGAGTACGTATCTTGAAAATTTACACCGACTTCGATTTTGTCGAGTACGATAGCCCGCATACCTGGGGTATCACCGAGTTCTGCCTCAGCTGCGGCAAGTGCGCCGAGGCATGTCCTAGTGGTGCTATTCCCAAAATGGACTCTGAAAACGGTGGTTACGGTTTTGAGCCTAACTATGAATTTAGCGATGAGCCGGGTTACACCTGGAACAACCACATAGGTATCAAGAAGTTCTACAGCGATGCCAAGAAGTGCTACAACTTCTGGGTGGAAAATGGTGGTGCCTGCAGTGCCTGTATTGCCAGTTGCACTTTTAACGAGCCTGATTTTTGGCACCATTGGTTCATCATGGCGATTAATCCTGTTGTGCCCAAGTTCCTGCATGCATCTATGGCGCTATCACATCCGGCATTTGGTTATGGTCATACCAACGATCCGAAACGGGCCATAAAATTCTGGAAGATGGGAGAAGGCATGCGAACTAACCTGGGCTTGAAAAATAACATCGGCACATCAAATAAGACTTAGCGGAGATTTAACATGGAACAGATGCAATGGTTTTTAATGGGTGTACTGTTTACCTTGAGCGTGTTTGCACTGGCATGGCTTTCAGTGAAGGTTAGACTGCAGTGGTACGTGTGGGCAGGCATGATTACCGGTGTGCTACTGATCTTGTTTGGCATCGGCTGGGCGGGTGCTTCATTCATGGAAGGTATATCGCAGTCAGGTTCGATGGGTTTAATCTTTTTCTGTGGCCCCGGTATAGTAATGATAATACTGCTCTGGCGTTTTCTGATCGCGCCCGAATTTGAGAAGCAGGCTAAATAATTTTAATGTCACCAGAAGAAAATATTGAAGGCTTTCCCTGGGGAAGGATAGTTGAGGCATTCGCCTGGGCTTCACTTGTAATTGCGTTTGTCATCGGTCAGATTGCTGCACAAACTGATTACGAATCGCTTCTGATAAAACAGATGCCAGATGTCGAATTCGAGCGCTCACAAGTCAATCGAGAGCTACCTATTGTTTACAACATAAAAAAGGATGGTAAACAGTTACCCGAAGTAGTCGTTATGTCCGAAGGTACCGGTTACGGCGGACCAATCGTTCTCGGTATAAAAGCAAAACGTACTGATGAGGGCGCGTCTTTATCTGAGGTTATTCTGCTTAGCCATAAGGAAACGCCGGCATTTATGGATAAGATAAATAACAAGCAGTTTTTTCGCCAATTTGCCGGTGAGAGTGTTAGCAATAATTTTATTGTTGATGATGACATCGATGCGGTTTCAGGTGCAACGGTGTCGTCAAAAGGTTTTACAACAGCTGTGAGAAAGGCCGTGCACCTGGGGGCAGCTAAACATTTAAACCTTGATGCAACCTGGCAAGAGCCTCGTTGGCATTTTGATGTTAATGAAATTATTCTCGTCTCCCTTTTTGTCCTGGCTTTTTATAGTGTTTACCGTAAAGACAAGTTGGCAAAATATACGCGTTACGCAGTGATGATTGGTTCCCTGGTATTTGTTGGTTTCTATGCAAACCTGTCAATTAATTTAGGTAATATCGCCGGCATCTTCATGGGTTATGTTCCGACGCCGCAACAGCATCCGCTATGGTGGATCATGATGGCTGGAGCGCTGGGCAGTGTGTTGATTTTAGGGCGAAATATTTACTGTCACCAGATTTGTCCATTCAAGGTCGTACAAGATCTTCTGCAGAAACTTAGTGGAATCAAACTCAGGATCAAACCAGAAATACAACGTAAATCACGCATGCTTATTTTCTTTTTGAGCTGGATAGCGCTCATGCTGATTTTTCTTTCAACCCATCCGGCTCTCGGTTCTTATGAGCCTTTTGCCATGATGTTTTCATTGGAGGGATTGGGTATACAGTGGTACATATTACCAGCAGCATTGTTAGGTTCCCTTTTTGTACCTAGCTTCTGGTGTCGAATGTTTTGTCCGGTCGGTTTGTACTTAAATGAAATGGTTCGCTTACGTCGCTCTATTCGTGATCGTATTTTTGGTAAGTCGAAGTCAACTACCGTCAAAGTGGATCTGGAATAGTTATGGCAAAACAAAAACAACCAGCCTGGCAGTTCAAGTTTAGTCTGGCACTTTCTATCTTGATGCTGTTCCTGATATTTGGTTATTTCACCCAGTCGTTCCTGGAGATCCGCAAGGTTAAACCGGTGAGTGTCGCCATTGAACGTATCAGTGAATCGGCTGCTGACTCAGATGTTAGTCCAGAGAATTATCCGGTCGCTAATCCAGAGGAATAAGGGCACCGTTGACCATTGAGTATCCAAGTAACAAGCCATCACTTCAAGAAGGTCACCGTAAATGTATGTGTCTGGCTTAGCATCTTAATAGCTTGTCAGATCGAGGCTGAGCCAGTTACAGATACAGATAGTGATATTGTATTACCTGCTCCGGTTGGCCGTGCCCGTTGGGGTGAGGATTGGTCGGTAATACGTTATTTACCTCTTCCAGATGAAGATCCGTCACTGATTTTTAAATATATTCCTCTTAACGAAAGCGGTACAAACTACCTCAGCTTTGGCGGGGAGTTTCGTTTTACCTATGAAAATTATGATCCGGTCGACCTTGGGTTATCCAATATCGGTGAGCAGGATGTCGCATTAATTCGTCTGGCAGCACACGCTGATTGGCACCCCAATAAGAAATGGCGAGTCTTCGGTCAGCTAGGTTATGCAGCTGCAGGTGATCGAGAAGGCGGCAACAAAGTCGGGGATGAATCTGACTTAAATATCTGGCAGTTGTTTGTAGACCGTCATTTTACTGTCAGTGATGGTGAGCAACTGGAATTTAGGTTAGGTCGGCAGTTTATAGAAATGGCTGACTGGTTCATCGGATCAGGTGAGGCCAGGAATGTACGCCAGTACTATGATGGCCTGCGTGTTGCATGGCTGGATAATCGTTTCAGTAAATTCAATGCATTTGCTGCAGAATTTGTCGATGCTGCAACGGGTAGTTTCGATATGTCAGGCAACGGTGAGTACTTCTGGGGTGCATCAGCAGGTTTTCGTCTGGACACGCCCCATGTAAATCTGTCATTGCTATATTTTGGATGGGACCTCAAAGATCGGGAGTTTCAACAAGGCGCTGGCCAGTTATATGACGAAACACGGCATAGTTTTGTACTTTGGGCCAAACAACCAGTGACTGCATCTGATCAGTGGGCGCTGAATTATTATCTTGCTTATCAGTTTGGCCGTTACTATGACAGTGCTAACAGTAATATCAAAGCCTATGCAGCATTTGGTGAGGTCACGTATGATCTTTTTCCACGTGTGCGCACACCAATACTCGGACTAAAGACCAGTTACTTCTCTGGCGATAAAAATCCGAACGACGATGAATTGAACACTTTCTATAACCCGATATTCGTTACCATCTACTTTTCTTATGCGCGTGATGTTATGCCTTATAACCTGGTTCACCTGCAGCCCAATATTGCCTATCGCTTTAGTGAGAAACTGAAGTTAACCCTAAGTAATGATTATCTCTGGCGTGAGAATACAAATGATGCGTTCTATACTGGAGCTAATAAAATTGGTGTGCCCGCTGAGGCCAGTGATGCACGATATATTGGCAATCAGATACAATTGGCGATGAATTGGAACCCCGTACCAAGCATTGTTACCTCGATGCACTTGGTCCGGTTCTGGGCAGGAGATGTTGTAGAAGATGGTGGAGGTGGAGATCAGAATTATGCTCGTATTGACTTAAATTATCTGTTTTGATTTGAAAAAAAGTTGATGGAAGTTTGTACTCATTACAGGTTAAATAGTTTTATTGTGTATAAAATATAAAAGGATAAATCATGCTTGAAGACAGTCACTATTATTTTAATAAAGCAGCCGATGTATTAGGTCTGTCAGATCGCCTCAGAGAAATACTCTGGGCGCCTATTCGTACAATCAAAGTAGATCTTGTGATTGATGATGACGATGGCAAACTGCAGCATTATCAGGGATACCGTGTGCAACATAACAAGGCACGTGGGCCGATGAAAGGCGGTTTGCGTTACCATCCCGCGATGGATGAAGACCACGCTGCCGCACTGGCAAACTTGATGACGTGGAAGACCGCAATTGTTGATGTTCCCTTTGGCGGGGCAAAAGGCGGTATCAATTGCGATCCGTTAACAATGAGTGAAGGCGAACTGAATAAAGTAACAAGACGTTTTGTTGAACAGACCAAAGAAGTTATTGGCCCGACTATTGATATTCCCGCGCCGGACGTTAATACCAACGCCAAGGTCATGGGCTGGATCATGGATGAGTATTCTAAATATGCCGGTTTCTCACCCGGAGTGGTAACTGGTAAACCACTGGAGCTATTCGGCTCCGAAGGTCGTGATGAAGCAACAGGTCGTGGCATTATGGTTGTACTGGATGAAGCACTTAAAAGTCGCGGTAAGTCGTGGCAGGATATCCGGGTTGCGGTACAAGGATTCGGCAATGTTGGTTCTAACGCAGCGCGCCTTATTGCAGAACAAGGTGCGAAAATAACTGCAGTGGCTGATCATCTTGGTGGTGTCAGTAATGAAAACGGTCTTGATGTTGACGCCCTGAGTTTATGGGCAGCAGAACACCACACGGTTAAAGGTTTCTCTGGTGGTACAGCATTCGATAACATGGAAATTATCACATGGGATGTCGATGTACTTATTCCTGCAGCACTGGAAAATGCGATTACCGAAGACAATGTGAATGACGTTAAGGCAGATATTATAGTCGAGGGCGCCAATGGCCCAACCACACCTGCGGCACATGAAGTTTTAGTAAAACGTGGCGTACTGGTAGTGCCCGATATATTAGCGAATGCCGGTGGCGTCACCGTGAGCTACTTTGAATGGGCACAGAATATACAGCAATTTCGCTGGCAGAAAGATCGTGTCGATGAAGAGCTTACTCATAAGATGCGCGAAGCATATGCAGCTGTGCGTGATGTAGCAGAGCAAGAAGATATTGATATGCGTATCGCAGCATTTGTATTGGGTATACGGCGTGTCGGACAGGCAGCAACATCAAGAGCTTATGTGTCAGAAGAAATTAACTTTTAAACATCACTAAAATATAACGCCAGGAGCAACGTATGAGTGATTCAACAATGGATGCGGGTCTGATTGAAGTCCTTTTGGAAAGACTGGAGAAACAGAGATTGCTAAGACTGCTTGCGTTAAAATGGAAGCAGTCATTAATAAAATGCAAACACAGAAAAGTTAAGTCAAAAGCATAATAATAGTAGTAATGAAAAATCATCAAAATACATTATCGATCGCTATTACTGGTTCAGGAGGCAGTGGTGTGGTGACCATGGGGCTTCTGCTCCTAAAGGTGATTGCCGGTGCGGGTTACTATGGTTTTATGACCCGTTCCGCGGGTCCTCAGATTCGCGGTGGTGAGTCAGCGGTAATGCTCAGAGTAGGTGTTAATCCGGTATCTTGTCAGGATGATAGTTTCAGTTTATTACTGGCATTGGACTGGCTAAATTTTTCGCGCTTTGCCGATGAAATCCCTCTCACGGATCAAAGTATTGTGCTGTATGATCCGGTAATGGGTGAGGTTCCTGCTATCGTCCTTGAATCTGGTGCGCAGCTACAGGAGATTTCCCTGAAAGCACTAGCTAAAAGTACCGAAGGCAGCCGGCTCAATATGCTGGCTCTGGGTGTGCTCACTGCGCTACTGGATATAGAAAAAGAGGCGACTGAGAAAGCGGTTAATTCGGTATTAGGGCATAAGGGTTCTGAGGTAATCGCTGCGTCTATGAAAAGTATTCATGCCGGATCTGAAGCAGTACCTAAAATAAATAATTGGCTAAAACTTCCACCGGCAAGCGTTGCGGCATCACACTGGAACATAAGTGGTAATGAAGCGGCAGGACTGGGTGCCTTGCGCGGTGGCGTTCGCCTGGTTGCCGCCTACCCCATTACTCCAGCCAGTGAAGTTCTGGAGTGGATGGCACCTAAGCTGGAAAAAGTCGGCGGGGCTCTTATCCAGGCTTAAGATGAATTAGCATCGATCAATATGGTGATTGGTGCATCTTTTGGTGGTGTGCCGGCACTGACAGCAACTTCTGGCCCCGGCCTTGGTTTGATGATAGAAGCATTGGGGCTGGCGATTGCAAGTGAAACCCCTCTGGTCGTTATTAACGTTACGCGCGGCGGACCTTCTACCGGGATCCCCACCAAATCGGAGCAGTCAGATCTGAATATTGCGCTTTACGGCATGCATGGTGATGCACCGCACCTGGTATTAGCGCCGACCAGTATTAATGATTGTGCTTTCACAACCGAATGGGCAGTACGCCTTGCAGGGCGATTACAGGCGTTTGCTATCGTGTTAAGTGATCAGTCGTTAGGGCAGTCACGTGCGATCATAAACCCGCCAGAAAATGCGCCTGTGTTAGGAGGCCGGGTTACTGCAACCGCTGGATCTGAAAATTACCAGCGTTATAAGCTGACTGATGACGGGGTTTCATCGATGGCCATTCCTGGTACCCAGAGTTGTATATACACGGCAGATGGCCTGGAACATACAACCGAAGGAATTCCTTCCAGTATGGCAAGTGACCATCAGCAACAACTGGAAAAGCGACATAAAAAACTGTCCCGGTTTGACTATGGCGAACACTGGGCAATACAGGAAGGTGAAGGCAATGTCTGTCTGCTCACCTGGGGGTCTTCCTGGGGTGCAGTGAGTGAAGACGCGCAGCGGCTTCGTGCCGATGGTATGGCAGTACGAACATTAACAATAAGACTGTTGAGCCCGTTACCAAAAGAACAATTCCAAACTGCTTTACAGGGTGTAGAGCGTGTTATTGTTATTGAACAAAACTTTAAGGGCCAACTGTTCCATTACCTGAATTCACTTAATCTGTTACCGGAAAATTCTCGCGTGTTGGCTCGACCCGGGCCATTACCCATCCGGCCCGGTGATGTGGTCAGTCAGGTTAAAGAGTGGTGTAGAGATGAATGAGGAAGTAAAACCTAAACTTAAGGCTTCGGCGTATAAGTCGAAACTTAAACCTATCTGGTGTCCCGGTTGTGGTCACTTTGGTGTTCTCAGTGCAATAACGAAAGCGCTCGCTTATCTTTCTATACCAAATGAAAAGGTAGCGCTGGTTTCTGGAATAGGTTGCTCATCTCGTGTGCCAGCATACGTCGATGTGTTTGGTTTTCAGGGTGTTCACGGTCGTGCGTTGCCGGTTGCATCCGGCCTTAAAGCAGCAAGGCCAGATCTTACCGTGCTGGTTGCAGGTGGCGATGGCGACGGCTTCTCCATTGGTGGTAATCATTTTATCCATGCCTGTCGCCGTAACATGGATATGACCTATATCGTAATGGACAATGAGGTCTACGGAATGACTAAAGGACAGGCATCACCGACCACGGACCCTGCATGGGTCAAGAGTAAGCTCACCCCCCACGGTACTGGCATTCCCCGGTTCAATCCACCGGCCATTGCGTTAGCC
>CAJXZZ010000087.1 GCA_913065105.1 uncultured Gammaproteobacteria bacterium | reverse complement strand
CCATCGACAGGACTTTTTATCCTCTCTTGTTCATCAGGGCGAATACAAGCCACTTTTGCAAAATTCATATTTAATAGAAAAGCATTCTCAGTCATAACAAGCTCAATTAAATTAAATGGAATTAAGTTTAAATTCGTAACGCAAGCCGTGGTCTCGATCACTGTTTCTCGGTAATAGCTCGACTTTGTCTCCTCGGTAATAGCTCCTCGGTATAGCTCCTGCATTACCCTACTACCGTCCATCCATGGACATTTGTGTAATTCTACCATCTACTCTGACCATCCATGGATGGAGGAAATGCAAAAGGTTTGTTGGGGACAAACCTTGCCATGTAGTCGTGTCTCATATTATTCTTTAAACTCTCTCGATAAGTGGTCTAAAAATGGCGCCTGAAATGCCATTTATCCCAAATGACCCCATTCAGAGGGACGAGATTTTTAGGGATGATGCATACAACTGTAAAAAACACACCGGTTAAGCCCTTGCAAATAGTTGCACTTAGTAAGATTGGCTCTATGCTATATGTAATAAATCTCGATCAAATAAAAATAGACTGGCCTGAATCATTTTCCCGACAATTTGAATCTAACTCTATTTCTTCATATAACTATTTTAGGAAATCACATATATGCTATTTGTAAGGTATCGACTGCTAAGCCTTAAGTGGTATTTGAATGTTACTGTAATTAGCTTAATTACCTTACTGACTGCCTGTGGTGGTAGCGGTGATAGCACTCCTGTTCCTACCACGCCAACTCCGCCCGTAAAAGGCGCCAATTTCACTACTTTTGAAACTGGCCAGACACGTCCTCTGGCCATGTCGCCCGATGGCAATAAGCTTTTTGCTGCCAACACGCCTAACGGAACGCTTGAGATATATGCTATCAGCGCGGGTGGATTAACGTATGAATCCACCGTAGCGGTAGGCATGGAGCCCTCCGCCGTTGCTGCATTAAATAATAATGAGGTCTGGGTTGTTAATCATTTGTCAGACAGCATCAGCGTGATCGATGTAAGCGCCACGCCCGCCAAGGTCACACGAACGTTGCTGGTTGGTGATGAACCCCGCGATATTGTTTTTGCCGGAGCAGGCAACAAGTTTGCTTTTATTACCACGGCGCATCGTGGCCAGAATGGCCCCAACGACTTACCCGTTGATGCACAGCTCACTACACCAGGCATTGGTCGCGCCGATGTCTGGGTGTTTAACACCACCGCATTGGGCAACAGCATCGGTGGTGATCCTGCAACAGTACTGACTTTATTGGGCGATACCCCAAGAGCGCTCACGGTAAGCCCGGATGGCAATACGGTTTACGCCGCTGTGTTCTTCTCAGGCAACCGTACAACAACCTTGGGGGAAGACAACCTCAGCAAACCTGGTCCATTAATAAGTAATGACGGCGCACCACAACCTGATACCGGTTTGATTGTGCAATTCAATGGCACCAACTGGGTAGATGCTACTGGCAGCACAACAGACTTAGCTGCTGTCGCGTACGATGATAAGGTGCTCTTTTCCCTACCCGACAACGATGTCTTCACCATCGACGCCAGCCTTGGCACTCCTGCTTTATCAGGCACGCCTTTTACCGGTGTCGGCACAACGCTGTTCAATATGGTCGCCAACCCCGCTACGGGTGCGGTGTATGTGACCAATACGAACGCCTTAAACCTCACGCGGTTTGAGGGTCCTGGCGGCGGCGGAAGTTCTGTGCGAGGCCATTTTGTTGAAAGCCAAATTACCGTGATTAAAGCCGGCGTGGTTACGCCGCGTCATTTAAATAAACACATCATCGATTACGCTGCTTCCGGTACTCAATCAGAACGTGACCTCGCCATATCCAATCCACTAGGTATGGCAATTACCACCGATGGCAACACGCTCTACGCTTCAGGTTTTGGTTCACAAAAAGTGGCCGTCTACAACACGTCTGAATTGGAAAATGATACCTTCACACCCTCTGCGACAAATCTTATAGATTTATCGGCCGGCGGACCAACCGGAGTCGTGCTGAACGAAACGCTAAATCGCCTTTACGTCCTGACCCGTTTTGATAACGGTATCTCCATTATTGACACGAGCACCAAAAGTGAAACCAGCCACCTCACGATGCATAACCCCGAGCCGGATCGCGTGATTGCAGGTCGCCCATTTCTTTATGACGCACAACGCACCTCAAGTCACGGTGATTCCTCCTGCGGCCTGTGTCATGTATTTGGTGACTTCGACGGACTGGCCTGGGATTTGGGCAACCCGGATAATTCGGTCGTTAGCAACCCGAACAGCTTTGTTAATCCAGCCTTATTACCTCCAACTCCCCCCATCTTTCATCCTATGAAAGGCCCCATGAGCACACAAAGTTTACGAGGCCTGGCGGGCAATGGACCCATGCATTGGCGTGGTGATCGCATAGGTGCCGCCACGGGCGATAGCCTGGAGATTCGCGCCTTTAAAGATTTTAACGTGGCTTTCGAAGGACTGGTGGGTAACGGTGCAGAACTGCCCGATGCAGACATGCAAAAATTTGCAGAATTTTCCCTGGAGATAACCTACCCACCCAATCCCATTCGAGCCCTGGATAACTCACTGACCACCGACGAGCTCGCCGGTAGAAATATTTTTAAAAATGACCTAACCACAGGAGGCATACCGCCAGTATTTACCTGTAATTTATGTCATGTGCATGACCCAGCAAATGGACATTTTGGCACCGCGGGATTATCTACGGTAGAAGGGCCGGACATATCTCAAGAAATGAAAGTGCCACACCTACGCAACATGTACCAGAAGGTTGGCAAGTTTGGTCATTCTGGGAAATTTGCTACCGATGCAACACTCTATGGCGATCAAATTAAGGGCTTTGGTTTTATGCATGATGGCGGCATGGATACCCTGGATAATTTTTTACAGGGTCAGGTATTTCGATTTGACCCCGATCCAACAGCGAACGACACAAAACGTGGGCAAGTCATTGAGTTCGTGATGGCCATGGACAGCGAGATGGCTCCTGTGGTTGGTCAACAAATCACATTAACAGCGACTAGCACTGCTGCTGTCACAGCCCGTATTGATTTATTACGAGCCAGAGCCATGGTGACCACACCCAGGGCGGAATGTGATTTGATCGTTAAAGGCGTTATTGGTGGCATCGCTCGTGGTTACCTCATGCAGAGCAACGGCACCTATCAAAGCGATCGAGCGACAGAAACATTAACCGATGCGGCACTGCGCAATTTGGTCAGCACCAGCGGACAAACATTAACCTTTACCTGTGTGCCACCAAATTCCGGCATATGGATGGGCATCGATCATGATGAAGATGGTAAATATGACAGAGATGAGATAGATAACGGCACAGATCCATTATCGGTTTAATAGGCGAATTAAATAGGGTCAGAGTACAATTAACTATATTTGAAACGGTTGTGCTCTGACACCCGATACACATTTAAGCAACGCCGTATTCCTTCAGCAACTTTTCAACTTCCGAATCACTCAAACCCCGATTGAGGTGTTGGTAACAGCCCCACATTTTACAAATTCGTCATTAACCTAACTGTGGAAGTACGGCACGTCTTAGCGGTTTTATTGCCAGGAAGATTAGAATAAATGCACTGACCCAGGAAACCAAACCGGGCAGCATGGTATGCGCCTCACCCAGACTGACTTCGATCTGCCACTGCTGACTGCGCAGTAACCATTCCAGCAGCAAGCCCATCATCAGACTGAGAATGGACAGGCCAAACAGATACATAGCTGTTACTTTCAAACCCAGCTCTTGCTTCAGCAAGGCAAAACTGGTGATGTTGGTCGCTGGGCCTACCAGCAAAAAAACCAGGACAGCGCCGGGAGAAACACCCGCGACTAATAGTCCAGCTGCAACTGGTGTGGATGCCACCGCGCAGATGTACATCGGTACACCGACCACTAACATGATCAACATTGCGGGCAGTCCCCCACCCCATTGTGCTAACCAGTCGGGTGGGATAAAAGTCAGCATGATGCCTGCCAGTACGATACCGAACGCCATCCATTGTGATATGTCATCCAGAAGATCAGCACCGGCATAAGAGATGACCTGCATGAATTTATTCTGTGCATGTTTAACTTCTTGTTTTTCAGAACAGCAGGATGTTTCAGCTTTTTCGGGCTGCGATGCACAACATGATGACTCTATCGGCGCAACCTTCGCTTTTTCTTTGGATGCACAGCAATTTTCGGTAACCGCTGCCTCGGTCTTATCGGGTACTGATTCATCGGCGATCAGTGTGGTTAGCAGTCCTGTGCCTACCGCATTGACCAACGCGGCGACCGGGCGAAAGATTGCCATCACCGGCCCCATTAAAGCGTATGTAACCGCTACCGAATCGATACTGGTCTCTGGTGTTGAGATTAAAAATGAAACGGTGGCTTCTTTCGAAGCGCCAGCACGCCGTAGTCCGATAGCTGCCGGCAGCACACCACAGGAACAGAGTGGCAACGGTGCACCAAACAATGCTGCGCGTAATATCGCACCGATACCACGCCCACCGACCCAGCGTTGCATGGTTCCCTCAGAAATAAATGATTTAATAATACCCGCAGCCAGCAGGCCGATTAACAACCAGAAAGCGGTATCGAGAAATACCAGCCAGATATTATTCAACAACTCTGCGACCATGCTAATCTACTCTTACATAAAGCTTTATCTTGGCATTGATGATGCGGATGTAGCAAGCTTTAGCTAAATAACTATATAGAGTAAATGATGATTAATTTTGCCCTGATACTGCTTGCTAGCGCACAGATAGTACAGCCTGTTGCGGTTAAAACCGCTGAACTCGAAATGAAATTTATGGCTCGAACGCCAGATCAGATGGTTTCATTTTATGAGGCACGCGGTTTTCCGAAAGCAATGCTGGATGTTCTCAAACAACAATGTTTTATTACCGTTGGCATTCAAAATAACAGCGATGATAAGATCTGGTTAGACTTATCCACCTGGACTTTTTCTTCCGCAGGCAAACCCATAAAACGAGAACACCGCGACTACTGGAAAAAACGCTGGCAAGAGATGAATATCCCTTTAAGCAAACAGTCCACTTTTCGCTGGACCTTAATTCCGGAAACACTCGATTACCTGCCCGGCGAACACGAAGGCGGCAACATCGTTTTACCGTTTACTAAAGAGCCCATTTCAGTCACGGCAACATTTGCTACCGGTGAAAACAAACAGGGTGAAAAAATCTCTATCACCATCGATAAACTTTTTTGTGCCGAGAATCCGCAATGAGACACACAATGAGAAGCTCAGCGAAGGTATTCAAACTATTCATCGTCGTACTTACATTCTGTATTTCAGAATCAGCCATGGCCAACGAGACTGCTAGCGATATAAAAGTACCGTTTGGCATTCGACACTATGATATTGGTGCTGCACAAAATTTCACCTTAAACGATATTGATGGCGAAGCGTTTGAGTTAAATAAATCAAAAGGCCATTGGATATTCCTGCACTTCTGGGCCAGCTGGTGCGGACCGTGTAAAGAAGAAATGCCCATGATACAAAAATTATCTGACGTTATGAAAGATGAAAAATTTCAGGTCGTGATGATCAATACCGCTGAAGACGAAGATACTATCTTTGAGTTTTTAAGTGCGATTGATATTAAGCTAAACAGTTTAATGGATGTCGATGGCCTGGTGACAGAAGCATGGAAACCACGGGGTTTACCAACGACGTTCCTGATCAATCCAGAGGGTGAAGTAAAATATCAGGCTATAGGCGGACGCGAATGGGATAAACTTCTATATACCGATTTTCTTAAACAGTTAATACACAAGGCTAATTAAATAGCATCTCAAAATAGATCTTCCCGGTATTCTCATCCAGATTTCTTATCATCTGATAATCAGCATATGCATCAAGATTACCCTCATTGATCTGCTGTTTACTAACCTCAACCCCCCACATCGGATCGATCTTATTGGGTAAAAAGGAATAACGCACATCCATGATCATGTTCGGGTTTCTAGTGCTCACCGCCAGAAAACCATCTGAGAACCAGCGGAAACGTTCGATATCTTTTGCCTGCTGACTATCATCCGGCAGCCAGGGAAAGTCCTGCGTAACATCAAGTTTCTGAATCGATGTGCCGACGATGTATCTGGTGTTCCATAACAGTTTGACCGCATCCACATAATAACGGCCATCATATTCATAGATCATCTTCCACACGTGGCGATTGGCAAAGCTGGGTTTTAGATGCACACGTTCTACCTGATGGCCGCGCTGTTGCGCCAGTGCCTGTACTGCCTGCTCTGCCCGCTGGTATTGCACCACTCCCAAACTTAAATACAAAATCGCGTAAGCAAAACCGATCCGAGCATAACGGACGTTCTTACGGTACGCTGCCAGCGAAACAAAAAAGATAACTGGCAAGGTAAACAACGGGTCAATGATCGAAACGATGTTCCAGGCAAAACGTTCGGTAGAAAATGGCCAGAACAGCTGTGTTCCATATGAGGTGCAGGCATCCAGCAGACCATGGGTAGCGTAACCCAGGAATGAGAACAGGTAGATCTGAGCGAATGACAGCTTCGATGCATGCCATTTTTTATTCTGTATCCACCGTGAATGCATCAGCGGATAAAAGACCAGGGTACATAACAGGGCGCCAAACGGGATAAAGATCAGCGAATGCGTGAACTGCCGATGAAACTCTAAAAACAGTATCGGGTCAGCTGCCGAGCGAATAAATATATCAAGATCAGGCGCCATACCTGCAAGCGCACCGATAACCATGGCGCTGACCTGTTTCGATTTATCGTTGGCAAATGACTGAGAAAGACTGGCGCCAAGGCTGGCTTGTGAAATGGGATCCATTGTATTTTTACGTCATTCGTTGTTGGTCGGCAGTTTCTGATCTTTAAGGTTATGACTAACGACAATCGACGACAGAGCAATGACCTGCATACAACTATACCAAATTGATTATATTAAACACAATATAAGAAAAGTATAATATTCAACTGTTTAGATTAATCCGCTGCCTCATCATGACTGAAAAAGAATTCACCGAGATCTCATTGACCATCGGACTTACCTTTGGCATCGGCTATATGTTGTTCATTGTTTATAAGCTGGCGGAAGAATCTAAAGCCGGTCGCTATGGCATGATGATTTTATTTGCTGGTCTGGGACTGGGCATTTTTGGGTTTGTGGCCAAATATGCGATTAAACTGTATCTGGCCAGTCAGCTGGCTTAAGGAGACTCTATTGCCTGCTGTAACACAGGCTCTTCATTGTTCATATCATGCTGCATATGGTGATGGCCGCCACCCAGCGCTTTGCTCAGAATCATCGCACCAAACGCGATCAACAGAATACCCGCAACATATCGTGTCCATTTATGACGTGTAAAATATTGCAGTCGCTCAGCAAAACTTCCCATCGCCAATAACATTGGCAATGTACCGGCACCAAAGGCCAGCATCAACATCGCACTGTCGACGGCATTTCCCGCAGTCGAGGCCCAGGCCAGTGTGCTATAGACCAGCCCACAAGGTAGCCAGCCCCAGAAAAACCCCAGAGCAAGTGCCTGCGAAGGTGATTTAACCGGCATAAAACGGCGACCAAAGGGTTCTATTCGTTTCCAGAGATGACCGCCCAGGCGTTCCAGTGGTGCCATAGTCTGTAACCAGCCACCGATATAGATGCCCAGTGCCACCATGAACAAACCACCAACGAAACCACCTATTGGAAAACTACCGATCTGGAAAAAACCACTTACCGTATTAGTAAGCAACCCCACCAGTAAACCGGCCAGTGCATAACTCAGTAAACGCCCACCGTTATAGGTGAGCAAATACGGTAGTAATTTAAGTGGTGAGCGGCGCGTTGATTCTGGCAGCCCCATGGTTAATGCGCCAACGATACCGCCGCACATGCCAATACAATGTGTTGATCCCAGCAGACCAATCATAAAGGCTGCGACTAAGGTTAGTTCAATCGCCATCACGCAGATTCACATTGGTATTGCAGCCAGTATTGGTTGCCATACACTGCTGACCGGGTTGCACGTTATCACCCTTGTTACGCAGATGATCGGCCATTACGCCCGGTTCAGCCATAAGATAGATACTTTCTGCTGAATTCATAAGTTTCCCTTATCCAGAATTAATAGCGGCGAACTAAAACTTTTTACGCAGAGGGATATCCATTGGCTGTTTAATACTTATCGCTCCACGCAACTCACCCGCTTTATAACCTTTCGCCTTATCAAAAGGATAGGCATTCTCCAGCTCGGTCTTCACCGCAGTAGGTATCTGATCATCACTGCCATGACAGCTCAGGCATACAGGTGCTATCACCAGTGGTTTCATATATCGAAAATAGAACAGCCCATCTTCATCTACCACGGCGGTTTTATTCATGGTCGAATACTCCTCACCTTTGGCAGCCTGTGCTTCAAAATCAGCCAACGTTGCCCGCTCCCACTGATCAGGCATACCTAATAGTGGATTACGTACTTTTGTTGTTACTCGCGAGACACTCCAGCCATTTTCGATAGAAAGCTGACTGGCAATTTCTGGCGCAACATCTTTGCAGACTTTAATTGCCGACACCGGTCCATTCGTTTTCATTTCATTTTTAAGGTGACTGCCGAGCTGCTTCACAAACTGTTGTGCCACCTGCTGTGCAGCCTGTTCGCGCTGGTTTAATTCATCATCTGCCAAAACTACTGACGTGACCAGCATCAAGCTGACAAAAATAAGTTGATGTTTAAGAAAGTTATTTGAAATAGACATATCTCTATCCTGCTGAGCTTATAAGTTTCCAGATTATATAAGAATTTACTAATATAGACATTGATATATGTCATTCCCGCAATATAACTTTTAGCCGTGGGTCTTGTTGGCCAATAGAACAGAAGTGACTTAAAAAAAGGGTTTTTACAAGAAAATTATTACTACAGAATTAGCTTTCGATGAGCCGGGTTAATCCTTCGACATCCAGAGCATAATGATTATGTCTGATTTCTTTCATTAGACCCGTGCGTTTAAATTCAGAAATAGTTCGGCTGGCTGTTTCGATGGTAATACTTAATATCGAGCCGATGTCCTCACGGCTGAATAAGAAGCAATCAGTAGAATTTTCTTCTTTCAGACGCAGTAACAAATTGGCCATACGCTTTTTGGCCGGTCCGGTCGATAGCTGTGTTAACCATGTATCGGCATCAGACAATGCTTTTTGCCAGCGCAGCATCAAGTCTTTATGAAACACTGGGTTCGTCTGGTTGAAACGGCTAACTGCTTCTTTAGGGTATCGACACAGTCCGGTTGCTCGCAATACGACCGCTTCATGTTCATACTGTTCAGCCACCAATATTTCTAAGCCAATCGTATCGCTGCTACGCATCAAACGAACGATTCGCGGTGTACCATCCGGTAGATACTGAACAAGTTTTATTAGTCCACTACGTAAAGTAAAAAGATGGCGACCAGGATCGCCAACCTTATAGAGCACTTCACCGGGCTGCATATCAAGTTGTTCGACAGGTTCGTGCATTTGCTCGAAATCCTGTTCTGTCAAGCCACTGAGTAGTGCAGAACTGCGTATCGAGCAGCTAAGGCAATCAATGTTGCCACCGCTCCATGCCTGATCTAATGTTACTTGTTTTGTCACCATCGGTTCCTGTAAAAACAATAAACTAGATAATAGCTTAAATGTAAATCAGGAAAGTTTGATATATCTCAATATATTAGTCATTGATCTCATATCCGTAATCTTTTAATAAGACACGTGCATCCTCGCCATAGCGTCTTATCCATTGCTGTAATACTGGCGAACTAATTTTCATGCCACGCTGCAGGTGCTTTTCAAGCCGCTCCAGGCCTTCGTTAGATATTCGTTGTTCGCGAGAAATACCTGGGGTAGATTTCACTACCAGAACCACCAGCTTGAATTTAATTCATCTTCACAGGTTTTCAGCTGTGCGCCATATTTTCTGGCATTTTTATCTACCTTATCTGCCACTTTGATCAACCACGGTTTGTTGTTGTATGTTTTACGCTTATAACCGCCATGGCCTTCATGGTAAGCAAGATACTGATTTTTTGCGTCCCATTTAGACACTTTTAATTTATCGTAGGTGTATTTCCCATACCAGCCGATAAAATCTACTGCATCGTCAAAATCGTCACGATCAGCACCCCAGTTATGTGTTGATTTAATATACCAGTCCCAGGTGCCATCTTTTACCTGTGCATAACCATAAGCTGAAGATTTACGGCCGATCGGAATAATCCACAAAAAGTACTCCATCTCCGTTTTAGCGTCGTATTTAAAACTAGACTCCTGATGAATGATGGCCATCTGCACCTGTATCGGCACACCCCAACGCTCAAAACTATCTTTAGAATCGTCGTACCAGTCATCTTTCTCTTCAAAGATATCGCAGATATTATTTATATTTTTTGGCGGCGAGGTTGAACAACCTGTTAGTAAGATGAAATTTATAATTATGAAAAGTTTTAACATATGGAAATATAGTTGGCAGCTGGAGTTGGCAGTCATTATAAGATAATTTTTTGCTATTCACTGCCTACTGATGACTGCAAGCTGTCAACTTTCTCTTTAGGCCAGAAAGCGCCCAGCACACGCAGTGATACCACCACATATATAGCAGCCAGCGAGATAAAAAGAATCCGCAGAATAAAAGCTTCAGAGAAATGTGAACCTTCTGCCAGACTGCTGTTAACTAAAATGATCATTGCCACCATTGCCGAAGGCAGATATTTTGCTAGCGGCCGAGCAGAATTTATCGCTACACCAAAACCAAGACTGGTGAAAAACATGAGCAGAACCAGAAAATGGTATTCCGGTACGGCAACCAGCGCCCAGTAAACAAAAAAAGCGACACCGCCGCCGATCAGTGTCGACTTGATCGAGTTGCTTCCAGCTTCTATACCTTTGTTCAGATTCGGTGACAGCGTAAAAATTGCAGCGAAGACCATCACCAATATCTGGCTGGTCCAGTTATTAGCGATAAATAAAATCGCAATCGGTAGTACGACGATGGTACTTTTTAATGCGGCTTCTGCAGCAACGACTGAAAATCCTTGATGAACACCGGGAGGTACTGGCAATGCCGGCGTATCGACAGGATCAGGGACAATATAATGTGCCAGCCACAACAGAGCGAGCGTCAACCAGCTCGAACCAACTATCCCTGATACCACACCGATAGCCAGACCTTCATGCAACCCTGCCAACATAGGCATAAGTAACAGGCAGACTAGCAACATCAGTACCAGCCAGAAAGATCCACCACGATTCAGATGATAATAAGTATGAAATAAAGCCAGGCCAAGCAGCGGTACATATATCACCGGGAACGGTAAGATAAACAGGGTAAAGATATAACCCACAACAAAAGCAAACAGGCTGTCACGCATGTTACGCAGCCCCTGAAACAAGGTCAGTTTGGGTAGAGGCATGGCAAGAAAAACAGCTGACAATACTGGAAACAGAAATGACAATGGCCAGGCGATGCCAAATGCCAGTGCGGCGGCGATGGTTACGCCAACGGCGTAACGCAGTGCTCGAATTTGTTGCGGGTTTGTTAGCTTTAAGAAGTTGGCAGTCATCAGTTAACAGTTGGAAATAAAAATATAATCATCGTAATCCTGAAATATCGGCAATCGTTGATCGTTTTAGCTTTTACTGCAAACTGCCTACTGACGACTGCCAACTTTCTTTAATACACATACGAAAACAAACTCAACAGCCGAATCCAGATCCAGCCCATCGAATTGATCAACCAGTTCTCAGTAGAATAAAACTGTACATCCGCCTGCCCGCCTAAGCGAAGCAAACCTTTCGTACTCTCAACATCAAAGGTCACATAAACCGGGAAACGTTGCGCATCACGCAACCAGCCGGCACTACTTTCGATGGTTTCAAGATCACCTATGGCACCGCCTTTTTCGTGACTCACTGCAAATCCCATACTGCTTACCTTGCCCTGAAAAACTCTGCCAGGTGCTGAATCAAGAATGAAATCGACGGGTGTTCCAGTCGCTACATTGGCAATACTGTTCTCGCGAAGATTGGCTTTTATCCAGACGTTATCCACTTCGATAAACGTCATCAATGGTGCGCCGACACTGGCAAAATGCCCGACATCAATCTTCAGATTTGTAAT
>CAJXZZ010000086.1 GCA_913065105.1 uncultured Gammaproteobacteria bacterium | reverse complement strand
TACAAGCAGGTTTCTGCCTGGCATGAGATTTCAGAAAAGATTTATTATAATGTACGTTAAATTTAATGCCTGTATCATCTCCCTGCGTTAGAAACTGTTGTCTGGATAGACAGGACGTATGCATCGGCTGCGGTCGTACGGTTGAAGAGATCATACGTTGGGGTGATGCCGGTGACGAAGAGAGGTGCAAGATCCTGGTGTCATCAAGAAAAAGAAAAGCTATACGGAAAAAGAAATTTGAATAGCCGGTTAAACACAGGGTTGAAACTGGCGATACATGCAAGCGGCTGATTGTCCTGTGAATTAAATATTTATCTCTACACCTGCAACCGCATCTTTGTCGGTTTTGTGCTCAGGCGCGCATAATATCAAACGGTCATGCGCTATATTGCCTTCTTTGATTAAAGAATTTTTAGCGTTTATCTGCCTGTCCCTGGCGAGTTTTTCGAGCACGGCGAGCTGCTCTTCTGATAAGACTATTTCTGCTTTAGCTGCATCAGGTTTCTGTTTTTTTAGTTCAGGAAAAAGTGTCAGGGCATCCTGATGATTGGTTACGCCACATAAGGTAAGGTGAATGCCCGGCTTTTCAGTAAGTAGCTTGGTAAGATTTTCCAGTTTTTGTGTGTTATCGCCATGTATTTCTGCTGAACCAGCTTCAAATTCTATCGGGTCAAAATTCATCGCTGTGGCTATATCAAACAGAACGTTACCACCTGCATAGATGAGACCATAAGGTGTATAGAAGGTAATTAATGTAACGGTTGCTGCTTTGGTAGTGGCTACAACAATTGCATCCATAGGATTGAAGTTCGGGTTGTTGATATCGCCAGTGATGGGGATATCGAGATGAATGCTATCGTCTTTATTACGTAATAAAACCAGGGTTTGATTTAATGGCATGCCAATTGATGCGTTTAGCTTTTCTGCGTCAGCTTTACTCTTGGCTTTGATATGAAATTGATAAAGTGACAGGGCTATATTACTGTCGAGCTCACCTTCGGTAGCGTGCAATGTTAAGTCAGCGTCCAGTTGACCACTTTTGATGATATGGCCAATCGCCTTAGTGGTAGCAGGTGAAGCGCTTCGCAAATCGAAACCTTTTAATTTTCCATCAAGGGTAAAAGAAACTTTTTTAGCAAGCGGTCTGGCAGTGCCATCAATTTTAATGGTGGCATGGCGTGTTGTAGTAGCTGATAGGCTTATCGGGCTATCTATGTCAGGCTTGGTCGAGTCAAGGTTTCTGACATCAAGTGATAGCGCTTGTAAGCCTCCCTGCATTGCAGGTTTTGTGCTGTTGTCTATAAATAGTGATTTTTTGTCTGAAGAGACGAGTAGTTTTTTTAGAGAAATAATAAAATCTTGTTTTTTGTCAGCGCCCTGTTTGCTGGTCGTGTCTGTTTCTGTGGTGTTAGTATTGGCAAACCATTTGTTATGCTCCCAGGTACCGTCCGGATTTTTAGAAATGGTGTCTGACAGACCATCAAGCTTGATAGTGTCGATGGCGATTTTATTTTTGGAATAGTTAACATTGTTAATTGCCAGGGTTTCAAACGAGACGGTATTGTCGTCTTTCTTTTCGCTGCGTTGCAGGGCGGTGAAGCGCGCTAGTTTTAATGAGTCCAGAGTTATAGCATTTAGCTCAGTAAGATTTATATTTGTTAGTGCCAATGAGGAGAAATCAATCAGCGTACGATCAATGCTTTCATTATGAATATTTGGGTTGGTCAGCGTCAGGTCGCCGCTAGCAGTCAGGTTTATAGCGCCTGAAGGTGCCGGTAGGGTGTCATACTTTATCTTGCCGTCCCAGTCCAGTTCATCAAAAACAAAACAATAATAAAGCGCGCTCTCTTTTTCTAGATAACAGCTATCAATGTTTTTTATATTTATATTGTTTATAGATACCCGAAATGGTGACGTCGTCTTACTGGACGAGCTAGTAGCGGTATTTTCCGCAGGAGAACTGGGAGCAACTGTCTGGGGCAACCATTGTTGATATTCCCAGCTGTGTTCATCATTTTTCACCAGATAAAGGCCCGGCTCGCTTATCTTGATGTCGTTGACTGAAAGTACATTAAGGTCAGCAAGGTTGATATCGCTAACATCGATCTGATGAAAACGAACTGCATCTTTATGTTTTACATCATCGCGTTGTAGGGCAGAGAGGTCGGTCATTGACAGGTTATCTATATGGATATTTCTTAAGCCAGAGATCACAACGTTGTTTAATGTGTTTGACGCCGAGACTAGTAAGTTGCTGCCGACTTTGTTGTCGGTAACGGTCAAGCCATTAAGCGCGAAGTTGCCGGTCGAAGATAATGCCAGATCATCCGTCTTTAGAAGTTCAGCATCAGTTGCATAACTGATGGTGCCACCCCAGGTCATCTCATCAAGGTTGACACAATAATCGAGGTATTTAGATTCGAGGTTAGCTGCGTCATGTGAGGTTGTGTGTTGCAGATAACAAATGTTCAGATTGGTAAAAACAACCTCACCCAGAGATGCCGCCCAGGGTTTAGCGTTTTCGTCAGTATCATTGTTGACAGAAACTTCCGTTGCCTGGCTACCGAGTGGAATCTGTACGCCACCGACGATAATTTTATCGCCGTATTTTTTTATACTAACGTTGAAATGATCAAGCACAACTTTACTGACGACGATGGTTTTTTTTGATAACGGCGTCCAGCGCCAATGTATGTCTATCAGTCCCACGTTAAATAATGGGCTGCCGTTCTCACTGCCAGTAGCATTTACAATTGAAAATGAACCGTTGATGATATCAATATTTATAGACTCGATAGTGGACTCAATACCCTGTTGTTTTAACCATGAGGTTGCACTATAGATTATTGTGTGTGGTAGCGTGATACGGACGATACTGATTAGTACGACGAAGATAGTTAGTGCAAGTATAAGACGACCTCTCCATAGCTTGCTCCTATAAAAAGTTTGTAGTCGAAAAAGAAAAGAAGATAATTGTTGTTTGATCATGTTATGTGAGGGGCTGATTAGGGCATTTGAGTCGTTGTTCGCAGCATCTGTAATATATGATGCTGCATGTTTTTATCTAACATGCGGCGTGCGTATCGACCTTCATGCACCGCAAAGTCACTTATATCTAATTTATCAGAATCATTAATGCTGACATAATCTAACTTAATTAATGAGTTAATGAAATTAGCGATTAATTTTTTATCAAAAAAGTCAGGGGAGTTAATTTCATACATTAGTGAAAGCCGCTGCGCCATTAAGTAGCATAATTCCTCAAGTCTATCACGTGATAAGTTGTTAGAGCCGTGTTCTGCAAGTAATGCAAATATCATGTAGTAGAGTTCAAGCACAGGTGAAATGACTTGCGCGAGGCTAGAAAGTTGTGCGCTATTTTCGGTGCCTATGCGTGGCTTGCTGTAAGATTCAGTGTCTTTATTATAAACAAGCATGTCATCAGCGACCAGGTGTTTTAATAATGAGTCAATGACTGTTTCCAGTTCGACTGAGGACCAGGGTAAAAATAATTCAGACTTTAAAAATGGGTAAGCAATTTTTATATAGCGGATAATATTTTCACGATCGAGCGTGGCTGCATTAATGAAACAACAGGCAATTAGAGACGGCATTACTAGAAGATGGATGATGTTGTTTCTATAGTAGGTTAGTAGCACTGCGTGCGCGTTATCCAGATAAATAAAATCGCCCATTTCATGTTTTCGCCGACGTACCATGCCAAGGGCTTCTGCGTGATGTATCTGTTGGATCGCTTTGTGTTGTGTCAATGTAATATAGTCGGAGTAATGGATATGTTTTATTAAGTTGATATAAAAGTTCAGTGTCTGTATCAATTCACCTTCATCCATTGTCTGGTTAGGTGCAGCAAGTAATGCCGTTGATATTAAATTGACTGCATTAACTGCACAGCATCCATTAATATGCTGCATTATCTGTCGGGAAGTGTGTTCAACGGCTGGCCGTAACCAGTCAGGTCGTTGTAGGTCATCGTATGCCTGAGATCGCCAGTTTGGGTTTTGTTCCTCCAGCATATCGTTCAATAAAACGGGTTGGCCAAAATTAGTAGTAACACGACCGTAAAATCCGCGAATATTTAAAATAGAACGTGCTGAGCTAAGTAGAGTCTCTGACTTTTTATCATCGCCTTTTAGTTCAGCGAGATATGATTTGCTTTCGATCATTTTTTCATAACCGATATAAACAGGAATAAAGGCGACAGGTTTCTGCTGATATTTTAAGAAAGCACGAATGCTCATCGCCAGCATGCCGGGCTTTGGCTGTAGCAATCGACCGGTTCTGCTGCGGCCACCTTCAACAAAATACTCTATCGGCATACCAGATGAAAGTTGTGAGGCTAGATATTCAAACATGACGGTAGAATAAAGCTCATTACCTTTGAAACTTCTGCGAATAAAAAAGGCGCCTGCATTTCTTAATACCGGGCCTATCAGTGGCATATTTAAATTTTTTCCTGCGGCGATGTAGGGGATAGCTAAACCTTCATTGTGTATCACATACGAAAGCAATAAATAATCAATGTGGCTTCTATGGCAGGGCACATAAATCAGTTCATGTGATAATGCGAGCTGTTTAAGTTGAGAACTAAAATGAACGTCGATGCCAGAATAAAATTTATTCCAGAAAGAAGTTAAAATCCGCTGTAATATCTGAATGGTTATATAACTGCGATCAGCGACAATTTCATTCAGATAATTGTTTGCAATTTTTGTCGCTTTATATTCTGAAATGTTATCCTTTTTGCTGCGTTGTTTTATCGCTTTTGAAATCGCCTTGTTTTCTAATAATGCTCTCACCAGGGTGCTGCGGTGTGAGATGTCTGGCCCCAGGGTCGCTGTTTTAATATCTATAAGTCGGTCAGCTAGTGTTAATTGTAAGTGATCAACAGCGTCGTCCTGTTGTGGGTGATTGTTGATTAGCTCACGAAAAGAAATAGTCGGTGAAAATTGAATCAGGGTGTTTTTGCCATTAAATAAAATGGTAAAGAATCGGCGAGTACGACCGGCAAAACCCCAGGTTTCGGAAAATAAAACACGCAGCCAGTGTTTTTGTTTTAGCACTGGCCGACCCCAAAAAACGACGACAGGAATAAAATGTACATCAAGCGCAGGGTCGTCTACTAATGCCTGAAATATTCCGCTTAACATGGTTGAGCGTTTGGTTTTTTGCTGTAACCAGGCTTTAAGTGGTTGCGAGTGTGCAACGGTATAAACGTGATGCCACTTATTTAGTGACGGATGTTTTATGCGGGAATGTGGTTTGACGATATTCAGTGACTTACATTCATGCTCAAGAACAAGCAGATCAGTCCATGAGCGTGAGGTCAGAACATAAACAGTAATCGTATCCTGATTTTTTGACGTAGTATCGGTGTCTAGAATAACTTCCGTCTTAATCCACAGGTAAAGTAGTTTCTGTGCGAGGTAATGTATAGGCGAAGGCAGATTCATGAAGGATGTGCTGTAGTGATCATGCGCAAATCTATCACATGGCCTCGATATTTAAAAGTCGCCGTCTGGCGGGATTTTTTATGTCCGAACAACAGGGTGCTGCTTATCACGATAGTTCGTCAGGAGAGACGTACCACTTTAGATGGTAATGCTTGTTTTCATATTCCAGGCAGGCAATGCCACTGTTGTGAAATTTGATAATGGCTTCGTTTTGCCTGCTGGTTACCAGGTAGGTAATAAGTTTTTCCAGGTGCGGCAGATGTCCTATATAAAGGGCATTGTTGAAAGTTAAGTTTTCAGCGATAAGCGTCACGTCAGCATCAGGTGACAGATAATCAATCGCTGACACTGATTTAATATTACAGACTGAAGCAATAATTTCTGCCGTCTGTAATGCGCGAAGTTTGCCGCTGTGAAAAATCTGCGAGATGGGGATAGCTGATCGTTGAAGGTGTCTGGCGATCGCTTCAGTCTGTTCGATGCCGGCAGTGGATAATGGACGCTCAGGGTTGTCTGTTTTATCGATAGCTAAACCATGTTGTGCAAAATATAGTTTGTTTACTGACATGTGACAGGCCCGTTGTATTCTGTTGTTGTAGCTATAAACCGCTTCTCTTTTTACGCTTTGTTGTTATTGATATCAAGCGGCCGTGTTCAATAGTTTTGATCAAGAAAGCTGCGTGGGTAACCAGGTAGCCAGATTGGGCCAATAAGCGATCATCGCCATAGCGATAAGCTGTATGACGATGAAGGGTATTACGCCCCGATAGATCTGTGTGGTTTTAATCTCTGCAGGGGCAACGCCGCGTAGATAAAATAAAGCAAAACCAAACGGCGGGGTAAGAAAAGAGGTTTGCAAGTTGATGGCAATCAGTATTCCAAGCCACACGGGATCAATGCCCATGGCGAGTAATATCGGCCCAACGATGGGTACGATGACAAAAGTGATCTCGATAAAATCAAGCACAAAACCTAACAGGAACATGACCAGCATAACGATAAATAAAGCGTGGTATTTGCCGCCATCTAAATCACCGAGAAATGCCTGGATGAGTTCATCGCCTGCAAAACCGCGAAACACTAATGAAAATAATGAGGCGCCGATCAATATCATAAATACCATGCAGCTAACGCGAGTTGTACTGCGTACAACTTCCCGCATGGTCTCAAGTGTTAGAGTGTTTTTCGACAGTGCGAGAAGCATTGCGCCAACAGCGCCGATCGACGCAGCTTCGGTGGGAGTGGCCAGGCCAGCAATGATTGAGCCGAGCACGGCAAATATTAAAAATAATGGTGGGATTAAACTTTTAAAAACATCGTGTAACAGATGTGAGTCATAGGATTCGTTGAGTTCAGCAGCGGCGGGCATGGCCTCTTTATTAAACAGGGCTACTCCAACGATATAAATGATATATAGAGTGACGAGTAATAGACCAGGAATTAATGCACCGATAAATAAATCACCAACAGAGATCGTTTCTGGTGAAAATATTCCCATATCAAGTTGTGCCTGCTGGTAGGCATTGGATAATACGTCACCGAGCAGAACCAGTACGATGGATGGTGGAATGATCTGACCTAAAGTACCTGAGGCGCAGATTAAGCCGGTTGAAATTTTTGGGTCATAACCATGTTTTAACATGGTGGGTAAAGATAACAGCCCCATGGTAACCACCGTGGCGCCAACGATGCCGGTACTTGCGGCTAACAACATGCCGACCAGGACAACGGATATAGCAAGACCGCCGCGTAAGTTGCCGAACAATCGTGACATGGTGGTTAACAGCTCGTCAGCAATTTTTGAGCGTTCCAGCATCACGCCCATAAAAACAAAAAGCGGTACCGCCATTAAGATCTGATTACCGATGATGCCGTACAAACGATTAGGTAACGCTTCTAAAAAGGCCGGGTCAAACGTGCCGGTCATTTGACCGATAACGGTGAACATTAAT
This sequence comes from uncultured Gammaproteobacteria bacterium, assembly GCA_913065105.1. Lineage (GTDB taxonomy): Bacteria > Pseudomonadota > Gammaproteobacteria > SZUA-229 > SZUA-229. The sequence continues at coordinate 4,804 of CAJXZZ010000086.1, read as the reverse complement.
GCCGTGCCGGCTAGAGTAAACGCCACGGGGTAACCGCTTAACAATAAAATAAAAACCGCAGCAAAAAGATAGAGTGACATGTATTCCATCAGTTGTCGCCTGTATCTACGTTAAGCACGGTGATGATATTACGTGCGATCTGTGTGAATGCCTGCAGGCTTAGCAGGCAGGTCATTGCCAGGATTAAACTTTTTAATAGAAAAACGCCGGGTAGACCGCCGGCCTCTCTCGAGCCTTCTAATACCGACCAGCTGTCGACGATGTATTGCCAGCTGATCCAGGTGATAAACAACATGAATGGTAATAATAAAAATACAGCGCCGAATAGATCGATCCATGCTTTTGTCTGTTTAGAGCATCGAGCATAAAAAATGTCGACGCGTACATGTGCGTCCTGTTGCATGGTATATGCCATGCCGACGAGAAAGATGGATGCGTGTAAGTAGCTGCTGGTTTCCTGAAGTGCGATAGAGCCGCTATCAAAAACATAGCGCATTACGACGACGATAAAAGTAACTAATACCAGCAGCAGATTTAACCAGGAAACGGTGCGGCCGCTCCAGTCAATAAAGGCTTCGGTCGAGACTAAAAGTTTATTCAGCACGGTTGCTTCGGACAACGGTTGAATTAGATCCAGTAATCAAAATAGTTATCACTGTGTTTGATGCGATCAGCCAGAATCGATCTGAATTCGTCAGGGTTTTTAGTGTGTACCAGTTCACCATCGCGAGGAAAATGTTTGTCGTATAAACGAGATAACCAGAAGCGCAGAGCGCCGGCACGTAACATGGCCGGCCAGTATTCCTGCTCATGATCGGTTAGCGGCCGGAACTTGTTGTAAGATGTAAGCAGTGCGAAAACTTTATCTTTGTTCAAACTAAAATCGTCGTTTGTACACCAGTCATTTGCGGTAACGGCGAGGTCGTACAGTAAAACATCATCACAGGAATAATAAAAATCGATGATGCCACTAAAAGTCTCGTCGTCCCACAAGGCATTATCGCGGAACAGGTCCGCATGAATAACACCGCGAGGTAAATCCGCGTGACGTTTTTCTTTTTGAAAGTGTATCTCCAGGTCCAGGACTGCCTGTTCGTCTTCAGAGAGTTTGTCCATAACCTGGTGCGCGGTTTGCTGGCACCATGCAGGACCGCGAGGATTGTTCTGGTGCGCGTCATAGCTCAAACCGGCGCTGTGCATCTTGCCCATAGCCTCGCCTAGTTGCTGACAGTGATTAACCGTGGTTTTTATAATGCTGCCACCATTTAAGCGTTCGACCAGGGCGATGGGTTTACCCTTGAATTCGCTCAGATACAGGCCCTGTTTATCAGCCACGGGATTCGCGCTAGGCACTTGATGGTCCGACAGATGATGCATCAGGTTGAGGTAATACTGCATTTCCTCAAAACTGTGTTGCTCAAAAATGGTTAATACAAAACGCCCACTGCGGGTGTTTACAAAGTAATTGGTATTTTCGATACCATCACTGATGCCTTGAAAACTGTCGAGTTCGCCGACGTCGTAATTTGAGAGAAAGGCTTTGAGTTCATTCTCTTCAATGATGGTGTAAACAGACATAAATGATTCGGCGACTTAAATTTAGTTAAAAGGGTAGATAATGCGTGTGATTTTAACGTATAACCGGCATTTACTAAATACATCTTGTATTGCCACGAAAGCAGCTGTTAAAGCAACGCACTGTTTGCGATAATCACGAGCTTTAAAATAACCAATCAATTGAGTGCTGACGCCCAATGTCTGATAAAAAACCGCCGCTGATCCTCGTTGATGGTTCATCCTACCTGTTTCGTGCCTTTCATGCCCTGCCGCCTTTAACCAACAGCAAAGGCCAGCCTACCGGGGCGGTCTATGGCGTGATCAATATGCTCAATAAACTGGTTGCAGAATATAAACCCGAGCATATCGCGGTGATCTTTGACGCCAAGGGTAAAACCTTTCGTAATGATCTGTATAAGGAATACAAAGCTCATCGGCCACCTATGCCGGATGATCTGAGGAGCCAGATCGCGCCGTTGCACGAATTAGTGGAAGCACTGGGTTTTCCGTTGATCGTTGTGCCCGAGGTTGAAGCCGACGATGTCATCGGTACCTACGCCAAACAGGCAACGGCAGAGAATATCGATACCCTGATCTCAACGGGCGACAAAGATATAGCGCAACTGGTGAATCCACACGTTACCTTAATCAACACGATGAATAATTTGGTGCTAGATGAAGCCGGTGTGATGAAAAAGTTCGACGTGCCGCCGAGTGCGATTATCGATTATCTGGCGTTGATGGGCGATACCGCCGATAACATTCCGGGTGTGCCGAAAGTTGGGCCGAAAACCGCTGCAAAATGGTTAAAACAGTACGGAACGCTGGACAATCTGGTCGCGCATGCCGATGAGATCAAAGGCAAAGTGGGGGAAAGTCTGCGTGAAAACCTGGATATGCTGCCATTATCACGTGAACTCACCACCATTAAATGTGATGTCGAACTGGAACATGCCATCAATAATCTGGCTATGCGCGAGCCGCAGACTGACAAGCTCAAGCAGATCTATAGCGAGCTGGAATTTAAAACCTGGCTGGCAAATTTGTCTGCTGATGGTAGTGAAGAGATAGATGGTCATGTGGCAGAGGCGCAGTTAGCCGGCAACTATGAAACCGTGCTGGATAAAAAATCTTTCCAGCGCTGGTTAGGCAAGCTGGAAAAAGCCGAGATATTTGCTTTTGATACCGAAACCACCAGTCTGGATTATATGAAAGCCCGAGTGGTTGGCGTCTCGTTTGCGATTGAAGCCGGAGAGGCGGCTTATGTGCCATTTGCGCATGATTATCTGGATGCGCCTGAGCAACTGAGCGAACAGGACGTGCTGGGTGTTTTAAAACCGCTGCTGGAAGACGAAAACAAAAAGAAGATTGGTCAGAACCTGAAATATGATGCGCATGTACTGGCTAATCATGGCATAAGCTTAAACGGTATTGCAGAAGACACCATGCTTGAATCTTATGTGCTCGATTCCACAAAGCGTCACAATATGGATGATATGGCGTTACGATTATTGGGTCACAGCACCATCCATTTTGAAGATATTGCCGGCAAAGGTGTGAAGCAGCTGACCTTCAATCAAGTCGACCTTGAGCAGGCCGGACCTTATGCGGCCGAAGATGCAGACATAACCTTACAGATTCACCAAAAATTAAGTGATGCCCTGGATAAAGAGCCGGCACTTAAAAGCGTTTATCAGGAAATTGAATTACCTCTGCTAAATATATTACTTAAGATCGAAAGTAATGGCGTGAAAGTTGATGTCGCCATGCTGAATTTACAAAGTAAACAGCTGGCCGAGCGCATGAAAGAAGTTGAATCGCAGGTTTATGAACTAGCTGGCGAAACCTTTAACCTGGCATCGCCCAAACAGCTGGGCATGATCCTGTTTGAAAAACTTGGTATACCGCCATCAAAAAAAACCAAAACGGGTCAGTATTCGACGGCGGAAGATGTGTTGCAGGAGCTGGCGCTAGAGCATGCTGTGCCCAAATTGTTACTTGAGCATCGCAGTTTAAGTAAGTTGAAATCGACCTATACCGATAAATTACCGTTGCAGGTTAATGAAACAACCGGGCGGGTACATACTTCCTACAATCAGACCGTCGCTGCTACCGGCAGACTGTCTTCGACCGATCCTAATTTACAAAACATTCCCATCCGTAGTGAAGAGGGTCGGCGGATTCGCCAGGCATTTGTTGCGCCGAAAGGGTACAAGATGCTGGCGGCGGATTACTCACAGGTCGAGCTGCGTATCATGGCGCATCTATCGCAAGATGAGAGTTTGCTTAAAGCCTTCTCGGACGGGATTGATGTGCATCGTGCGACAGCTGCTGAAGTTTTCGGCGTGCCGCTCGATGAGGTAGAAACCGAACAGCGCCGGGCCGCTAAAGCCATCAACTTTGGCCTGATTTATGGCATGTCGGCTTTTGGCCTGGCAAAACAGTTAAATATTGGCCGTTATGAAGCACAGGATTATATCGATGTTTATTTTGCGCGATATCCAGGGGTAAAGGTTTACATGGATAAAACCCGCGAGCAGGCACATGAGCAGGGTTATGTCGAAACCGTGTTTGGCCGGCGCTTATATCTGCCAGAGATAAATTCTAGAAATGGCCAGCGCAGGCAGTACGCCGAACGTACCGCAATCAATGCACCGATGCAGGGAACCGCGGCAGATATTATCAAGCGAGCCATGATTGCAGTTGACCATGCCCTGGCGGCTAGCAAAGTTGAGGCAAAAGTTGTTATGCAGGTGCACGACGAACTGGTGGTTGAAGTGCTTGAGAAGGATGTCGAAGCAGTGGCCGATCTATTAAGGATAGAGATGGAGCAGGCGGCGAGACTTAAAGTACCTCTGGTGGTTGATATCGGTATTGGCGATAACTGGGATGAGGCGCATTAATTCCACTGCTAGAGTATGCTTTTAGGTTAAGGGTAGGCAATATTTTTGTACCAATGTGTAAGTTATTTCGACAATTAGAGGCTTGCGTGAACTTGTTATTGTTTGTGTGAAGCGATGATTTTATCTAATTGATTTTAATAGTATTTTTTAGTATTTATAAAAATTTCAAACAACCGTTCGTCTGTTTTAATATTACTTTCCCTACCGTTTGTCCGTCGTCTTTTGACATATCCTCTGTATAGTCTTTACTCAGTACTATAGAAATTTTAAAAGTGTTTTATGGCAATAGCTGGAAGTGCTTTTTTGTGAATACGCTGTAGCCCGGCGTAGGCTCGCGCTCTCTC
>CAJXZZ010000085.1 GCA_913065105.1 uncultured Gammaproteobacteria bacterium | reverse complement strand
TCGTCTTTTCGGCCAGTCTTCTCTCTACCAATGACCTCGCTATAACAATAGTACTGACTAGATCTATAGTAACGATCGACCAGTCGATTGATGACTGATTTTCTATCTCTGCCACCAACATGTGGGACTATTTCTTTTCTGAAATCCTCTTCTATTACATCAACCAAAAATTTACTGGAGATATTGGGCGTCTGCAACAGATAGTCACGAAATTTAGCCAGGCCAGTATCCGTTGGTTCGAATGAACTTGTACCAACTAATGTTTTGCCCTGATAATGCAATACACTGAGGCGGTAACCGGTAAAATAAAATAGTCGTTTTATCATTATTATTTCACTCCTGCCACAGCATCATAAACAGGTCCTAACACTGCCATCATTATCCACATCATGATTCCACCTAGAACAATGGTCAGCACCGGCAAAATCGTTGGCTCTATCTTTTCGATGGACTCTTTTACTTCGCGATTATAAAAATAACTTACGTTCAATAATGCATCATCCATAGCACCGGTATCTTCACCGACCTTCAACATGCGAACAATCATCGAGGGGAATACGCCCACTGCTTCAAAACTTTTACTGATAATGACGCCCTCAGCTATACTATTACGGGCCTTATTGATCGAATCTTCGAGCACCAGATTATCCACCATGTCTTCTGATATCTTTAATGCATCTAGCACGGTAATGCCAGAGCTATACATCATGGCAAAATAATTGGCAAACCTAGCCAGTTTGATCTTGGTAAGCAATGGCCCAAATATCCACATCCTTAATTTCAAACCGTCAAAAAAATATTTGAGCTTACTATTATTTTTAACAGCCAATTTTAGCCCGAAATAAATAACAAATGGCGTGCTAAAAATCAGATACCAGTAGTTCACGAAAACATTTGAAACATCCATCAGAATTTTTGTATGCAAGGGAATTTCTGAACCAAGATTTTTGATAAACGGTAACAATTGTGGCATCAGATACATCATCAAAAACGAGACGACCATCAATACAATGACCGAAACGATCGTCGGATAGATCATGATTTTTTTGGTCTGCGAGACCAGCTCATCCTGCCAACGTATGGTTTCAGCCAGATCTTTTAACACTTCTGCCAGAAGTCCAGTTTCCTCACCGACTCTGACCAATGTCACATAGACTTTATCAAAAATAATCGGGTGCTCTGCCAGTGCCAGTGACAGAGTTTTACCACCTTCGATATCTTCGATCACAGTCTGCAGGACATCGGTAAAAGGACTATATTCGATGCTATCGCGGATGTCCTTCAAACTATCGATTAAGGGTACGCCTGATTTTACTAACTGCTCGACATGAAAAGTAAAATTGATCAGCTCCCGTCGACTTATCTTTTTGCTGTGAAAAGCACTTTTCGCCGCTTTGCTCTGTTCTTTAAAACTCAATAAATCAAAACCCATATTGCTCAGGCGCTTCTCCAGCTCCATTGGATTACTGGCAACCATGGTGTCACTGCGAATTTTTCCTGCAGTATCTATTGTTTTAAATTTATAATCAGGCATTTTCTTTTACCTAACACTGTCACATCAGGCGCTGTGTTAAATCGATAACACGTGATACTTCGGTCAGCGACGTTTTTCCGTTCATGATGCAACGGATCGCATCGTCTGCCAGTGTTTTATACCCAGTCTGTTTCGCTACCGCTTTTAGTTCACCCAGTGTGGCGCGTTTTGCGATCGCTTCATCCAGCTCATTATTAATACGCAATGCTTCGATGATTGCCACACGGCCTTTATATCCTGTGTTGTCACAGTGGCTGCAACCGTCTGCATCAAATATTTTGTGTCCCGTATTTTCGAATTCCAGATCCAGTAATTTACTTTCGATTTCGCTTGGGGTTTTTTCTTTTTTACAATGCGGACACAATAAACGGACCAGCCGCTGACTGATCACGCCGATGATATTACCCGTCATAATATCCGGCAGCACGCCGATATCCAGCAGCCGGGGGAAAGTTCCGATGGCTGAATTTGTGTGTAAGGTTGATAGTACCTGGTGACCGGTCATGGCTGCACGGAATGCCATGTCAGCCGTATCTTCATCTCGAATTTCACCGACCAGGATGATATCCGGATCCTGCCGCATCATCGAACGAATACCATTGGCAAAATCCATTCGAGCGACTTCGTTGATCGAGGTCTGTCGTATCATGTCCATCGGATACTCCACCGGGTCTTCCAGCGTCATGATATTTACCTGTTCTGACTTCACATAATTTAATAGTGAATATAAGGTCGTCGTTTTGCCGCTACCGGTAGGGCCGGTGACCAGGATGATACCTTCGGGTCTGGCCATCATCATCTTCAGTTCATTTAAGGTATCGTCATGAACGCCTAGCTGCTCCATCGGTACAATTCCTTTTGCGCGATCAAGAACACGTAATACAATGTTTTCACCGTGTGTTGTCGGCTGTGCAGAAACACGAAAATCAACACGAGAGCCCTGTACCTGCAAACACAAACGCCCGTCCTGTGGAATCCTGGTTTCAGCGATGTTCATGGTACACATTACTTTTAACCTGACCACGATAGCCGACCAGTAATCTTTATGCAGACTGCGAATCTGTCTTAACACACCATCTACACGATATCGCAGGCGCAAAAAACCTTCTTCAGGTTCAAAGTGAATATCAGAAGCTCCGCGTTTAACTGCATCCGCCAGAATAGCGTCGACCAGTCGCACCAGCGGCTGACTATATTCATCTTCGGTGGCATCTAAGCTGCGGTAATCTATTTCACCGGTTTCGATTTCATGAAGGATGCCATCGACCGACAATTCATAACCATAAAACTGGTCGATGGCTTTTTTTATCTCGCTGGCACCTGCCACCATAGGCACCAGTTCGACTTTTCGTCCAACCAGTGCATGCACACGATCAAGAATCATCAGGTCCGAAGCATTTTTCATTGCGATTTTTAATCGCTGACGATCTTCCTCAAAACTGACAGGGACAATGGTATAACGTTCGGCAATTTCTTTTTCTATAAGATCTAATGCCGATTTATCAGGCACCACACTCTCAAGGTCTACACTAGCAATACCTAGCACCTGACTCAGCATGTCACGCATTACTGATTCAGAAATAAACCCCAACCCAACCAGGACCTCGCCAAGCAAACGCCCGTTTTTTTTCTGCTCAGTTAAAGCAATCTCTAGCTGGTCTATTGATATCAGCCCTTTTTCCAGCAGCTGCTTACCAATTTTAACTTTTATATCGATGGAAGTCGGCGTATTCATTAGACTACTGCTCACTCAACGTTTTAATACGTTGTCGCACAGCTTCACGTGAAAAGCTGACCTGTTTATTCATGGACTTATGTAAGCTCTCATTATAAAACTTCAATGCCTGCTGTTGTTTACCCAGCTGATCCATGCTGATGGCCAGGTTAAAAACATAATCTGCATTTTCACTATCCTGTTGCCAGGCATTAAAGTAAGAGTCTTGCGCGGCTTTCCATTCTCCCTTTTGCGCATAGACATTTCCCAACGCAAAATTTAAATGCGCATCCTGCGTATTACTCTCGAGCATAGTCAGCAGATATTCTTCATCTGTTTCGATTGAGGCTACGCCATCATGCAGGCTTGCAATTGCCGCCGTGGCCATCGGATCTCGTGGATCCTGTTTCAACAGGGCGAGATAATATCTTCTTGCTGACGTAACATCTTTATTATGGATGGCAATTGCGCCCAGACCCAGCAATGCGTCCCTGTTATTTTTCTCCAGGCGCATGACCTCCAGATACTGTCTTTCCGATTCATCATATTGACCGTTTTCATACGCCAACCAGGCAGCATCAAGTTTTTCACCTAAAGGATCTGAGGTGTTTGTTCTCTGTATCGAAAGCATGGATTTATTATTTTTGATCGTGTTTTCTTTGGCTGTATATATTTGCTTCTTAGAGATAGCATTTGATTCCGTCTTCCGCTGTGTGTTCTTTTCGCTGGGCCACTCTTTGTTGGCTATTTGCTTTTTAGCCAGCGCCACTCTGTCTTCTGGCGCAGTCTGACTGGCAAAACTGCGTATTATTTCTGACTTTTCAGCCACGTTTCCATCACTGGTTTTTGAACGCATCGCCTGCATCGCGATCTGATGCTTTCGCTCTAGTGAAGCGATCTCGGTCTGCACATCTAAATAATAATAAATACCACCGGAAACCAGGACGGCAAAACTTGCGAGCAATACGCTTATGACAATAACTCGCTTACTGCTTTTCGCATCACGGTTTGTTTTATGTATCAGCAATGAAAGCGCTTCATCAGATACCGTATTAATACCAGCCTTTTTACTAACGGCTAGCTTTTGTTCACTTGTCTCTACTAGTTGTTCAACCTTAACTTCATCTAATGTTAGTACTGGTTCAGTTTGCGCCGTCTCAATAGATTCAAGCGTTAGTGATTCACTATCATCAGACTCATCTGCGTCAGTTTGCTGTGGAATTTCCTGTGAAAATGATTCGCTGAAGCTTGCAGCTTCATCTGGTAGCGATACTACATTTTCTGCAATCAAACCTGCCCGAGAAGCATTATCTTCAGTGAGTGGAACAGCCGTAGGTTTTCCATTTACTACATCGTTCTGTGACGCTTTTAATTTGTCGTCAGCCGCTTTTTTTAAGGCATCTAGTAATAAACTCATGATCGTTACCTGAACTACCTTTATTGATCAGAAAGTTTTTTTGATGTTACCTGCTGAAGGTCCTCTAACAAATATTTTTTATAATCAGCCAGATCGCCATCAAGGCTGGCATTCTCTATTACGACTGGACGAATAAAAATTACTAGTTCAGATTTGACATATTTTTCTTCAGTGTATGAAAACAATGCACCCAACAGCGGGATACTCGATAAAAAGGGGACGCCACTATTTTCTTTGTTTATCTGGTCCTGCATCAAACCACCGATAATCGCTGTCTCGCTATCATCAACTTTTAGCATGGTCTCAATCTCGCGGACCTGTATCACTGGTATCTGACTCACCACATCTGCCTCAGCAAGCAATGGGTTAGGGTCATCAACAAAAGCAATTATTCTTGAAATCGTTGGACGTATATTTAATGTAACCGTGTTACCTGCATCGATAAATGGTGTTACTGCCATTACGATACCGACTGGCACTGTCTGTACTGTGGTATCAACGGTAGTGAGCGAATTCGATGTGACGCTGCCTGGAACAACATTTACGTCAATATTAAAATACACTTCGTTATCAACAACTTTTAATATCGCTGTCTGGTTATTTAAAGTCATAACCTTCGGACTGGATAACACTTTAACGTCGCCAAACGTTTCTAGTGCTTTTAAGGTTATGTTTAACGGGTTACCACTTATTGAGCCGGATGTTGCCAACTGGAAGACAGGCGCGGCGCCTAAATTACCACCGATCAGATCCTGTACACCACCTTTGGTTACCACACCGCCACTGGTTTCACTTATAAGTGACCAGTCGATACCTGCCTGATAATTATCACTCAGCTGAACTTCAGCGATGGTTGCTTCGATCAATACCTGACGCTGCGCGCTACCAACAACTTGATCAATAAACTTTTTGACCAACTTATGTTTTTTTCCGGTTGTCCGTATCGCAATGATTCCACTCTCGCGGTTAACAATAATATTATTGCTGCCGCCTGCTTTTGAGCCAGACCCTGGTTTTATCTCCTGATCGAGTATGCCGCCGATATTTTCTGTTAACGTGGCCCAGAATTCATTGACGCTTTTATTTTCTATCTTGGAGTTTGCTTTATTGTCACCGCCACCACTATTACCGCCACCACCTGCATTTTGTGCACCTGAACTTGTCGCTCCGATCTCTGTTGAAATGCTAACGTTACCGCCGCTGGCACGACTAATATTCAAATAGTCGATATTGTAAACATGCAGGTACGGTTTATCTGCTCTTACTTTTAGTGTCCCATCTTCAAGATAATAATTAATGGCGGCCTGAGCTTCGATACGATCGAGTATTTTTGGCAGGGTTTGATCGATCGCGTTCATCGTGATCTTGCCTGTGATATCACTATCGATATCAAGATTTAGATTGGCGTCTCTCGCCATAGAAAATAGCAGCTCACGAATTGGTACCTGATTAACGACAACCGTGTAGGTTTCAAGCTTCTCGCGTTTTCCTGGTCGAGGTAAAGCTGGCACCTGTGTTACCGGTTGCGGAATTGACGCCTTATCAGCAACCTTATCATCAGGTGTCGATTTTATATGCCCTTCGGAAATTGTCGGTGGGTTAGTTGCGCCACATGCTACAACGGCAATGCCTATGGTGATTGCATAGGCCGATGTAATGCCTACATGTTTAATTCGTTTGATTATATTTTTTATTATCATTGGTTGTTACAACATCATTCATTGCGCGCGTTGTCCTTTTTCAATGCGCTGATACGACGTAAATATGCACCGCTTGCCATTAAGGAAGTTGGCAAACTATCAAGGCTTTCAATTGCTTTGCTCTGCGTAGCAAAATCACCATACACTACGCTATACCATTTACGCCCGCTTATAACTGTTTCATAGATGTAAATCTTAGTGAAATCAAGCATTTCAGGTACATCACGAAGAAATGCTTCTACTTTATCGGCGTCGCTGGTGCGCGCCATAAATAACTGGATGCTGTAATTATTACCGTCTGTTTTTAGCAACCACTGTTTAGTTTCTCCAATACGCGCTTCAATTCGACTGGCTGTGGCGTTAGGAGCTGTAACAACAGGCTGTGCCGTGCCGCCAACGAGTGGGGTTGATGGCTCTTCCTTTACCGCTGCCTGCCCCTCATCTCGTGTCGGCGCACTCAATGGCTGCGGCGCTAATGACTGAGTAGTCTCTGTTGTATCTTGTTTACCGATATAGATACCAGCAGCTAAAACACCGACGACTAACAGTAGCCCTGCCACCGTCCATAGTATTTTTTTACTATTGATAGTATTTTTAAATTCACTGTCCTGCGCTGCAGACTTCACATGTGCACAGGTTACTGTATGGCCACCTTCTGAAAAAGCGGCTAACAATGCCTTGTCGGCAATAATATTAATCCGCCTGGTTAAACCGGCTGAATATTTTTTTACTACGCCTGCGGTTTTTTTATTAAAGATGTCCGGGCCTTTATAACCCACTGCACGTAATCTGAAATTCAGGTAGTGCAAGGTATCATCGGGTCGAAAAGGCGATAGATTAAAACTGTGTGTGATACGTTCTTTTAACTGGCGGATATGCTGAAGAGAAAGCTTTTCGTCCAGCTCCGGCTGACCAAACAGCACCATCTGAAGTAATTTATTTTCATCTGTTTCCAGATTACTTAGCAGCCTGATCTCTTCCAGGGTTTCGATCGGCATACTCTGCGCTTCTTCGACAAACAGAACCACCTGTCGATTTTCTGCATGTTTTTTTAACAGGTGCGCCTGTATCTGATGCATCACATCGACTTTACTGGTTTCAGCATTCACATCGAGCTGAAGCTCATGCGCTATTACATGTAAAATATTATCGGGAGACAAACTCGGATTAGCGATATAGATCACATCCACTTCATCAGACAAGCGTACTTCCAGCATCCGGCACAACATGGTTTTACCGCTACCGACTTCACCGACAACCTTGATGATACCTTCACCACTTTTTATGGCATAGACTAGTGCCTCCAACGCTGCGCCGCGTTGATTACCTTCATAGAATAAACTGGTATCCGGCGTTATCTTAAAAGGTGGCCTGTTTAAACCGAAATGCTCCTGGTACATCAAGGTGATCCTAGTTTTTGCACTCGGCTATAAAGGGTTGTACGGTTAATCTTTAATGCTTTTGCCGCTTTGCTCACATTGTTGTCATTCATTTCCAGTGCGATGCGAATACTGCGGCTTTCAATCTCACCTAATAATTCATCTAGATCAAAGTCATTCGCCTGTATTTTTTGCGAAATAATTTCATCACTGACTGACGTCGCATTTTCAGCCAGCGCGTTGGCTGATAGCTGCGTCTCTAACTCGGCACTCAGCTGTTCTTTGTTAACGCTTTGACCAGGGTATTTAGTCCCTAATCGAATAACGATATTACGTAATTCGCGTACATTTCCTGGATAATCATACTGTTGCCAAAGCTCGCGGGCACCGTCGTCCAACACAAAAGGTGACACAGTATCGGCATAAGCTTCAATAAATGTATTCAATAAAAGAAAGACATCATCACCTCTTAAATTTAATGCCGGTAATTCAATCTTTAAAATACTTAATCGATGATACAAATCATTTCTGAAATTTTCATTTTTGACTTCTTCACTTAAGTTTTTATTGGTTGCAGCGATAATTCTTGCCTGCGAACGCAATTCTTTGGTTTCACCAATGCGATAAAATTCTCCACTTTCAATCACGCGCAATAGCTTGCCTTGCAGCGCCATCGGTAACTCACCTATTTCATCCAGCAGCAGCGTGCCTTTTCCAATCTCCATGAAAAAGCCTTTGTGCTCCTGCATTGCGCCGGTAAAAGCGCCTTTAGCATGCCCAAACAGCTGTGCTTCCAGTAACTCAGGCGCAATCGCTGCGCAATTTATCGCCAGATAGGGCTCACTACTGCGTTTACTGCTTTCATGTAATGCCCGCGCGACCAGCTCCTTACCTGTACCAGAAGGACCTTCAATCAATACCGGAAAAGGGGAATCAGCAAATTGTGAAATCTGATTATTCACCATTTGCATAACAACACTGTCACCTACAATAGAAACAGATTTTTGCGCGTCGCGCTGTTGATCTATTTCATGTAGTCGCTGATGATGCTTTAATCGCGCTATCAGTAGTTCCGGTTCCGCCGGTTTTGCAATAAAGTCTACCGCGCCGATAGTTAGCGCATGTTGAATATTGACGTCATTATCCTGCCCAGACAATACCAGCACTTTCATATTCGGCTGCAATGACAATAATTCACGGATCAATGCAAAACCTTCATCAGGCTTATGCGGGTAGGGCGGCAGCCCAAGATCAATCAGTGCTAAACAAGGCAGTTCTTCTGCCTGATTTACATTATCAATTGCCTGGTGACGAGATTCCGCTGTGATGAGCTTAAATTGCTTGCGCAATATAAAACCCAGGCCTTCAATTATCAGCGGATCATCATCTACCAGTAATAAACTAACGGTATTGTTTTCTGAAGTGTCAGTCTTTGCTGACATATTCTGTTGCCCATTTTTTGGCATCGATTTCCCCATAAATCAGTTGATGCGTTATCACCCCTTTATATAGCAGAAATGTTGCCATGTTTTATTCATCGCCACTTAAAAATGCTTTTTAGACACATTTTAGTTTCATTTTTTATATGTGATATAAAAATGCAGGCGCAGGTGCGGCATGGTTAAATACACAACAATGTTCAACATCGTACTTTATCAGCCGGAAATCCCACCCAATACAGGCAATATAATTCGCCTATGCGCAAACACCGGCTGTATGCTACATCTGATTGAACCATTGGGATTTAAACTGGAAGACAAACAATTACGTCGCGCCGGTCTCGATTACCACGAATGGGCTGAGGTTAGAACATATAAGTCGATCAACGACTTAAAACCTGAGAATAATGTATTCGCCTTATCAACCAAAGGCAAAAAAAACTATCATCAGGCCGTCTTTAAAGCAGGTGATTATCTTGTATTTGGCCCCGAGACCAGGGGACTGCCAGAAGACTATTTAAATCAACTAGATAGAGACTTTATTTTACGACTACCTATGCTGGAAAACAGCCGCAGCCTAAACTTGTCAAACACGGTTGCCATCGTCACTTATGAAGCGCTACGGCAAAATCAGTTTACTAACCTTGTTTGATTATTTCAGAGGGTTTCCTGAGTAGATTTTCGACCCAACAGTACATGTACCGCTTCATCTATTGGACAGTTTTCATATAAAACTCGATAGACCTGTTCAGAAATTGGCATCTCAACATTGTGTTTTCGCGCCAGATTCATCACTTCTTTTGCTGTGTTAATGCCTTCGATCGCCTGCCCAATTTCTTTATGTACCTGTTCCAGCGTTTTTCCCTGCGCCAGCAATAAACCGGTTCGACGATTACGCGACTGGTTGTCCGTACAGGTCAAAATCAGATCGCCCATGCCTGCCAGACCCATAAACGTTTCCCGATGGCCACCCATAGCTTCACCCAGACGCATCATTTCTGCCAGGCCACGGGTTATTAAAGCAGCACGTGTATTTGCACCAAACCCCAATCCATCAGCAGCACCTGCTGCAATTGCCAGTACATTTTTTATAGCTCCGCCAAGCTCCACACCGACAAGATCGTCACTCAAATACACGCGAAAACGTCCACTATGTAAGTCATCACTAATCTGTCTGGAAAAGTCCTCGGACTCAGAGGCAACAGTAATAGAGGTAGGTAAATTTCGTGCAACTTCAGCGGCAAATGTTGGCCCAGACATAACAGCCGTTTTTTTACAATGCGGCAGCTGCTCAGCAACTACCTGATGAATCAGTTTGCCACTACCATGCTCCAGGCCTTTACTCGCCCAGGCAATACCAACATCCTGTTTAAATAAATGCGCATTTTTTTGCAAGAACGAACGATAAGCATGACTGGGTATCGCTATTAGAATCCACGCCGGGGATGCTAGAGCCTGTTCGATACTATCGGTTAATTGCAGCAGATCTGGAAAACGAACATCCGGCAAAAACTGTTGATTACAGCGCTGTTCGGATAATAGCTGTATATGTTCCGGCTCATTTCCCCATAAAAGAACATCATGACCGGAGTCTGCCAGGTGAATTGCCAGTGCGGTCCCCCAGGAGCCTGCACCTAAAACAACTATTGGGGACTTGTGCTTAACTGTACTCATCGGGTTTTTACTCTATGCAGTTAAACTTTATAGTTAATGCGCCGTTTCCTGGTCATCCGGTGCTGCCTCACCCTGCTGCAGCTGCTGCGTGTACAAAGCATTAAAATTAACCGGCGCCAGAAGTAGCTGCGGGAAACCGCCTTTTGATATTAACTCCGAAATAGCTTCTCTTGCGTACGGAAATAAGCTTTCTGGACAAAAAGCACCAACCATACCGCCAATGTTCTCCTCGGAAAAACCTGCAATAGTAAATATCCCTGCCTGCTTAACCTCTACAAGAAATGCCGTTTTTTCATTCTGACTTGCTGTTACCGTAATGTTTAACACGACTTCATAGGTATCTTGTGCAATAACGTTATTACTGCTATTTATTTGCACATTGACCTTTGGTTGCCAGTCCCCATCAGTAAACGCCTGTGGTGAGTTCGGTGATTCAAAAGAAACATCTTTTAAATAAATCTTTTGAATGGCAAATTGCTGATTTTCTTCGCTCATAACTTTTCCTGAAACCGTTGCCTATAAAAGGCAATACTAAAATAAATGATTATTTTTTAACTAAAGGCATATTGGCTTCTTTCCATGCCGCAATACCGCCATCAAGATTATTAATCTTTTCAAAACCGGCCTTTTTTAATGCTTTGATCGCTCGTATTGCAGTATTGCCCGAATTACAATAGACCAGAACTTCCTTATCTTTATAACCGGAATATGTATCTATGTTTTTTGCAAAATCATTCAAAGGACTATTTTTAGCGCCTCTAATGTGCCCATTTTTATAATCAGCCGCTGTTCTAAGATCAATGACAAGAGCATCATCATGATTATTCATTAAACGAATAGCAAGCGACGGCGTAAGCAGTGACCCCTTATTCGCCTGATGATCTAACTCTGATTTTATCAGCATGACCATGACACCAAACAGGGCAGCAAATAAAATAAGATTGTTTACTATAAATTCAGAGAGTTGCTCCACGACGGTACCTATGAAGAGGCCTTATTCAGGCATAAATAAAAGAGGGTATTATAAAACATAAACGTTAACGAAAGCACTCAACTGATGCTCTGGCAACATGATGCGTTTCCAGAGCCCGCTAATAAAAACGGTAAAGACTTTCTTATTGAAACATCGGGTCTAATTGATTTGAACTGCTGAACAGAACACGTCTTGCATCATGCCTATTAAACGTAAAGTACGGGTATCACCTACACGATAATAAACTTTATTAGCATCTTTTCTAGAGGCTAAAATACCCTTATCTCGCAGGATAGCAAGATGCTGGGAGATATTACTTTGTGAAGTACCCACAGCGTCAACGATATCCTGTACACTGACTTCCTGATCACCCAGGGTGCATAATATTTTTAAGCGCAGGGGATGCGACATAGCTTTAAGTGATCGCGATGCTCGACTAATATCTTCATCGCGGGACATTAAACTAGGATCGTTGGGGGTTACAGCCATGACGTTGCCTCTAAACAAAAGTGTT
>CAJXZZ010000084.1 GCA_913065105.1 uncultured Gammaproteobacteria bacterium | reverse complement strand
CTCAGGCACTTTAACCGCCTGCATCGTATTACCAGGTCGTAATACTACCTGCTCAGCAGCAGCGTCGGTTAGTGGCGGCGTATTACCAAATTGCATTATCCCGTGTTCATCGCGCCACTTATATATCTGCACTTTTTTATAGCTTGTGTCGTTTATATCGCTGACTGCGTTACTGAGATTTTCCGGAGCTGTCACTTTTAGCTTTTTAAATTCAGACACACCCGTACTAAGACCAGACTCAATGGATGACAGGGGATCAAATTTGCCCATATAGATCATCGGCATAACCGACAAAAAGCCTAATATAACTAACATAGATAATATTTTAAATTTCATGACTTCCCTTTTGTGCGCCGAATCTGCGTGTAACCCACCTTGAATTATGGACTAGCATGCCGCATATTTCAGCATATTCTCTGCAAATTCAGGCAGTATGGACATGCAGAATAAGGGCTTGCCTGAACAAGCGCTTACAGGTAGAATTCACTCCCTGTTTTTTCAGTCATGACAGTCAAAGTTAAAAAGACCTGTTGCGACACATTATTTACTAGCGGAATCGACATGAAAGCTGATATACACCCACAATACAACGATGTAAACGTTAAATGCAGCTGCGGCAATGCGTTCGCTACTCGCTCTACCTACGGTAAAAGCGATATGAGCATTGATGTCTGCTCTGAATGCCATCCATTTTATACGGGCAAACAGAAGATTCTTGATACTGCCGGTCAGATTGATAAATTCAACAAACGTTTTGGTGGCAAATCTTAGGTTTTCAATAACCGCAGGATTTATTGCAAAATGTTTAGCAAAAAAGACGTCAAATGGCGTCTTTTTTTATGTCCACTGTATTTACTGGCAAGCTCTTTTTATTCATCACTAACCCTTGCTAGCACCGACTGTGCCAGTGATTCTTATGACAAAACAACAACCGTTCGATATATTCACGATGGCGATACGCTTCATCTTGGTAATGGTGACAAGGTCCGTTTAATTGGCATCAACACACCTGAACTGGCACACGACGACAAAGTAGCAGAACCCTTTGCTAAACAGGCAAAAAACGCGCTAAACGCCTTATTTGAAGCGGATAAGTCCATCTCCCTGGTATTTGGCGAAGACAAAAAAGACCGTTATGGTCGACTTCTTGCCCATGCGTTTTTGAACGATGGGCAAAATGTTCAGGCCCTATTATTAAAGCAGGGGTATGCCCGCTCGATCATTGTGCCGCCTAACGCGAAATTCACTGTCTGTTACCTTGAAATGGAGCGTATCGCGCGCTGCAATAAAGCAGGACTGTGGAAAAAAACCGACATTGTTCAAACAGCCCATCTGACCAACAAAGACATTGGCTTTCACTTATTTCAGGGAACCATTAACGCTATTGATATTAATGATAAGGGCATATGGCTTAATCTCGATAACAAACTCACCGTCGGCATACGCCCTGACAACCTGGAACTATTTGATATCAAGGCGATAATTGCGATGTTAAATCAAGTCGTTATCGTTCGCGGCTGGCTCAACAAAAGTAATCGTACGACACCTTTTTATCTGCGGCTACGCCACCCCGCATCCATTCAAATGTTTTCAACATTCTCCTGCGATTAAACGACAAAATACCCCTTGGCTAAGCCACTGATTTTTATCCGCTAACTCGAACATTTATAGTAAAAATGCTAATATAACCAGCCTATTTTCTTTGCCCAATATCGAACGCCATGCCACAACGTTTCAAACAACAAGCTCTTGATTATCACGCAAACCCTAAACCCGGGAAGATTGCGACCGAAATCACCAAACCCTGCGAGACCCAGCTTGATCTTTCACTGGCATATACGCCTGGCGTTGCTGAACCCTGCCGCTCAATACACCGCGATGAAGAAGCGGCTTATGAATACACGGCGAAAGGTAACCTGGTAGCGGTCATCACTGACGGCACCGCTGTACTTGGCCTTGGAAATATTGGCGCCCTCGCCGGCAAACCGGTAATGGAAGGCAAAGCCGTATTGTTTAAAGCATTTGCTGACATCGATGTTTTTGATATCGAAGTCAACGCAGACTCCACCGAAGACTTCATCAGAACCGTAAAAAATATTGCACCTACCTTTGGCGGTATAAACCTGGAAGATATTGCAGCCCCTGCCTGTTTTGATATTGAAGAAGCCTTAATCGAGCAACTCGACATTCCCGTGTTTCATGACGACCAGCACGGCACGGCTATTATTATTGCTGCCGCATTATTAAATGCGCTGGAAATACAACACAAGAAAATCGAAGATGTTCGCGTCGTCTGCCTGGGTGCAGGGGCTGCGGGTATCGCTTCGATGAAACTGTTACAAGGTCTGGGCGCTGATCCCGAAAAACTCTTCATGATCGACCGTAACGGCATCATTCAATCCGAACGTGATGACTTAAATAAATACAAACAGGAATTTGCTGTACATACCGACAGACGCACACTTGCTGAGGCGATGGATGGCGCCGACGTTTTTATTGGTGTCTCTGGCCCCGACTTATTATCCCCTGACATGCTGGCCACTATGGCTCCGCAGCCAGTAGTATTTGCCCTGTCAAATCCAGACCCTGAAATTCTGCCCGAGCTAGCACACATGACGCGTGATGATTTAATCATGGGGACCGGTCGCAGCGATTATCCTAATCAGGTAAATAATGTTTTAGGTTTTCCTTACATCTTTAAGGGTGCACTTGATGTGCGCGCCAGCTGTATCAATCTGGAAATGAAAATTGCCGCGGTACATGCGCTGGCTGAACTTACCCGTGAGCCAGTGCCACAGGAAGTACTGGATGCTTACAATGTTGATGCCATGATGTTTGGTCCTGATTATATTATTCCCAAACCATTAGACCCGCGCTTACTAACCACCATTCCCCGCGCAGTATCAAAAGCGGCCATTGCGAGCGGTGTTGCCAGAAAATTCCCTAAAGAAAATCGATCGGCTAAAAAAGCATAAATAGTTCATCAGCATGGCATAATCGTATTCTCAGCTATCGAGGCGGCGAAAAATCATGTTGTTACCTAGAGTATTAATCGGCTATTTACTGATGCCGCTGTTGACACTAACAGCTAGTCTAGCTTTCGCAGCGGATAGCCAGACCATAAACTTCAAATCAGCGGATGATCTATTAATAACCGCGGATAGTTATACTCCACACACCTCAGAAACCACCCCGCTGATCTTGTTATTCCACCAGGCCGGGTCGAGCCGTGGCGAATATATTGAGATTGCACCAAGATTAAATAAACTCGGCTTCAACTGCATCGCCGTCGACTTGCGCTCCGGAGAATACTCCAGAGGCAAGGATAACGAAACCGCCATACGCGCCGGCGAGAAAGGCCTGGCTACAAGTTATGCCGACGCCTTACCCGACATCATCGCCGCATTGCACTATGCAGACACACACTATGGCAACAGCAGGGTGATTGCCTGGGGCAGCTCGTATTCTGCATCGCTGGTACTCAAAGTTGCCGGTGAACACCCTGAACTTGTTGACGGTGTGATCGCATTCTCGCCGGGCGAATATTTTGCACATCTGGGAAAAAGTAAAACCTGGATACGTGATGCCGCAAAAGATATAAACATGCCTGTCTTTATTACCTCATCAAAAAATGAGGCCAGTGACTGGTCATCAATCTACGACGTTATTAGAAGCACGGATAAACAAAGTTTTATACCTGCGACAGCCGGTAAACATGGATCAAAAGCATTATGGGAGAAATATGCTGACAGTGAATCTTACTGGTCTGCCGTCACCGCGTTTCTGGATGATTTCAAAAACCGAAAGTAATCTTTCCAGGGTGGATGGTTAAACACTACTTATTCCATTTTCATTTTCACGACTGGCCGTTTCTCTACCGCCCACTGATGCATGGAACCATCATACAGTTTCACATTTTTATTACCCAGCAGCTCGCTAAAAACAAACCAGCTCGCAGAGGCAAATTGCCCACTATTACAGTAAGTAATAATTTTTGCCGAACTATCGATACCAAGCTCACCTGCTATCTTCTGCAGATCTTCCGGATCAGAGAAATAAGCAGCGGCACCTGCACTGGTAAGTAATTCATTAGGGAATACTTTAGCGCCAGGGATGTGACCTTTTTTTCTGACATAAGACTGCTTAATGGTGCCCAGATAAAAACCCAGGCTTCTGGTGTCCACCAGCTGTGTGCCTGCATCCTCTATCGCTGTCAAAACGTCATCACTGCTCGCCAGAATTGATAAGCGCTCTTCACTGGCCATCCAGTTTCCCGGTTTTACTGCGCTGATTTCTATACTTGCCGGTTTTTCTTCAAGCAGCCATTGAGTGACGCCGCCATCAAGAATAGTCACATTGTCATGGCCAAAATATTTCAGCTGCCAGTAAAGACGAGCAGCCAAAGTCATATCGCTATTGCTCATTCCCATACTCATGATCACGATGGCATCATCGTTATTCACACCCCAGGACTGCATCAATGCTTCGAACTCTGCTTTTTCCTGAACAAGGTATCTGACATTGCGGCCATCAATCTCTTTACTGGTTCGTATGTTCTGGAAGTCGACCAACACTGCACCAGGAATATGCGCACCTGTACGACGTAGCTTAAGATCACCGGTAAAACGTTTTCTAACCAGTACGGCTTTGCGGGTAAAACTGTCTATATCTTCACGCACATCGAGTATTTTCACCTCGTCAAGATGCTGTGCTAGCCAATCTGAATCGACCAGTGGCCCTGGCAAATCAACGGCGTTGACCACGTGACTAAACGACACTAACACCAGCAAAAATATTATGTTTGCCTGTCTGTACACACTAAACACCGTACTGCGCCTTTACTTTGTTTTTCATCGTCGCGGATTCAGTTTGGTTTTTATGTAATAAATGTTTTTCGAGTGTTGCCTGCAGATCAATTGGCAAAGTAGCAAGCGTGTAAAGATCACGATCATCCAGTGCATCTACCTGGTCTCTATTTTTTAATTTAAGTTTTATCTGCAGGTCTCTTTTTTCAAGTAATTCAAAAAGGGGAACGCGATAAAGTTGCAGTAAAACAGATAGCCAGCTAGCGACCAAACTTTCATTATCATCAGTAACATATTTCATCTGATCAAAAAAAGTCTCGCTCTCTAACCATGGACCATCGGTCACCCAGCGGTTAACAGCAAACCATTGCAACGGCTGGCCTTCGGCATCGATACTTAAACCTGCCACATGCGCCCATGCCTGATTGCCTATGTCGGTAAATAAATGGAAGTGGCCATGCTCATCTGCGTGCATCGATGCGGCTTCATGGCAGTGGTAAAAAACACGCCAGTGCTTATCTGCAAACAATAAACCGGATTCTGGGTAACGGCATTCCGTTTCCAGTTGATCAACATCGACCAGCACCTGCAACACGGCATTGGTCTTCTGAGCAGCCATCTCCTGTAATAAGACGAGTAGCCTCAGAGACCAGTAAGATGCATCTTCAGATGAATTATTTTTCTGCACAGCCATTACAGTGAGCAGGGCGATGCCTGCCTGTCTGATGATGTCGGTTTACTGCAGTCACCGCTGTTTTCAGCGGGTAGTTCTTCACCCTCATCGATGATGATGACCGCCTGCTGACTGGCCAGCTGCTTGTCTGGATCAGGCAAACGCTGCTTGCTGTGATCAACAGCAACCGCTATCGCCGCGGCACTGATTGCGACGCCAAAAACGATACGTGCCTGTTTGTGCTTCACGCTTTCATACCCATGATTTATCTCTCATACCTAAGACTCCATCGGCTTATCAACTTTTAACCATATTCGCACATACACACCGGCGATGCCGCCACTAAAACCAGCGACCAGCCACAACCAGCCGTGCACGCTGCCACTGGAAATACCAGCAACAAGAGCACCGATGTTACAACCAAAACCTAAACGCGCACCGTAGCCGAGCAGTAAGCCGCCTACGACCGCGGTAAATACTCGCATGCGTGTAATCTTCATTGCCGGGGCAAACTTACCTGCCAGTGCTGCCGCCAGCATCGCACCCAGAATAATACCGAAGTCCATCACTGATGTGGTATCTGCAAGCACACTATTTTTAAGTGCGTGTGCCGAGTAACCGCTGCTCCAGTAAGCCCAGCTAGCAGGGTCACCACCGACAGCTGACCACAACTTGGCGCCCCACAGACCAAACGCATAAGTAATACTCCAGGGGTGGCCGGCCACAATAAGAGTCGCAAAATTTAATATAGCAAGCGCCACAACACCCCAGAGCAGTGGCCACTGGCCATGAATAAGACGTGGTAAAAATTCACCTGACGAGCGCCACTCCACAGCGTTAAGACTGCCGTTTCGCTTTATATCCAAAAATCTTACCAGAACATACAGTGCGACAAGCAAAACCAGCTGCAGTAATAGTGCCTGCCGCCAGCCAAAATGTTCTATCACAGAGATACTTTCATAACCGGGCAAAGACAGCCACCAGTGCAGATGCGCCGAACCTACAGTGGCGCCGACAATAAAAAACGTCAGCGTAATCAGCATATCGACCTGCCCCTGACCCATGGTATATAAAGTACCGGAACCGCAACCGCCGCCCAGCTGCATGCCGATACCAAACAGGAATGCGCCGACGACGATGGAAGTACCAACCGGCGCCAGTGCAGAGCTGGCCTGTATCGAAGGAAATACCTGACCTAATACCGGGAAAAATAATATTGAAGTCAAAGCTAGCAGTAACAGCTGGGCACGTATCCCCCGCCCGTCACGCTCCCGGATAAAGACCCGCCAGCTGCCGCTAAAGCCAAAAGCGGCGTGCATCAGGGCAATACCCAGGCCAAGACCGATAATGAAGGTTAAATATTGAAGCCCCGCGATAGCGTGTTGCAGATACAGGGCGATGCCTAGAACGGAAAGACTCACCATCAAAACGACGGGCTGATCTGTTAAATGTACAGAGCCTGATTTCATAAAATTAAAAATATACCAAACAATAAACAAAGGCCACTAAAAAGTGGCCTTTGTTTTAAACGATTTATTTATCGATATACATCAGATCCTTATCCATCGAATAAGTCCATGGCAGGCCTGAATATTTCCATCCATTTTTCATGCGTTTGCCTTTATTTTCACCTTCCTTAACTTTATCACCTTCATAACCGTCAACCACGGAATACACATTGGTATAACCATTTTTAGCCAGCTCGTTAACCGCTTTTGCACTGCGTTTTCCTGAGCGGCACATCAAAATAACGGCGTCCGTTTTTTTCAGGCCTTTGGCTTTCATACGTGCATCAACATCAGCCACAAAATTATCATTATGCTTACGTTTGTAACGGCTTTTTTTATCGTCCCAGGCAGAACCATCCATCATATCGGTTGGTACATTAGCATCCATCACCGAGGTAACACCCAGGTAATTCAGTTCGGCAGGTGTGCGCACATCGAGGAACAATGCCTTATCCATATTCTTCATCATATGGTCATATGCCTGCTGCGACGTCATGTACAAACCCAGTGTTGTCTGTTTTTTCTTGCTCAACTTCGACCAGTCATCAGCGATTGCTGAATTTGAAAAAGCCGCCAGCATAACAACAGCTATGAAAGCAGCAAACAGATTTTTAAGTGATTTTTTTATCATCATATTCTCCAGTAGTATTACTCAATAGTAACAGTGTTAAATAAAAGTCATGCTTTTGTATAAGCATGTTGTGGAATTTTCTGGCATAAAACCCTCTCCTTATCGAACCAGTTTTCTGCCAGTGGTTCAAACCAGCTGCGCTGACTTTTTTCATAAGGCGGAATAAAAAAGTCGAGCATGCGGCATTCTTTACTCACCGATCTGAGCGCATGGATGTTTCCCTTGTGTGGTGTCAAAACGGCCGTATCACCGCTACGCAAAATACGGCGAGACACCTGCGTAAGTTCAGCAATCCCCTGGTCAGATTTTTTTTGCCCAGTTTTATTTTCTCTGACTTCATCAAACAGCCAGACCTCGGCTTCACCGCTGATGATGCGCACCAGTCCGGTAGCACCCGGATGATCGTGCAATTGCACCATCTGTTCATCATTAATCGTTAAGATGCCACCGTTGAGGTTTCGTTGTTTAATCATACGTTGCCATAACCAGTAACGATTTCCGGTTTCGTATGATTCCTCTACAGCATGCTTAAATTCCGTAGAGCTAACATCAAGCTGCTGTAACGTTTTTAGACCGTTTTCAGCTAGTCTTTTCTTATCAACTGCTCCTAGTGCATCAGCATTTGCCAGCTCGGTCATCTTTGCTTGAAACTCTGACCAGCTGAGCTTCTTTTGAAGACCGATGTCAGCCATCACCTCGCTCGGCAACAGCACGGTGGATACAGCAGAAAACAATAACTGGCGACGACTGATCACATCAGGCGCCTTCGGTCACCGCTTCGCCATAACCTGTATCGCCGGCTTTTTTATCGTCGGTCTTTTTTTCACTAGCTTTCTCGCCGCTCTGATCATCTGAGCCTTTAGCATAACGATCAAAGTACTTGATGGTCAGATCATCATTGGAGTGTGCCATCAGGTCCTTGAAGCTGAAACCTGTCAGGCGCATGCCACGTTTGATACTCCCGTATAACAGTCCAGCAATAACCAGACCATAAGCCAGACCTACAAACGCCTGCACTGTTGGATCATGGCCAAATATATCGGGCACATGTTTCACCTTAGTAATAGTGGTTTCACGTGCAAGGTCGACCCAGAAGTCCGTGTAAAGCGTATACGGCAGGTAACCAAGTAAAAATCCGGGGAAGGCAGCGACCGCTGTCATATAACCCATACCAAGGCGCATGTAGGTACGGATCTCACAGCCGATCATGGCGACTGAGCCAAAACCCTGGCAGGCAGCACCTAACAACAATACCCAGCTGGGGTTCATGCCCAATGGCAGCTTAATATCAAAGAACTGCCAGCCGATCATGATTGCACCCCAGAGCATCAAAATCTCAATAAAGATAGCCGTAAAAGGTGACATCGAACGGAACATGACACGTGTTGTGCCCGGTATTTTCCACTTTTCCTCAAAGAAATTTTCTTTATGTTCGAGACCCATGGAAATCTCTGGTGTCATGAAGGCGCACTCGGTACCAAAACCGGTTTTCGCCATACCCACACCGGCGACGATACCGACCAGCAATAACCAGAGTGCCATACCCCAGCCGATTACACTGATAGCATAGTTCCAGCCGAACATCCCATCTGCAGTACCATAAATAAACGAGCCTACAATCGCATTACCAAAAAACGCAAACATAAAAATTAAAATAGAAATACGTAACCAGTCACGCTTCGGATTGTAGTTGCGGCTGGCTTTACACGCCAGTCCATCGAGCGCCATCTTGCCACCCTGCTTCTCACCCAGCTCTGAAGTAGCCCTGTTTTCCTGACCTTTGAAGACATGACCGATGCGCATCTTGCTCATCAGGTAGAACGTCAAAAATCCAGCGGGTAAAATCGTGGTCAGATATAACAGTGATGCTGTCGACATCGAAGGCAGACCACCGAGAAAATGATGTGTCGTGCAGCCAGCCGCCAGACGTGTACCGAAGCTGAAAACAAAACCGCCGATAAAGGCCAGCACCAGTTCTTTAACCGGATATTTAACCCAGCCGCGCGACTCGCCTTCTGCACGCGCTACCAACCACGCACCAATCACCACACCGATAATAATCCAGTGAACGTTAGGATCGTACGCACGCGACCACCAGTCGATACCCGGTGCCACTGTCTGTTCCATCGCGGCTGTCATTTCCACCAGACCCGTGGTCAGGCCGATAGGTTTATGCAGAACGACATAGTTCATTATTTCAGCAACACCGACAAAGACGCCGCTAATCCAGAATGGCCATTGTTTACGTAGACTCAACATTTAATTACTCCGCCAAAAAAATCGTATGAATTAACAACCACCTTCTTCTGATATGCGAACCACAATTTTTTCAAACTTGCGCCATGCATCCGCATTTTCAACATCCTTTTTTATGGCATTACGATAAGCTTCCAGCGCCAACGATAACTTTCTTTTCTTAGTAAGCTGATCACCCTTGGCCATGCAGTCATCTACTGAACTACAGTCCACTTTAAATTCTACTGCCTGCGCTACTGGTGTATAAAACGGCGCAGTTAAAATAACCACGGTCATTACTGCCATAATTTTGTTTGAGAACATGTTTCCACCCCTAAAGCTTGATTGAAAAGACAAGCGTGCTATTAAATGCTATTTTCGTCAAGTCATAATTGATATATCTCAATAAAACGAACACTAAGTTGTCTCCACTCTAACCGACAGTTTTAAGTTAGTAATCATATAATCAACCAACTACCTATTATTATTTGATTGTTTTATTGAATTTATCTACGCTGAATCAATCGATAGGTAAAAATACGATGACTATCCGTTAAGTAATACTAAATAAAAAGGAGTACAACCAATGAACAAGATCACCATCGTCGGCGCCGGACGCGTCGGTGAATCGACCGCACAGTTTTTAGCCGCCAAAAACCTATGCCGTGAGATCGTATTACTTGATATACATGAAGGTGCAGCCAAAGGTGCCGCGCTGGATATCCAGGAAGTCGCGCCTATCTTCGAATACGATACCCGACTCATCGGTAGCGTTGACCATGCACTGATGGTTGATTCTGAAATCATCATTATCACTGCAGGCCTGCCACGTAAACCGGGCATGTCACGTTCTGACGTGTTATCCAGCAATATCCCCATCATCGATGGCATTATGAATGGCGCCATGAAATACGCACCTGACGCCATTTTATTATTTGTCACCAATCCGGTCGATGTCATTACCTACCACGCTCACATCAGTACCGGCTGGCCACGCCACCGTATCTTTGGCCAGGCAGGCGTGCTCGACTCCAGCCGCATGGCGAGTTTTATCGCTATGGAAACAGGATTTTCAAATATGGACATCAACACCATGGTGCTCGGTGGCCACGGCGATACCATGGTACCGATGCTGCGTTACTGCACCATCGCCGGCATTCCCGTTGAAAAGTTCATTAGCGAAGACAGGCTGGAAGCCATCGTTGAACGCACTCGCAATGGCGGCGCAGAAATCCTTGCCTTAAGACAGAATAGCAGCGCCTATGACGCACCCGCTGCCTCGGTGGCTGAGATGGTTGACTCCATCGTACACAATCGCAATCGCATATTACCCACCGTTTGTTTACTCGAAGGTGAGTACGGCCACGAAGACATAGCCATCGGCGTACCGGCAATGCTGGGTCAAAACGGTATTGTCGATATCATCGAGCTGGATATGAATACTGCAGAGCAGACTATGTTTGATCATTCAGCATCACTGGTGAGAAAAGATCTGGCTTTGTTAAAGTCAATGTAATCAGAAGCCTGTAGCAAAAGCATGGGCGCATGCTTTATACTTCGGGAGAAACTCCACTTAATTCAAGCCTATAAATTAAAGGGTTTCTACAGATTTGTTGATTAGCCGATCCTGGACTTTATAGAATGCGTTCTTCATATAAAAAATATTTCGTCGTTCCAGCTTACCTTTTCATGACTTTTATTGTTTCAGCATGCACTGTTATGCAGCCGCATCCAGACAATAAACCGGTACGCTTATTTTTTTATAACGAAATAAACATCGCTAATAGTAATGTTGCTGACTGCAAGTACTTAGGTATGATTGTTAGCTCACAAGGGCATTGGTATGACTATTTATTTATCAGCAATACCAACCTTACCTATGGCGCTATAAATGATATGAAAAACAAGGCAAGCAAGATAGGCGCAGACGCTGTCTACATAAACAACAATATTGATTTTGTCACTTCTGTAACCTGGGTAGGGCAGGCATACAACTGCGATATAAACAAAAATCAACATTAACTTATGACTACTGCTGATAAAAACACAACAGATGTTGATGTACTTCGCGCCAACATCAATAATGAAACCTCTCAGATCAGCTGGAGTGAACTGCAACGCTTTTTTGCTGGTGGTTGGTTGATCTATGTAAGCAGTGAAACCAATTTACTCGACGTCGCAGTGGCATTCTCCATGGATGACAAAGAGCAGGTCAGCAGATGGTTAACCTCTGGTGAAGTCGCTAAGGTTTCTGATGAACAGGCAAAACAATGGCACGAAGAAAATGCAACCTTCTGGTCAACGGTGGTTAAACCCTGGGTTTTAATACAACCTTTGGTACTTACTGAAAACAATGAAATACACTAATAACCTGTTACGGATATAACATGAATTTTTTAGAAGAATTTATCAAAAAAGAATCCTCTTCCGGCATTCTACTTATATTCGTCACCATCCTTGCGCTGGCATTAAAAAACTCGATGTTCAGCGAATATTATTCTGCCTTTCTTGCCACACCCGTCGAAGTACGTTTTTCTGATCTACACATAGCCAAACCATTACTGCTGTGGATCAACGATGGCCTGATGGCCATCTTCTTTTTATTAATCGGCCTGGAAGTTAAACGTGAATTTTTAGAAGG
>CAJXZZ010000083.1 GCA_913065105.1 uncultured Gammaproteobacteria bacterium | reverse complement strand
CCGCCCGCATCAAATCCTGTCAATAATAGGTTGCCATCCAGCTGCATCTTTTCACTATGGACTATGGAGGGCATACATATGACGATCGAAATAATAACTAGCTGATACAAAAAAGGCATAACGGCTTCTAATTTTCTAGCACTGCGGGGAGGTAATTCACCGTTACTTCAGCACTTCTACTGCCAACCACTTTACCGTCATCAAACGTTATATCAAACTGGCCATCGCGTTGACGCTGAAGAAAAAGCCGAATCTCGCAGGCACTGTTGATCGGATTGGCTTCTGCCTGTTTGGTGAGAAAATCCGGATCAATATTGCCGGCACTTAACTGGTCAAGCAATTCCTGCAGTAAGACCAGAGCAGCATCAGCAATAAACTGAAGTACTGGATCCTTATCCAGATCATAGATGAACTTGTCGAGGCTAATGGCTTCATAACCATCATCATCGACTATATCAAGCATCGTGCCATAAGAAGAAGACGATAAGCCATCGGTACATTCAACGGCTGCAAGAACACGCATGTTGTCACCGACACCTATCGCTACCCAACTGAGGTCGATAACATCATCTATTGTGGTGTATACACTAGCTGCAGGTGGCCCTGTAATAGTTACGGCAGGAGGAAAGCTGACGATTGATGATTTACCGACCAGTTCACCAGGGCCCGGGTCTGTATTGACCAGGTCGACTGGATACCAGCGGTCTTCACGCGCATCGACAGGTTCATGCACGACATTGAAAAATACATCTAACACAGTGTCATCAACCGGCAACGATGCAGCATAACTACCGTCATAGAAGCCTTTTTCTTTGAGCAAGATACGCTCCGTCGCAGTACGCGCCTCGAACACGTCACCGCCAACTAGATTAACAGGCTTTCCATCCTTATAAACCGCAGCCGCAACCTGAGCTATTTCTTCAGACTCATGTCGGTTAGTTTCCGTATACATAAACAGACCCAGGTCAGGCACACCGGGCAGGTTGTCACTGCCGTCAACTTCACAGCCAGTAAGTAATACTGCAAGAAAAGTGCTGACGGATAAGCTAATTATTCCGCCGAATGATGTATGGCCTGTTATCACAATAATCTACTAAGAAACTCTTTAATTATATATGCTGAACATTTTACACTGTATACCTTATGAATCCACTTACCCCTATGGTTGGTTTTTTAAAATAGCCATACAAATTCACTCTTATTTGTATACAATTTAATTGCTCGAAAGACACAATAACTAGGCATTCAAACTCTAAAAAACAACCCACAAGTAGAATTTCAAGGTAATAAGTTATGACAGCTTTCTCCAGTCAACAATTAAAACAGCAGTTACAACAAGTAATTGTTGGCCAGGAAGATTTGCTGGACCGACTCATTATTGCCCTGGTGTGCGGTGGCCACGTTCTGCTGGAAGGACCGCCGGGGCTGGCGAAGACAACTGCCGTACATGCACTGGCCGGCAGTGTACACGCCTCTTTTCAGCGGATTCAGTTTACCCCGGATCTAATGCCCGGCGACCTGACCGGCAGTGAGATTTTTGAACCGGCCAAGGGGGAGTTTCGTTTCATTCCAGGGCCGTTATTTCATGAGATTATACTGGCAGATGAAATCAATCGAGCACCGCCCAAAGTTCAGTCTGCCCTGCTTGAAGCGATGGCCGAACATCAGATTACCGTTGCTGGCGAAACGCATATTCTGCCGAAATTATTCATGGTACTGGCAACCCAGAATCCACTGGAGAATGCCGGTACATATAGTCTGCCGGAAGCACAACTCGATCGGTTTTTGTTTCATCTCATCATGCAGTACCCGACTCATGATGAAGAAATAGAAATTTTACGTCGTACTCGATTAGTCGATGATGGCCGTCTCGATAGCGCCGTTGAACACATCACTGACCCAGACAAGATTCTTGCTTTGCGTGCGCAACTGACCAGCGTACATGTGGAACCGGCAATCGAAAAATATATCGTTGACCTGGTTGCGGCGACAAGAAACCTCAAGCAGGTCATCCCCGAATGGGACGGTATGGTCAAAGCCGGTGCATCACCGCGGGGAGCAATTTCTTTACTGCGAGCAGCCAGCACCCGTGCACTATTAAAACAGCGTGATTATGTGATTCCAGAAGACGTGGTCGAACTTGCGGTTGATGTGCTACGTCATCGGCTCCTGCTGGACTTTTCCGCGCAGGCTGAAGGTATCAGCGGTGAACAGATTATTACTGAACTTCTTAAGCGGATCCCAGCGCCTTGAGTCGAAGAATCCAGTCACTGGTTAACCAGCCTCTACTCAAACCGTCAGCGGTTACCGAATGCATGCAACAGGGTCACCTCTGGTCTGGCAATGGTTTTCCCTGGCCAATGCGCGAAACCAGACACGGTAATAGCGGTGACCTGGTATCACAAACACAGGGCAGTGGTATCGACTTTAGCGAAACCCGACCTTATCAGGCAGGTGATGAACCAAGACACATGAACTGGCGCGCCACCGCACGTACCGGTCGCCCGCAGGTATGTGTTTTTCAGCAGGACCTCACACCAACAAGTTACTTTCTGATAGATCGTCGAAACAACATGCGGTTTGGCACACGCCGGCGACTGAAGGTGACACAGGCCGCACGCCTGGCAATCTTTCTTGCCACCTGGGAAGCGCGTAGTGGAACCGAGCTAGGCAGTCTGATGCTGAACGAATCACTCCAGTGGCAACCGCCGGTAAGTGGTCATGCTGGTATTTATCAGCTTGCCCAGCTTGCCAGCAAACCCTGCCCGCCGATGTTCGACGCTCCACAGGTCAGTATGAAGCAGGCCTTATCGCTGCTAGCCGAACAAATACCAGCAGGCAGCCATTTATTTCTTTTAAGTGATTTTTTTGATATTGAGGAAGACCTGTTACCGCGACTTTATCAATTAGGTAAACAGCATCGTGTCTGGGCCATCGATATTCATGACCCTGCTGAACAGCAGTTGCCCAAAGCCGGTTTTTTGCAACTGGTGTGGGATCAGGCATCGGCTGCGCCAGATAACATTATCAATACCAATGACGCCACCATCCAGCAACAACAGAGGTCACGTTTTGACCAGCGCCAACAGCAGCTAAAAAATCTTTGTGACCGTGCTGGCATCTGTTACACAACGGTTTTCAGTGATGAAGATGATCTAACCAGAGCATTGCAGACCCGTGCTGTGCAAACAGCATCACAATAAACACCAGGTAAGATGAAGACTAGCGAACTAGTACAGATAGCCGATATATTGCCGCCCGTTGCGCCGGCATCAACTTCAGACAATATCTGGTTTTATGTTCTGTTGCTTACGCTATTTATCGCCCTTGCCAGCTTTCGCTATCTGCGTTCGAGCAAACAACAATTCAAGCTGCGATTAAGACGGCTGCGCAGACAATACCAGCAGCATAAATTAAATAACCGTCAATGCGCGTTTCAGCTAACCCGCCTGTTATGTCAAAAATTGCAGATACCACGCCTCAGTGCTTCAGCATTATCCCAACATCAAAATAGCAAAGCATGGCAGGAATATGTAGCGGCCTTACATGTTGCCCGTTTCAGCCGCCAGGGTCTAAATGATGATGCAATGAAACAATTACTGGTCGAAGCAGAGTCATGGCTTCAGCAACGGTCATGAGTGATTACTTACTGTTGCAGCCTGGCTGGTTATGGTTGATACCGCCAGTACTGCTCTTTGTTTTTTTAAGACCATGGTTCATTAAACAAGGCTGGCTCAAAAAACATGATCAGGCCATCCCGGCGACCTCGGTGAGGCATCCGCAGGCAATAGATTATCAACCCCGCCATTCAGGCAAACTGCGAGGCAGCTATTTTTTAACAGCACGATTTTTAGCAACGCGTTTTATAACCACAAGCTGCAGCTGCCTGATGCTACTGGCGTTAGCCCAGCCAGTCCGCCTGGGAACACCTATAGACACACCAGCAACATCGGCAGACCTGCTGCTGATCATCGACACCTCGATCAGTATGGTGATGAGAGATTACCAGCTCAATGGAAAACGGGTTGATCGCATGACCATGACGCAGGCATTACTAGACCGTTTTTCCAGACGTTTTTCTGGCAAGCGAATGGGTATTGTCGTGTTAGGTGAGCAACCACAAATCCTATTGCCACCCAGTGAAGACAAAGACCTGGTCAGGCATATGATTCATCAACTTAGACCGACCATCTCGGGGCGGCAGGCCGCACTGGGTGATGCAGTGGCAGTCGCTGCTGAGTATATTCATTCCGAGCAGATCACTGACGAGACGGTCATGGTTCTAATCAGCAGTGCAGATGCTCCCAGCGGGAAACTTTCACCCATCGCCGGCGTTGAACGTGCCATAAAAGTCGGCGCGATATTACATACCATCGCCATCGGTTCATCCGATGTGCAGACCAGTAAACCGGGAGAACTCATCTACGAACCTGTCGATTTAAAATTGCTGCAACAGATGGCCCAGATGACAGGCGGCGAAAGTTTTCATGCAGTAGATGTGACAACCATGGATGCTGCGCTACATCGCATAGAACAACGCCATCAACAGATACCGGATAACAAATCCGTGTCACGTCTGTATCAGCCGCTATATCACTGGCCGCTGCTAACTGCTCTGCTGTTATTAATGGTGTTGACGTTACTTCCATATCGCAACGGCAAGCATTCCAGTCATGGGCTATCAGCGCCATGAATATAATCTTAGAACAGCTGTACTGGCGAGAACCGCTGTGGATACTGCTGGTTTTATTTCCACTAGTAATAACACTGTGGCGACTAGCACAACAACGCCACAGTCTGCGCCAATATGCAGATGCAGGACTGCTGCCCTGGATTATTGTGCCTGATCTGCAGAACCGTAACCGCTGGCGGCTAGTCTTACAATTTTTAGTCTGGTTGTTGTTTGGCCTGGCTGCCGCCGGACCACGTTTGCTACTTTCTGCACCACAAGATTTACTACCGCCCCAGGGGGCGGCCGTTATCGTTATCGACCATTCACGCTCCATGCTGGCCAGCGACATCTTTCCGAATCGTCTGCAACAGGCACACGATGTGGTAAAACGATGGACGCAAGATCTCGATGAACTGAAACTTGGCCTGATCATATTTTCCGGTGCCTCTCATGTTGTATTGCCAGCCACTTCAGATAAACAGGTTTTGCAGCAAACCGCTTTCCTGTTAAACGAAATCCAGTTACCCAGCTATGGCAGTGCTATTGTCGAATCTTTGTTACAGGCAAAATCATTACTGCTTAACGAGACCGGATCACGTGCCATCATCATGCTGACCGATGGCGATGTAGCACAAGCAAAGTTCAAGCAACTGCAACAGATAACCGCGCAACTACAAAAAGAAAATATTAGCCTGCACCTATTAGGTGTTGGCACACCTTCACCGATAGCACTGGCTGATGCTGGCGGACACTGGCTGCAACATAATGCGGAGACGGTTGTAACACGCCTTAAAGAGACCGAACTACAGGCGCTTGCAGAAAATGAAGGGGTTTTCTACGACAGACTCAACCCATCGGTTCATAACAAGCTATTAAATGTATGGCAAGCTGAACCTGCTCGTATCGCAGCACAACATCATAACGAGGTGTTATGGAACGAACTGTTTCCATGGTTTCTGATTCCCGCCCTGTTATTAATAATTCTTAACCAGCTGTCGATACCGCGTCTTTTATCGCCTGCAGCTAACGTCATAACAGCTACCATTTTAACTATTGCCTGCTTAACCCAGCCGTCACCTGCTCTAGCAAATGAGCGAGATGTTTTGCAGCAGGCTTACACCAGCTGGCTGAACGAAGACTACGCAGCGGCGGCGCAATCTTATGCCCGTGTAGACGGTTACACTGCACGTATGGGCGAAGGTGCCAGCTGTTTTCGTGACAAACAGTTAGACTGTGCCATCACCGCATTTAGCCGTGCGGCATGGCAAGCGACTAGCGATGAACAGCGTGGGCAGGCCGCCTTTAATCTCGGCAATAGTTTTTTCCGACAGGGTGATTTCAAATCTGCCATAACCCTGTTTCAAGATGCTTTACGTTACCAGCCTGAGCAGAAAACGTACCAGAACAATCTCGACTTCAGCGAAGAAGTACAAAACAATATTGAACGGCGCCTGCAACAGGAAGCAGACAGTCAAAACATTATGCGCCGCGGCAGTGGCAAACAAGTCGATATCGATAACGAACGGGTATCGGATATGAACATGGTGCTCGGCGACCGGATCGAAAACGAACCACCGGAAGAATCCCGGCGTTTAAATCTGAGCGAAGAACAACTCGCCCTCTATATGTTACGCAGCCAGCGCTTTGCCCGATTATCGAGCGGTCAGAATGAACGCGCACAACGCCAACATGACTGGCGCCGATTCAGTGATGAAAATCCAGTGGCTGCACGCAGGGTTGAATACTGGCAACGCCTGTTTGAGCTGGAAGAGGATATGCCAGCTCATCCGGACACACCAAAAGTATTGCCGGGTGTACTGCCATGGTAAGACGCAATATTGTGTCGCTGCCAATAGTATGGCTAGTGGCAATACTGGCATTGTTAATAACAAACCCTGCTTACACGCAAACCAGAAAAGCTGACAGTAATCTCACTGTTTCAATTTCCAGAACCGATAAACAGTGGGGACAACCTCTGCGCGTTACACTTCGCTACCGAGGTTCACAGTTACTGGAAAATATAGACCTGCAACCATGGCAGCAACTTGTGGCGATAGATCGTGAAGATGAATACATCGATGAAGATAATAATGGAAACCTCATACAGGTTTTACAATTACGCCTTCAGCCACGAAACACAGGCGCATTTCAACTGCCGTCATTAAAACTCGGCAGCGCACACAGTCAACCGATAGACATCAACATCAGTCAGGCCATAATAAAAAATGCGGCGATCGAACTGGACTGGCAAATATCAACGTTATCGCCATGGCAGCGTCAGGCAGTGATACTACGCGTGCAGGTAAAAACATCCGATTATGCAGCACATATCAAACTTGACCCACCAGCACATCAACAATTTCTGTCACGCAGCTTAAAAACCGAACGACACGTTTTAGCTGATGGTGGTTATCGCCTTGATGCCGGCTGGATACTCTATCCGATTGATACCGGTTCACTGACGCTGGATCTACCGCCGGTAAGATACCAGGTAGCAGGCAGTGACCGCCGGCAATTTTATCTGCCACTACAAAAACTTCAGGTTAAAGCCCTGCCAAATTACCTACCACCTACCCTGCCGGTAGGTAAACTAAACGTGCGCAGTCAGATAAACTCTGCTGATAACGATGATGATAAACAGTGGCAACTTTTTATTCAGAGCGACGCGCTTATTCCTTATGGCGTACCAGAACTGGATACGCAGTTAGCCGCTATCAGTGGACAAGACATTGCAAACGTCGGCATAAACTATACGCAGCAATCAGACTACAGTGAATACGGCGACCGCAGTATTTACCTTGCCCCCTTACCGAACTGGTTACTGCCCTTCGGCAAAAACATAAAACTAACACTACGTTACTTCGATACCGAAACCGGACGACTGGGTGAATTGTCACACGACTTACCTCGGCACTGGAACATGCCGCTATGGGCCTGGTGGCTAATGTCGGTTTTCAGTTTAATTACTGGCGCATTCATTATTCGACAGATACAAGCTTCGACACAGGCACAGATCAACCGGCTAAAACTTCGTCGCCAGTTACGCAGCGCCACAAACGCCAGACAATTGCGGAAAATAATTTTAGCTGATGGGCAATACGTCACATTATCAGAATGGGCCAAGAAGAATCAGGCAAGAAAGCCGGCCATCAGTGAACTGAATCAGTATTGTTTCTCAGCTTCAGGTCCGGAAAGTACCGACAAGGCGGATATTCAAAAACTAACAACCCGTCTATTAAAACTTGTTTGATATCGAGCGTGGCGTGACCACACACAATAATCAGCAGAAGCTGAAATCATCATAGAATAAATTGAGAATCATACGATATGTCATACAGCATAGATTCAGCAACTTATGACGCCTGATACCACACGGGAAAAGGAAGATAGTTACCCTGAGTGGCGTGTTGCTGGTTTACCAGTCGAAGTTGTCAGCCAATTATTAAAAAAACTGGAGCAACAGGAATGTATTGTACTTAAACGCGGCAAAATTCTGCTTGGCAAAAATAAACAAATGTCCGGTTCTATATAAACCACACTTTTTGTAATTTTATTTTCTTAAAATAAGTTCTCAATTTTCTTTCTATAAACAATGTATTACGTCGCCTGCTTTTTCCATTTTTCCTGTAATGTGACTTTAGTTACATAATCATGTGCTTTTTATCACTGACTCGCTTTTATAGTTTTGCTTGAATGCCTCTAGACTGATACTTCTATAATTGTGTCAGCATATAGTTTTTTATCCCAATTAAATTACTAAATCATATGAGGCAAAATAGAAATGAAACGTAGAGACTTCCTCAAAGCCGGCACAGCATCGCTGACAGGCACTGTTCTGGGCAGCGTTGGACTGATTTCCTGGTCACCAAGGTCATATGCACAGACCATCTCAGTCACCTTGTACATCACAGACGGTTTTATCACTCAACCCGACGGAGTAAATGTTTACTTCAAAGGCTTTAGCAGCAACCAGAATACTTTGAACGTACCTGGTGAACAGATTGTCGTACAGGAAGGTGACACGGTTAATATCACTGTTGTTAACACAGTAAACACCACTCACCAGTTTGCTATCGACGGTTTGAATGTTGATCCAATCACCATCCGTGGGGGTAGACAGCGCACCTTGTCATTCACCGCGAATGATCCAGGCTCTTATCTGTATCTCGATCCATCGAAGGCACCATACGACCGCCTGGTGGGTCTGCACGGTGGTTTCGCCAGCATGCCGAAAAACCGCGACAACATGTTATATGAAGGCAGCCCAACGTTTGTACAGCAGTATTTCTGGTTATTCCACGATATTGATCCAGTCTGGCACAATGCAATTCGTAGCGGTAATAGACCGAATACCCGTTACATCCCACGCTACTTTACCTTGAACGGCCTAAGCGGTCGTCCGCCAGGCGCACCCGATGCTCATAACCCGAATGTCGATGCACTCGTCGATCCACGCTCAGCACTGCACGGCCATATTGGCGACCGCACCCTGATACGCGTACTCAACCCTGGCATGTGCCAGCAATCGGTACACACACACGCCAACCACATGGAATGGCTGACTGATAATGGCCAGGTACGTGATGATGTCTGGTTAAAAGACTGTATTTACCTCGAAGGTAATGCCGGCAAAATTGATGCTATTTTCCCATTCGATCCCCCACCAGATGCATGGCCTCCTGTTAGCACAGGCACCTATCCAATGCATCTGCATACTGAAATGTCACAAACCGCAGGCGGTGGCCTGTACATGTTTGGTGCGTTAACAGATATCCATTTCGAATAATAAGGGGAGAGACAATATGAAATTCAATACAAAAAATCAAATTCGACGTCCCGTTCACATGATGGGTATGCGTCGCCGTGGCGGCGGCGATGACGGCGGTGGCGGTGGCATGGTCGGCGGCGATGACGGCGGTGGTGGCGGCATGGACGGTGGCGGTGGCGGTGGTGGCGGTGGCGGCGGTGGCGGAATGGGTGGTGCCTGTTACGTCTATCCAGACGCACCAGCAACACCCGGCATCGTAACGCCTGATGTCGTCTATAACCGAAGTATCGACATGAATATCCCATTAACCATGGACGATGGAAATGTCATCAATATGTGGGGTTTCGCTGATGGCGGCGGCGGTGGCGGAATGGGCGGTGGTGCCACCTTCCCATCAGCTGCGATGCGTGTGACACAAGGCCAGATCGTACATACAAACCTGAATGTCGGCATGATGTTTATGCACACTGTTCACCATCACGGCATCGAACCAGCTGACCACTCTGATGGTGTAGGCCATATCACCTGGGATGTATTCGGTGGTACTTATACCTACCAGTGGCGTCCAATGCATCCCGGCACCTATTTCTATCACTGTCACACCAATACGGTGTTACACGCAGAAATGGGTATGTACGGTGCATTGATCGTCGATCCTCCAGAGGGTGCGGGCACCCTGTACTCTGGTGGCCCAACATATGATGTTGAAGCCTTCTGGGTTGTCGATGAAATCGACTCTAGCTGGCATACGCTACCCTGGAACGCTGGCACCTGTGGCGGCGATGTTGGCCTCAACGAACTGAATCCGGATTACTTTGTGATCACCGGTGTTGATGGTAGTGGCGATTCAGCAATGAACCTGCCACCGATTTCTGCTACGGTACCAGTTGGTAAGAAATTACTGGCGCGATATATCTGTGCTGGTTACCACCCACAGAAAATTCATTTCGGTGGCCTCACTGGTACCATCCACTCGTCAGATGGCCGTCCTTTACCAAACCCGGTTCAGGTTACAGAAATTCGTGCGGCATCAGCAGAACGCTACGACATCATCTTCGAACCAACCGAAACTGGAACCTATCTGATTGAAACCGA
This sequence comes from uncultured Gammaproteobacteria bacterium, assembly GCA_913065105.1. Classification (GTDB taxonomy): domain Bacteria; phylum Pseudomonadota; class Gammaproteobacteria; order SZUA-229; family SZUA-229. The sequence continues at coordinate 2,557 of CAJXZZ010000083.1, read as the reverse complement.
TATCATCCATTGGGTCACCGGTGAAGTTCTCGGCACCACCAGGACAAGTATTACTGTTGTTTAGCAGTTAAATAAAAGGCAATACAAGAAAAGGGGAAATTTATTTCCCCTTTTTTTTTCGGATCAATTATTCAGCATCGTCCCTATGCTTCAGCTTGATTACACTTTAGGGCACATCTATTAATTGCTTGTGTCCTCTGCGCGACCTGAAGCGTGTAGCTGCCAGGCGTGAGTCACAGAAGAATGGTTATTCCATTCTCAAGGCTCGCAACGCAGCAGATGCATGCTTCAGGTCACGCCCTACGGGGCTTTACGGCCAGCCCAGACTCTGCGGTGTGCTTTTTCGACAGGCAATAAGCATGGCTTCAAAAGCACGTCTTAATTCTGAACTGGCCGTAAAGCCAGAGGACACAAGCAATTAATAGAGGTGCCCTTTATAAAGCTATTTGGTATCCGATCCTGACCTGTTGTTTAACACCCTGCTCTGCCATAAATAATAAACTGCGGGAATTATAAACAGAGACAGTAACGGCGCTGTGATCATGCCACCGATCATAGGCGCGGCAATACGCTGCATCACTTCAGAACCGGCACCACTGCCAATCATCACCGGTATCAGACCGGCAATAATCACCGCCACCGTCATCGCTTTGGGACGTACCCGCATCACTGCACCTTCAATAATGGCTGAGCGCAAATCAGCCGGTGTATTTAACTCATTTTTTAGCGCGCGTTCTTTGGCCACGTTGTTTAAATAGATCAACATAATCACACCAAACTCAGCGGCAACACCGGCTAATGCTATAAACCCAACCGCGCTCGCAACTGACATGTTATAGCCCAACACAAACATCAACCAGTAACCGCCAATTAATGCAAACGGTAAAGTCAGCATCACGATCAAGGTTTCTTCAATGCGTTTAAAGGTTAAATACAGCAATAAGAAAATTATCATCAATGTGATCGGTACTACCTGGTAAAGTTTTTCCCTGGCGCGTAATAAATATTCATATTGTCCTGCCCAGCTTATCGAATAACCTGCCGGCAACTTCACATTATTAGCAATAAATTTTTGTGCCTGCTGCACGTAACCCCCCAAATCCACACCGCGAATATCAACAAAGGTCCAGCCATTCAAACGTGCATTTTCACTTTTTAATACCGGCGGCCCATCGACAATACTTATTTCAGCGACCTGGCCTAACGCAACCTCCATACCTGTTGGCGTCAGCAGGGGAATCTCGCGTAACTTTTCAATATCATCACGCACTTCGCGTGCAAAACGGATATTCACCGGATAACGTTCCAGGCCTTCTACCGTTGAAGTAACATTTATGCCGCCAACCGCAGCGCGAATCACATCATTAATCACTTTGATATTGATACCGAGATGCGCTGCCTTGTCACGATCCGGCACCACTTCGATATAACGGCCACCGGTAATACGCTCTGAATATGCTGATACCGTTCCGTGTACTTTCATCAGTTGTTTTTCGATATCGCGACCTATTTTTTCAATCACTTTTAAATCCGGTCCCGATACTTTTACCCCCACCGGGGTTTTAATGCCGGTTGATAACATATCGATGCGGGTCTTAATCGGCATTAACCAGGCGTTGGTCAAACCAGGAAACTTCACCGTATTGTCCAGCTCTTCGATCAGTTTTTCCAGGGTCATGCCCTGGCGCCATTCATCACGTGGTTTTAACTGAATCAAGGTTTCGATCATGGTCAATGGCGCAGGGTCGGTGGCGGTATCGGCACGACCTATTTTTCCGAACACCTGTTTAACTTCGTGCACGCTGGCAATCAGGCGGTCAGTTTGTTGCAGCAGTTGTTGCGCTTTACCAATAGACAACCCCGGTAGTGTCGTTGGCATATACATTAAATCGCCTTCGTACATTTCCGGCATGAACTCACTACCTAGCTCGGATAATGGATAGAGTGTGCTAAGCAATAAAACAAACGCCAGCAGCATGCCGCGTTTAGGCGCCTGCAAAATTATTTGTAATAAAGGCTGATAGCTTTTAATCAACCATCGACTCACCGGGTTATTTTTTTCATCCGGAATTTTCCCGCGAATAAAATACCCCATTAACACAGGCACCAGTGTTACCGACAGTCCGGCCGCTGCCGCCATCGCATAAGTTTTTGTAAATGCTAACGGCGAAAACAAACGACCTTCCTGCGCCTGCAGCGTGAACACCGGTAAAAAACTCAGGGTAATAATAAGTAATGAAAAGAACAAAGCAGGTCCAACTTCACAGGCTGCTTTGCTGATAAGTTTCCAGTGCTGCTCATTCGAAAGAACCTGGCCGATATTTTCCTGTCGCCAGCGTTCTAAATGTTTGTGTGCATTTTCGATCATCACAATCGCAGCATCCACCATGGCACCAATCGCAATCGCAATACCACCCAATGACATGATATTGGCGTTAATGCCCTGCCAGTGCATGACGATAAATGATCGGAAGAGCACACGTCTGAACTCCAGTCACGTGGCCTTATCTCGTATGCCGTCTTCTGCTTGAAAAAAAAACACTTACACTGAAAGGCG
>CAJXZZ010000082.1 GCA_913065105.1 uncultured Gammaproteobacteria bacterium | reverse complement strand
CATAACCTGTATAACTTCCATGCACAGGCGACCAGGCTAAATAAGATGGTGCATATCAGTTAATTTTCGAACAACCCAACGGGCGATTAGTGAGTTGAGTATTGTTTACATGTTACTGTAGACATATAAACCTGAAAAATTCCTTGTGTCATAAAAAAAGCCCCGGACTAATTGCCCGGGGCTTTTTTATTTATCAACAATAATGTTTTTTGAAATGTATTTTTTTCAATGGGTTGTTTGGCTATTTGACCTAAAATTCCACACATCTCACAAACCTCTACTATTTAGCATCATAAAAATCTTTATACCATTTAACAAAACTTCCTACACATACCTGTAACTTCGAATTAGGTTTATATCCAAAATTGTTTTCTAGGTCATTTGTATCTGCAAATGTAGAGACACCATCGCCATCTTGCATCGGCAACATCGTTTTCTCTGCAACTTTACTTAAATTCCCGGTAACTGATCTACCCTGTATTTTTATCTTTTTTTGTCTACTTTACCTTCATCTTATTCCGTACAATATTATTAAACGGGTAGTATCCGAGCATATTCTTATCTATTATAGTGATAATACAACACAATATAGGCAACAAAAATGAATAAAAGTTTGGTTATCTCAGCACTCGGTAATGATAATTCTGGCATAGTTAATGAATTATCTAAAACAATTCTAGACCAAGGCGGAAATATATCTGAAAGCCGAATGACTGTTTTAGGTGGCGAGTTTGCCATGATGCTGTTGGTAACAGGCACTCAAGAATGCATTGACAACATCCTTTCTAAACTTGAAGAAACAGGACAAAATTTAAACTTAACCTTAATTGCTAAAGAGACTCAATCACAAGGGTCAAACCACAAACGCTTACCTTACCAAATCACTGTCGTTTCTATGGATCACCCGGGAATTGTTCATAATATTTCAGACTTTCTATCCAACCGAGATCTGAATATTGAAGAAATAGAGACAAAAACCTACCCTGCTGCGCATACTGGTACACCAATGTTTTCATTGGATATGACAATTAGTGTTCCTGCAGATAGTTCAGTGCGATCTTTGCGTGATGAGTTTATTATTTTTTGTGATGATTTGAATTTAGATGCGAGCTTGGAGAGTAAGCGGTAAATTTTATTTCTAGTAATTTGGCCGCTTTCGGCTGCGACTTCAACCGGTCGACGCAACACTGTATCTTTATAACAAAAAGAGGCAGAGTGTAATCTATGACTTATCGAACACGAATAAATTATTCTCCACAACAAAAAGCAGAAATGTGGGATCGCTGGCAACGCGGTGAATCCCTAAGTTCAATCGGTCGTTTGTTTGACCGAGAATCTTCCTCTGTCTTTGGTATATTGTCACGAACAGGTGGTATTCGACCTAAACCCCGTAAACGATCTTGTTTAGCGTTAACACTTTCAGAGCGTGAAGAAATATCTCGTGGGCTTGTTACTGGAAGCTCAATGCGAGAGATTGCAACTACTTTAAATCGTTCACCTTCAACAATTAGTCGTGAAATAAATCGTAATGGTGGTTATGATATTTATCGTGCAACGCAAGCAGAACAAGCTGCGTGGGATCGCGCACATCGTCCGAAAAAATGTAAACTGGCTTGTTATCCCATGTTAAAACACATGGTCGCCACAAAACTAAAACGCAATTGGTCACCAAAACAAATTTCCGGTTGGCTTAAGAGAGCTTATCCAAAGCAAGAGAACAAACAGGTGTCACACGAAACGATTTATAAAACACTCTTTATTCAGGCACGTGGAGCCCTTAAAAAAGAGCTTCAACTGTACTTGCGTACTCAAAGGGCAATACGCCGCTCTAAACAACATAGCATTAAAAAAATTGGCTTAGGTAAAATCACAAATGCTGTATCCATTAGTGAACGTCCTGCCTCGGTTGAGGATCGTGCCGTACCTGGACACTGGGAAGGCGATCTTATTTCAGGCTCAAATAACTCTCACATCGCCACGTTAGTCGAACGTCATTCACGTTATGTGTTGTTGGTTAAGTTAAAAGGAAAAGATACTGAAACAGTAGTAACGGCTCTCATCAAGCACGCGAAGAAACTACCAACGGAATTATATAAATCATTAACATGGGATCGCGGTTCAGAAATGGCAGGCCATCAGAGATTTACTTTAGCGACGAATGTTGATGTATATTTTTGTGACCCACAAAGTCCTTGGCAACGAGGATCGAATGAAAATACAAATCGTTTGTTAAGACAATATTTTCCAAAAGGAACGGATTTATCTGTACACTCACAAGCAACACTGAATAAAGTTGCTCGTAAGTTAAATGAACGACCACGTGAGACGTTAGAATTTGAAACACCGGCAGAACGTTTTAATGCATGTGTTGCATCGACCGGTTGACCTCGCAGTCGACAACAGACTTCTGCTAACACCAAAAGTAGTCACTCAAATTACTCTTGTATAGTTTAAAAACTTCGGCACATTATTTGAAATCATAGAAATAACAGCTATTACATTTGAAAGATATTTGTATGTTTCCATTTGATTGAAATCAAGTTTTCTCCAATGCATCCGGAGTATTCTTAATGTTGTTAAGCGATGATGCTGACAACAAATGCGAAGAAAAGGAGAAGTAAATGGATAATAAAAATTCGTTGGAAGAAGAAACAAAGAAATTAACATTTGTTGTTGTTTTTTTGTCTGTATTTGTGGCCATATTATTTGGTGTTGGACCAATAATATGAGTTGTGGCATTTAACATTTTATAATGACTGTTATCCCTTAAGCCAATATCACGGTGGCACTTATGCCGCCGTATTTTTTTGGGTCTCGCGATTTATCATCTAGAATAGTTATCGGCAAAAAATGATAATTGGTAGTTGTGTTTAAACGAAATTGACTGATGACTATCAGTCAGTTACCTGACCTTCAAATAGACTATATGAATACCTGTTTTTTGTTGACTCTATCCCGCTATGGTTCGCTCTGGTAGTTTTGTTAATATAATGTATGAAAACGATCTTTAGGAGTCATTGAACATATTTCTGCCAATGGCTCGTTCTAACCAGAAGCCGTCATTCCCAGCCAAGTGAAAATTAAATATCAGGCTCAATATTTTATAGTTACTAAAAAGTAATTAGAAGTAGAACATCGGAAACAAGCAGCACTAATGTAGTATTGATGCCTGGTTGTAATTAAATTATGGATGTTTATGGATAAATACAACAAAACAAAATATTTAGTCCTCATCAGTATTCATGGTCTGATTCGTAGCCATGATCTTGAACTTGGTCGTGATGCTGATACAGGCGGCCAGACAAAATACGTGGTTGATCTTGCCAAGGCGCTGGCCGAGCGTGATGATGTTGAGCAGGTTGACTTGATTACCCGTCGTGTTGTTGATGTGAACGTCAGTGATGACTACGCTAACCCTACTGAAGTACTTTCCGACAAGGCCAGGATTGTTCGCATTGATGCGGGCCCTGAAGAATACATTCCCAAAGAACAACTGTGGGATCATCTTGATAGCTTTATGGATAACTTGACCAACTGGCTCAACGTGCAGCCACGTATGCCTGATCTGGTGCATAGTCATTATGCTGATGCTGGCTATGTTGGTGTGCGTCTTGCTAACTTGCTTGGTGTTCCATTGATTCATACTGGTCATTCACTCGGGCGTGATAAACGTAAACGCTTATTGGCGATGGGATTGTCGAGCGATGAAATTGAGCACACTTACAACATGGTAAGGCGTGTAGATGCAGAAGAGGAAATACTGGCTAATGCAGATCTGGTAATTGTCAGTACCCATAATGAAATTGAAGCACAGTATGGACTCTATAATTTCTATGAGCCTGAACGTATGTCCGTCATACCACCAGGAACTGATTTAATATTGTTCCATCCTCCACAGGAAAGCGAGGAAACATCTTTTACAACTCAATTGTCACGGTTTTTAAATGAGCCCGATAAGCCATTGATACTACTCCTGTCACGACCTGACGAACGTAAGAACATTCTTACTCTGATTGAGGTTTTTGGCGAGTCACAGGCTTTACAACAAATTGCTAACTTGCTGATTGTTGTAGGTAGTCGAGATGATATTCGGGATATGGAAACCGGGGCGCAGTCTGTTTTAACAAATATCCTGCTGCTAATTGACACTTATGACTTATACGGAAAAGTTGCTTTGCCTAAGACACATCATGCTGATGATGTACCTGTAATGTATCGTTTGGCGGCCTCATTGCGAGGCGTTTTTATTAATCCAGCTTTAACAGAGCCCTTTGGCCTGACACTTTTGGAAGCGGCTGCCAGTGGACTACCCATTGTTGCAACAGAGAACGGTGGACCAGTTGATATTATTGAAAATTGTAAAAATGGTGAGCTGATTGATCCATTGGATAAGTCCGGAATAACCGAAGCTTTGCTCAAATTATTGCAAAACAAAAATATTTGGTTACAAGCAGCAAAGAATGGTATTAAAGGCGTTAGAAAATATTATTCATGGCATGCGCACGTAAAGAGTTATATGGAAAAGATTGATAGCTTGCCGACTCAAAACAAACTTATACTAAGAAAAATTCCCTCTAAGTCAGTACGATATCGTGATCGTGCGATTATTACCGATATTGATAATAATCTTGTGGGAGATTCAAGAGCCTTAAAGCATTTCGTTGATGTTATAAAAGAGAATCGTAAATGTGTTATTTTCGGAATAGCGACCGGGCGTCGTATTGATTCAGCATTGGCATTAATGAAAAGTCACAGCATTCCAATTCCGGATATACTGATCAGTAGTCTTGGAACACGCATACATTATGGTCAGAGTCTGACAGAAGATGATTATTGGGCTGATCATATCGATCATCACTGGAGCAGCCAGCGCATACATCGCATACTTTCCCAAATACCTGGCCTGGAGTTGCAATCGAAATCTGAACAGACTCCGTTTAAAGCCTCCTATCATTACGATCCAAAAATAGCACCAACTGTTGAAGATATAGTTAATCAACTTCGACAGAGAGAGATAACCGCGAATGTCATGTTGTCCTTTGGTCAGTGTCTTGACATTGTTCCCTCAAGAGCTTCCAAGGGGCAGGCTTTACGTTATGTATCACAACGTTTCGATATTCCACTAGAGCAAATTCTTGTTATTGGTGGTTCTGGGGTCGATGAAGACATGATGCGAGGCAATATGTTAGCGGCAGTTGTTGGTAACAGGAGTCATGAAGACCTTTCTCAACTTGTCGATCAGGAAAGGATTTATTTTGCAAGTAAGAATTATGCTTCAGGCATTCTTGAAGCAATAGATTATTATGATTTCTTTGATACCTGCAAAGTTCCGGAAGCGTTATGAGTAATAAAATATTTATTTGTACACATCGGGTTCAACTACCCATAGTTATCCGTAAGGCAGTACCGGTAAATTAGTTCAGTAAATGACGGCGAAACAAAGTATAAATGATTTAGTCGGAGCTATTGGAGCGAAGTGATGTCAACAAAAAACGACTTACAAAATGGTGTAATGTTTAATGCTTACCCTGATAGCATTGGCCGAAACCTAGCAGATACAGTGTGTATGCTCAAAAAACCAGAATTCAAAGATGCTTTTTCTTTGTTCTATATTTTGCCTACCATTTTTCATAGCGATCTGGATCGTGGCTTTTCTATCATTGATTACGATATCAACGAAGAACTTGTGAGTCCACAGGATCTCGATGAACTAAACAAACTTGGCATCCAGATTAAGCTTGACTTCGTACTCAATCATCTTTCCGTACGTTCTCCGCAGTTTATTGATTTATTAGAGAACGGTAGCGATTCGCCCTACAGTGATTTTTTCATCGACTGGAATGAATTCTGGAAGGGTCATGGCACTATGGGTGATGACTGTTACGTCGTGCCGGATAAAGAACACCTTGATAAGCTCTTTATGAGAAAACCCGGTCTGCCGATTCTTATATTGCGTTTCCCAGATGGCACCCTCAAGGCTTACTGGAACACCTTTTATCAAAAAGTGGAGTTTGATGAGATAGCCGAACAGGACTTCGCGCATATCGAGGGACTCAGTCAGCAGTTAGCTTCTGATATTGCACACCACATCAAGATCGTCATAAAGAGTGGAAGGCGTTTGGAATCCATCGATCTTGAAGACATCGAACCGTATAAGGATGAGGTTATCAAGGTGGCTCGTCTTAAGCGTGAATATCTGGGGCAGATGGATCTCAACGCACGTTCCGAACTGGTCTGGGATTTCTACGATGAGACACTTCGTAAACTCAGCGAGTACGGCGCCAAAATAATCCGTCTGGATGCATTCGCTTATTTGCATAAGGAACCCGGTCAGCCGAATTTTTTCAACCGACCTGGCACCTGGGATTATCTGCAACGTTTGCGGGGCATTGCGCAGAAGTATGGATTAATCATCTTCCCCGAGATCCATGCCGAATACGGTGCTGGTATCCACGAAGAGATTGCGCAACAAGGTTATCCCATCTATGACTTCTTTTTTCCCGGGCTGGTGGTCCATGCTCTGGATCGGGGCAACAATGCGGCTTTGTTACACTGGATCTCGGATATTCGTAGCTTGGGATTAAAGACCATCAATATGCTCGGCAGCCATGACGGCATCCCGGTGCTTGACCTCAAAGGTAAGCAGGTCGATGGTTCCTATCGGCCGGGCCTGCTGAGCGATGAGCAGATTGAGGCCACTATCGAGGATATTATTGAACGGGGTGGCAAGACCAAGAATTTGTACGACGCTGACGGCAAGAAGATCGACTACTACCAGGTCAACGCGACATTCTTTAGCGCTCTAGGCGAGGACGAGCAAAAGTTGCGCCTGGCTCGCGCCATTCAGATGTTTATGCCCGGTGTCCCACAGGTTTGGTATCTGGATCTATTTGCCGGTACTAATGACTACGCAGCAGCGGAAAGGGGGCGTACTGCCAGTCACAAGGAGATTAACCGCACCACTTTAAAAATTATCGACATCGAGCGTGGACTGGAACGCCCCATCGTACTGGATCAGCTCAGGTTGATTCGGTTACGCAATACCTCGCCGGCATTCAATGGTGAGATGAAGGTCATCGAGACTGAGCCACATCTGTTACATATTTCCTGGCGGCACACAGAGGTCACGCTAACATTGAAGGCAGATCTGTCCGATCACAGCTTCACGGTTTCCCAGAATGACGGTGCCGGCGAAGTAGTCCTGATGTCATTTGAGTCATAGACTTTGATGGCCACCTCTATTGTTTTTTAATGGCAACCACTACGGAGCACCAGTATGAAAATTCTAGCGACTGATCTCGATCGGACATTGCTTCCGAATGGTCGCTGGCTACCAGACCCTGGAGCTATCGAACTATTCAATAAACTCACAGAAAAACATGATGTGCTTGTTGTCTATGTGACGGGAAGAAACCTGAAACTGACCGAGAATGCGATAAAAGAATTTGGGGTCAGATACCCAAATATTCTGTGTGGTGACGTCGGTACTTCGATTAGAAAGTATGAGAATGGTGAGTGGAAGTTTGATGATGGTTGGGTTGATCATGTCAAGAGGGAGAGTCCAAGGTGGGATGCCATGGCAATAAGAGATGCTGTTACCGGGATTGATGGTATGCGGGAACAGGAAAGTGAACATCAGAACCAGTTCAAACAGAGTTATTATGTTGAACACGAAAAAAAAGATCAGGTGTTAAAAAAAGTTGATGAACTGGTAAAGGGAAAGTTTGATGAAGTCATCGTATACAGTTTTGATTCACTGGATGGAAAAGGTCTTCTCGATTTTTTACCTGCAAGTGCGACAAAACAGACTGCCCTGGAGTATGTGGCTGAGGAGTTTGGTGCTGCGAAAAAGGATGTTGTATTTTGCGGGGACAGCGGCAATGATATCTTTCCCCTGACAGCAGGATTTTGCGGTGTTCTTGTGAAGAATGCCGATGAGCAATTAGTAGAAAATGTAAAAAAGGCAATGAATCAGAATCCTGAATTGAAAGTGTATTTCGCAAAAGGGGATTTCAAGGGTTTGAAAGGATATTATACGAGTGGCGTAATTGAAGGAGCCTATCATTATGGGGTTTTTGATAGTGATATATAAAGGCAGGAAGTTCATGATTGAAAATTCAAGAGGAAGCGCAAATAGCACGGTTTGAGTGGTTATTTTTAACAGACAATACTATGCAGGAATATAATGATGATATTTGAAAACCAGATGTTTGATAGCGTAACCGAGGTTGATTAGGAAATGTCCAGGCTAACACAGTCAGAATTATGGTCGTCACTAGATAGGCATTATGATGAGATAAAACATGTGCATATGCGCGACCTGTTCGACAAGGACGGCAGTCGGTTTGAGAAATATTCGCTTAAACTGAATGACATATTGTACGACTATTCAAAAAATCGCATTAATGATGAGACGCTGAATTTATTATTACAGTTGGTTGATGAGGTAGATCTATCTGGCTGGATAGAAAAAATGTTCAAAGGTGTGCCGATTAATAACACGGAATATCGTGCCGTATTACATACGGCTCTAAGAGATCAGGGTGATCAGCCTATCATGGTGAATGGTTGTGATATCTTGCCTGAAATTAGAGAAGAACGTGAACGAGTTAACCTGTTGGCAGAAAGCATCAGAACAAGAAAATGGCTTGGTGCCACTAATCAGGCCATCACCGATGTGGTCAACATCGGCATCGGTGGCTCTCATCTCGGACCATTAATGGTAACTGAGGCACTGCGACCTCACACTCTGCATGATCTAAATGTGCATTTTGTTTCTAATATCGATGAAAATCACATCAATGACACGCTGGAATATCTTAATCCTGAAACCACTTTTTTTATTATTTCATCAAAAACATTCACCACGCAGGATACCATGGTCAATGCAGAAACCGCGCGTCAATGGTATATAAACAAGTTAGGCAGTGATGAATGCATTGATCGACATTTTTCGGCTGTGACCTCGAATGTGGAACTGGCAAAAGAATTCGGTATCACAGAAGATAATATTTTTAAAATGTGGGATTGGGTAGGTGGTCGTTACTCACTGTGGTCAGCGATTGGTCTATCGATAGTGATTGCGATTGGCTCTAAAAAGTTTGATGAATTACTTGCGGGAGCCTATGAAGTTGATCAGCATTTCAGGCATACTCCCCTCGAAAAAAATATACCGGTTATGATGGCGTTGCTGGGCATCTGGTATAACAACTTCTTTGAAGCCCAGACCATGGCGGTGTTACCTTATGATCAACACCTGCACCGCTTTCCCGGATATCTACAACAAGCCGATATGGAAAGTAATGGTAAAGATGTAGATCGACAGGGTGAGGCTGTGGATTACACCACTGGCCCCGTTGTTTTTGGTGAAATTGGAATTGCCGCTCAGCACGCTTTTTTTCAGTTATTACATCAAGGAACAAAACTGGTACCAGCTGATATTCTTGCCCCGGTTTATAGTTTTCGCTGCATTGCCAGACATCATCAAGCATTAATGTCGAATGTGTTTGCGCAGACAGAGGCATTGATGCGAGGCAAGACAGAAGCAGAAGTTACTGCAGAGTTAATAGCCGACGGTCTTGATGATGCACAGATTAAGCAGTTGCTGCCTTACAAAGTTCTTCCCGGTAACCGGCCGACTAGTACTATATTGTTTGATACTCTCAACGCAAAAACACTGGGATCGATTATTGCACTGTACGAACATAAAATATTTGTTCAGGGTGTGATATGGAACATCAATTCATTTGACCAGTGGGGCGTAGAATTGGGCAAGCAGCTGGCAAAAAATATTCTGCAAGAATTAAACGACATTGAACCTATTGATAAGCATGATAGTTCGACCAACGGATTGATTAATTATTATAAGCAAAGGCGTCAGCAGAATTTACAGAAATAGTAATGCATAGACCTGTGGGTATTATCGGCAGCAGACCATGTTTTCAGTCAACTCAAATGTCTGCTTTTGGCTGTGGGGTCGACCGATAGTGGATGTTTAGTACGGTAAGGTGCAGTATACGTAGAGGGAGTCTATGCGACCAAATTATAGTTTTTCTCTGCGTTCTCTGCGTTCTCTGCGGTAAAAAGCTTTTAAGTTTTGATCACCACCACATAACTCCGCTTGTAAATCGAATTATCCTGACGTACTCAAATAATATAAATCTAATTATTCCCATTCCATCCAAATTCCTTATTCAGAGGCCGTGTTAAATTGTTTGTTGCAGGTTAATGTGTCAGGCGAAGCGAATAAGTCTGGTTTATCACGAGAAGAAATGATTGCTTTATTGGGTGAATTGGTTGAATTGAATCTTCCTAATCTGGCATGGCGGGGTTTGATGACGATTGGTGTCAACGACGATGTGGCAGAAACGCGTAAAGCCTTTTCGATTTTAAGAATATTGCTTGAAGAGTGCCAGCAACGATTTGCTTTAAAAGCCTTTGACCAGCTTTCTATGGGTATGAGTAATGACTATGCCATAGCTATAGAAGAAGGTGCGACCATGGTCAGGATTGGCACGGAATTATTTGGCCAAAGACAATAAATATTCCCTGCCGCTTGATCTAGCGAGTGCAGCTGATTCTTCTTTTTTATTTTGACACTTTGTATGAAATCCCATCTTTTAGAATCAAAATAAGGCGCGCCATAAATTCCCCTTTCTTTTATAATGTTATATAATAAGACACAATCTAATATTCAGGCGTTATTAATACATTATGCCGAATGATGGTATGCATTGTTTAGGAAACGCTAAATGTCACAATACGAAGATAAGTTAAAACAAATTACCAGGGAAGAGTTAATTACTAACAAGCTAAAGCTTGTATATCAGGAGATGAATTCAAAATTTAATTCTATAGAGCGAATTTCACTGTCACTCTATGATTCTGATTGCGACAGCCTGACTACTTATATTCATTACACCAGCAATGGTGATCCATTAAATCGCTATCAATCAGTCTTGAGTGATTCAAAGTCACTGAATAAAATTGCAAAGTCAGGCGAACCTCGAATAGTTAATGATATGTCCGTTTACGACTCTGTTAAGAAACGGCATAGTGAGCAGTTAAAAAAATTCGGCTTTAAATCCAGCTATACCTACCCCATCTACAATAAGAGTCAGTTTTACGGCTTTATATTTATAAATTCGTGCCAGATTAATGCCTTTGCAGACGATGTACTTGAGCAGATAACGCCACTGATTCATTTAATTGCCGCACTAACAGTTATCGAATTCAGTATCATAAATTCTTTGACATCCACCGTCAAAACAGCGCTTGTGATGAGTCACCATAGAGATCCTGAAACGGGAGAACATCTCGACAGGATGGCGCGTTATTCTCGATTGATAGCTATGGGTGTTGCGCAGAAATACAATCTTGATGATGAAATGATAGAGCACATCTATCTGTTTGCACCGCTACACGATGTTGGAAAGATTGCCATTCCTGACAAGATTCTTTTAAAACCAGGCAAGCTGACCTTCGAAGAGTTCGAGGTGATGAAAACGCATTCGAATAAAGGTCTGGAGATTATCAACACCATACTCGATAATTATCAGCTTGATGGTATGCAATATATAAAATTTCTAAGGAATATTATTCACTCACATCATGAAAAGATGAATGGGAGTGGCTACCCTGATGGAATAAGTGGCAATGAGATACCCATCGAAGCCAGAATTATTGCTGTAGCTGATGTTTTTGATGCACTTGCCAGTAAGAGGTCATACAAAGAAGCATGGTCTATTGATGAGGCATTTGCAGAGCTCAAACGTATAACTGGTGAAGAGCTAGATTCTGATTGTGTTGATGCATTACTCAAAAATAGGGGAGCTATTGAGCGCATTCAGACACTGTTTGTTGATCCGGAATAAGTTTATTATTTTGTTGTTATCCCCGCATGCTTTTGAACAGGGATCCAGAGGTGTTTAAAAACTGGCTTTAACCTACATTGCTGTTTGTCTTTCGCCGCAGTTATCCGGGCTTCCTGCCCTTCACCCTTCGGGCCGCACTGTGTGCGTTCAAATTTGTCTGCGGTGAAGCCTTAGCTTTTAATCTTTACCCCAATAATCCGTCCCAATCCCTTCACCCAAATCCGCTTCAATCAATCTACCCCTTACTTCCAGCAATCTCTCAATCAATGCCGATTCGGCTTTCTCATAAGCTTCCGCATCGGGTTTGTGATTCACAACCACACCCAATAACTCAGTAATCGCATTACCCACCGAGTTCTGGCTGATGGTGACGATGAGTTTGCCTTCGTCGTTGCGGTAGATCAGTTGTTTGAAGGCCGGTTGCCAGCGGATGGAGTTGGCGTATTTGGCGTCGGTGACACAGCGGTCGCGGACTTTTTTGACGGCTTTGAGGAAGCAGTTGTTGAACAACAGTTCGGATTCGACGTGTTCGGGGAAGTAGGCTTCTTTCGCCATGGGCGCGTTGCGCGATGAGACCTGGGTGAAGAAGGCGCGATAGAAGTCGATGAAGCCTTTCAGGATGAGGTCGTATTCTTTCCAGAACTGGGGTTTTCTCAGGGCGTCGATGCCGCCCTGTATTTCCCAGCAGGGCAGGCCCTGCGGGTAGCCGGTGAGTTTTAGCTGGGAGGCGGTGGATTCGACCGATTTGAGGATCTGTAAATCCAGCGCCTTGTCGAAGAAGTCGCGATAAACCTGATGCATGTAGGCCTGAAATAAACTGTGCTGGCCGCCATCGGTGAGGTTGGGGTTGTCATGGTCGGCGCATTCGGCGTTTTTCAGTTCATCCTGTGAAAATACGATGAAGTGGTTGTGCAGCATACGAATGCTGGGTACGCCGGGTGAGGTCAGCGGCCAGGTGGCGTCAAGGCTGGCTTCACCGGCCAGCACCAGGTGTTGGGCCGGGTCGGGAAATTGTTCCAGCATGTATTCGATGATGATCTGGTTCATGCGGTTCCAGACGTTTTTGACCTTCTCCGGCAGCTGGGTACGGCGCACCGGTCTGCCTAGCGGATTGAGTACGGTCTTTGAGGTGTTGTAGATGATGGAGCAATCGAAGGTGTTGCTGTGCCCCAGTGCCTTCCGGTACATCACCAGGTTTTCTGGATTGCTCAGCAGGCCGTTGTTGTTGATAAGCTCGTGTG
>CAJXZZ010000081.1 GCA_913065105.1 uncultured Gammaproteobacteria bacterium | reverse complement strand
CCCGCCCGCACCGTCGGCCCCGTTTCCATCAGGATCATAAAATTTACTGGCATCGGTTTGCGAAGCTGAATTGGAAACATTTTGCGGATCTGACCAGGTAACACCATCGTCTTTAGACCAGGTAACAAAAACATCACGTGCAGAATACATATCACCAGAATAATTCCAGGATTTAAAATCAGCATTCAGCGCATCGCCATAAACAGCTATCAGCGTGCCATCGGTTAGCCGAACAATCTTACCTTTGTTGGCTGCGTTTTCTGCGTCTGGCGCACCCGTTTTAGTGGACAGACTAATCGAAGGGTACAATGCTATCTGCGTTGCAGCAAAAGCGGTGCTGGCTAGCAAACTTGTTGCAATCAACATTGCCAGCTTCTGTTTCCGTAATTTCATGATTCAACTCCTAACCTTTATAATGTGTAAATATTAGCGGGTATAGACACTACATAATTGACATATCCCGCCATCCGATTAACAAATAATGTGAATATGTCTGTAGTGAACGATATGGGATGCAATCTAATAGTTATCGGTCGAGTCACCACTGATAATTATCAGTTTTAGAATAAAAACAAGTGCTTATTGACCTGTATCAACTTTCAGTAGTGGCATCTCCACCCTTTCACTCTATATAACAATCCTATAACAACAGGAGTTTAGACATGTTGATATATGTCAATCCAGTACTTATCATCATGTTTTTTAAGTTACACTGCAGCCTATGACTAACCCTTCTAGAAAAACATACTGTACAGATTCAAAATGGATTGGACGCGCACAATGCAATAACTGCCACATTCGCCACATAATGCTTTTTTCTGAATTACCCGAAACAGCTTTTTCGACATTGCTGAATCCTATAAACAATTTCACTCATCCTTCCAGCTCGGTTCTTTATGAAGCTGGCACAAATAAAAAATTCATCTATTCGATAAGAAGTGGCGTAGTCAAACTTTTACATGTTGCACAGAATGGTAAAACAAGAATTGTGCGATTACTGGGTAAAGGGACATCTATCGGCCTCGAATTACTCGAAGGTGCCAACAGTTATCATCACACTGCCGTAACGATTGGAGAAGTTGACCTGTGCAAAATCCCGGTTCCGACGATGAGACTACTTGAAGAGAAATACCCTGTGTTATGCCAACAGATAAGACAGCAACTTCAGAAGCAGTTAGATCTTGCTGATCAATGGGCTTTTTCGTTAGGCACGGGTTCAGTAAAACAGCGCGTCGCCCAACTGATACTCATTCTGGAAGAGTTTTTCGCTGATGAAAGCGGTGCATTCACTTTACTTCAACGTGAAGACATGTCCGCGATGATAGCTATTTCAGATCAAACCATCAGTCGTGAAGTCGCCGAATTGAAACGTTTAAATCTTTTGATAAAACGCAAGACCAGAGACAACTTGTATACGTGCAATACAGCCGAACTACAGAAAAGGGCACAACTTACAAAATAACAGAAACATAGAAGACCGATATAACCGGACACAGTTGTTTAGCAATACGCCACCGAAATGCAGATATAGCCTCAACTTTGTACAATACGCGCACTTTTATGCCGCATGGTGACGCCTAAAATTAAATACTTAAAACTTGCTACGTCTAACTTGTAACTGCGTATTTTTATGGCAACATAACAGCATGAAAACTTATCTTGTTGGTGGCGCTGTTCGTGATGAAATACTGGGTTATCCATTTAAAGAGAAAGACTGGGTAGTTGTCGGCGCGACCGTTAACGACATGCTCACTGCCGGTTATCAACAAGTCGGTAAAGATTTCCCTGTTTTTCTACACCCCAGGACCAAAGACGAACACGCACTGGCGCGTACCGAAAGAAAAACTGCGGCAGGTTATAAAGGTTTTGAGGTACACGCTTCGCCCGATGTCACATTGGAAGAAGATCTAATTCGTCGTGACCTGACTATCAATGCTATTGCCAAGGATGAAAGTGGTGAGTTCATCGATCCATACAACGGCATAGACGATATCAACAATAAGATCTTACGGCATGTATCAGATGCTTTTGCTGAGGATCCTGTTCGTATCTTACGCACCGCTCGTTTCATGGCTCGTTATGCACACCTGGGATTTAGCGTTGCCAACGACACCATGGCATTAATGAAAAACATGGTCGCTGCCGGTGAGGTCGATGCACTCGTACCCGAACGTGTCTGGCAGGAAATGGAAAAAGCATTAGCAGAAAAAACACCCTCGTATTTCATCGAAACACTGCGCGAGTGCGGCGCACTTAAACGCATCATGCCCGAACTTGATTGCTTATGGGGCGTGCCACAACCTGAGGAACATCATCCTGAAATTGATACTGGTATTCATACCATGCTGGTGCTGGAGCAGGCCTGCATACTTAGTGATGACCCGCAGGTTCGTTTTGCCGCTTTGGTCCACGACCTCGGAAAAGGCGCTACACCAAAAGACCAATGGCCTCGCCATATAAACCACGAAGCACGTGGTGCAGACATTGTACTTAAACTATGTAAACGCATGCGCATACCCAACGACTATCGCGACCTGGCTGAACGTACGGCACGCTTTCATCTGCACTACCATCGAGCACTGGAGCTTAAACCTGCCACGCTGGTTAAAACACTGGAACAGCTTGATGCTTTCAGAAAACCAGAACGTTTTGATAAATTTTTACTGGCGTCTGAGGCTGATGCTCGTGGCCGACCGGGTTATGAAAATATCGACCTTCGTCAAGGTGACTATTTTCGTCAGGTACTGAAAGTTGCCAGAGATATAAATATAAACGAACTGCGCAGCCTTGGCTTTGAAAATATGGCGCTTGCAAATAAGATTAGAGAAGTGCGTGTTAGCGCCGTTACAAAACTAAAAGAACTATCTGTTAAGTTATGATCTGAGCAACATTTTTTCTATTTTTAGTAAAATATTTTTCGCATTGCTTAAAGCTACACCAAATCCCAGCGCAACACCCGTGGTATTGGCGAGCATATCGCCAGCTTCAGCAAACCGCTTAGGGTCAAAGCTTTGCAGATATTCCATCATAAAACCCATCACAATAAAAACCATGGCAATCATGTTGCGTTGAAATTTGTCATGGTAAATCTGTGAGAACCATGCCATCAGTACGAAGTAAGCAAAAGCGTGATATACCTTATCTTCATAGGGAATGTTTAAACCCGGATCTACTGGACTACTGGTCAAGGACAGATACACGACCAGGACCACCAGAGCATATCCAATAGCTAACCACAGAAAACGCATCTTTAATTCAGGGCAGGCTTTAGCGAACATAATTTAATTTTTTTACAGATAAAAAGATAACAACACGATGCCCAGCAGCAGGCGATATATCACAAACGGCGTCATGCTTATTCGTTCTAACAGCATCAAGAAGTAGTGGATACATAGATAGGCACTGACGGCTGAAATAAGTGCGCCAATGACCAAATCATTCATATCATTTATGCTGGCAACCTTAAGATAATCCAGCGTTTCCATCCCACCTGCCAATAGAATAACGGGGATTGATAATAAAAATGAAAATCGCGCGGCTGCCGGTGCAGTCAGACCGAGCATCAGACCTGCAGTAATAGTAATACCCGAACGTGACGTACCCGGAATTAATGCGATGGCCTGTGCACAGCCAATAACAATAATATCTTTCCATGACATCGTATGTTCATCTCTCTGTCTTTTCCCTGACCAATCTGCATACCACAGTAAAAAACCAAATATGATCGTTGTGGTAGCGATAACTAAGGGCGTGCGTAAATGCTCACTGATAACATCCTTGAATAATAAACCTGCCAGACCAACGGGGATAGTCCCGATCAACACCCCCCATGCCAGCTTACTGTCTTCTGAATGTTTGCCTTTTAACGATGCGGCCCATGCAAAAAACATTGCGCTGATTTCCTTTCTGAAATAGACAACGACAGCGGTTAGCGTACCCACATGTACTGCGACATCAAACGCCAGTCCCTGATCAGGCCAGTTTGTCAAATACGGCACCAGGATTAAATGCGCTGAACTTGAAATTGGAAGAAACTCAGTTAATCCCTGCACCAATGCTAAAACAATGATCTGTATAATATCCACTTAAAAACCTTTTAGATTAAATGTTCGGTCTCGTAATGACTAAATTCATTAAAGCCTATTTCTTAAATCCAGCATCGAAAAACCCTGCAGTGGTTCTTCATAATTCTTCACCAGCGCCATCACCTTAAAACGATCACCCATCTCAGATGGCAGCGTTAACGTTTTGATCTGTTGCGAGAGTTTGATCTGCTGTTGCACATCATCTGTAACCTGTTCTGCATGCAGTTCTGAAAGACCGTTGGCCAATAAAAATGCCGCCTGCGTAGTATAACCGCTAACGTCCAACTCTAGATCAACTGCACTGTAAGCCACATCGGTAAAATTCACAAACGCTGTTATATCCTGCAACCCTGGCCACCAGAAAAAATTATCGTGTGCACGATGCTGGTAGTAACACATCAAAGTACCGTTTACCCTATCTGCATGATAGTACTCTTTCTCGTTGTAACCATAATCGATCAGCAATACAACCAGCTTATCTATCTTGCACTCAAGCGCAGACAACCAGCCTTTTATCGCAGGGTTATATTCAGAACAATAATCATCTGAAAATTCGATTTCACTTCGCTGTTTGATTGATGTTATCTTTTCTACTGTTTTACTATCTGCAATCGTATAACGAGCCATCAGCTCATCGTTCTCAACACCCACCATTAACGATTCGATGTTTTTATCCTTAACTCTAAAACATTCCACTGGCATTGCATCCAGCACTTCGTTGGCAATGACAACAGCATTGCTTACGTCTTCGGGCAGCTGCTCAAGCCATTGCACACGCGCGAACAGGTGCGGCACCTTTTCCTTTAAAATCTGTTTTTGCCGGTGTTGTAATTCGGCACTGAGCTCAATAATCAGATACTGCTCAGGCAGACTGCCAAGCCTTTCAAGTTCCTGCAGGATATCAACAGCCAACGCGCCACTACCCGCACCAAACTCAAGAACAACTGCTTTCTCATCGGATGATTTTTGAAAATTTAATAATATCTCGGCTATTTGTTTGGCGAGGCACTGGCCAAATAAGGCGGATACTTCTGGTGCAGTAATAAAGTCACCTTTCTGACCAAATTTCTGCAAGCCACTACTGTAATAACCCAAACCGGGTTGATACAACGCCATATTCATAAATTCAGGAAACCTGATCCAGCCATCTGCACGATTGCAGGCGGCCTTAATGTGCTGTGCAAGCAATAAACTATGTTGTTTTGCTGCTTCGTCGGGTTCGGGCAGGGTTTCAGTACTACTAGCTAACAATGGTTCAACCGTATCATGATATGTGAGAATATAGGTGGATTGTAACTTATACGAAACATAGACTGTACAACAATGGATAATTCTAACGCAAACGACACTATTGTAAAAACCGCTCTGGTTACCGGCGGCTCAAAGCGTATCGGTGCTACGACCGTACGCCTGCTGCATGAGGCAGGATATAACATCGTAATACATTGTCACTCGTCTCGACAATCAGCAGATAGCTTAGCCGAAGAACTTAATAACGATCGAAAAAAATCTGCAAAAGTAATACAGGGCGATCTTAATGATGAGACCATCTACAACAACCTGATCGATCAGGCATTTCAATGCTGGAACCGTCTTGACGTGTTAATCAACAACGCTTCGAGCTTTTACCCGACACCCGTTGGCAGCATAACAATGGATGACTGGAACAATCTGATCAACAGTAATATGAAGGCGCCCTTATTCCTTGCCCAGGCTGCAGTGCCTTACTTAAAACAAACACAGGGCAACATAGTCAATATGCTCGACGTACATGCACAGCGGCCGATGAAAGAGCACCCGGTGTACTGCGCTGCAAAGGCAGGTCTCGCTATGCTCACCATGTCTTTAGCGAAAGAGTTAGGACCAGACATACGTGTTAACGGTGTGGCACCTGGAGCAATATTATGGCCGGACAATGACATGGCAGATCATACGAAAAAACTAATTTTAGAACGAACCGCTTTAAAAAAGCCGGGGGACCCCATAGATATAGCTAAGACCATTTTATTTTTAGTCAGGGACGCTGATTACATCACCGGTCAGATTATTGCCGTTGATGGTGGCCGAAACCTTAACATTTGAGAGAAAAATATGAAAAAACACCTGAAGATCTCTACAATTACAATCCTGTCGACCCTGACGTTAAGCGCTTGCTTCGATCAGGACAATGATATCGAAATTCCAATATCTGAGGTGCCAGCGAATATAATCACTATCGTGCAAAATACCCTGCCCGGTATAGATTTA
Source organism: uncultured Gammaproteobacteria bacterium (assembly GCA_913065105.1). GTDB lineage: Bacteria > Pseudomonadota > Gammaproteobacteria > SZUA-229 > SZUA-229. The sequence continues at coordinate 6,818 of CAJXZZ010000081.1, read as the reverse complement.
TCCGAAGCTGAAAAAGAAATTAAAGATGATACTGTTATCTACGAGCTGGAAGGCGAATTAATAAATGGTAAAAAATATGAAATCAAAATTTCTGAAGACGGTACTATCATAAAAGTCGAACTGGAAGATTAAGCAGCCGTTATCATCAATGCCAGAAAAGACTAATAAACCAGACTTTATCTCACATGCTGGAACAGGCATGATCTTTGTTGCATGGCTGGTTTTTTTAGCCATGCTGTTTTTCATCTTTGAAGAGACACTACTGCAACGTAACAACCCGAATCAGAATATCGTTACAACGCTAAACGGTATTCAAAAAGAAATAGTTCTACAACGAAACGCTTATGGCCACTACATTTCTAATGGCACTATAAATGGCAAACAGGTTGTTTTTTTATTAGACACGGGTGCCAGCGATGTTGCGATACCTGAATCATTAGCCAATGAAATAGGCCTGTTAAAAGGACAGGAAGTTTTCGTAAAGACAGCCAATGGTAATGCTAAAGCTTATAGAACCCGGCTTGATAGCGTTGCACTTGGCGAAATAAAACGATACGACTTAAACGCTACCATACTCACCAACATAGGCGGCGATGAAGTTTTACTGGGCATGAGTTTTCTCAAACACTTTGAGATCACCCAAAAAGGAAAAACACTGACGATCCGTCAATAACTAATAAGCCAAAAAACCCCGCTTACTCAACAACTGTAAATGTCTGGAACATCTCAGCTAATACGCGCTGAACACGCGCACTTCTCTCTTCCTCGGACATATCAAATTTAACACTGACCTGTGCTGCTGAACGCCATACGATGTCACTGGTTTTATTTTCAAAAACATAAATAATCAATGTTCCTTTCTCAATATTGTCATCACCGGTTGGAACCTGAGAATTACCTGGTAGTAAGCCAAATTTTCTAATAATGGCGCTATCATCCAGGGAAGATTCCAGTGCCGCTGTATAAGCAATCGCATACTTGGCACCATTGACAGAATCAACGTATATCATTTCCTTTGCGATCAAATTTTTAACAATTTCTTTTTCTATTAATGCTTTAACAGGGGCGTTCTGCAATCTCTCATCTTTATAAAAACGCACAGCTTCAGGCAGCCAGGCAATCGTCGACCCTTTTGTAACAAAGATATTAGGATCTTGCACAGAGATGACCGCCGTCTCAGGAAACTTCATCCTGGGCGATTCGACTGTCTCAGTTACACACGACACAGTAATTGCAGATATAAGAGTAAAAAAAGTAAATTTATACAGCAGCTTAATTTTAAAAGACATCACACTTCCTATTCAAATTAATATTATTATGATTACTACTCAGTCTATATATTTTATAATCTAAAGCGTTGTTATTTTTTAAAATCGTCAGGTAAGCTTTTTACATGTAGATCTCGTTGCGGGAAGGGTATCTCGATACCTTCTTCCCTGAATGCTTTATCAATAGCAAAGTTCAAATCACTTATGGTGCCTAACCGACTATCCACATTATATAAAAACACCCGCAGCTCAAAGTTTAACGAACTATCACCAAATTCTCTAAATATTACTTTTGGTTCTGGCATCGAACCCCTTTTAACAACACTCTCATTCTCTTCAGCGATAGCTAAAAGAATTTCGCGGACCTTCTCCGTGTCTGTACCATACGCCACACCGATTGGAACGATAGCGCGGCCAGCTTTACTGGAAAGCACCCAGTTTGTCACCTGATTTGATATCAATTCAGAGTTCGGCACGATTACATCAGAACGATCGAAGGTTTGGATTATTGTCGAACGGATGTGAATATCCTTCACATAACCTTCAGTACCACCGACCACTATCCAGTCACCTTTTCGGATAGGTCTTTCAAACAACAGGATAAGACCGGAAACAAAGTTATTAACGATATTTTGCAAGCCAAAACCGATACCGACTGATAACGCACCCGCAACGATAGCAATGTTACCAAAATCGAACCCTGCGGCTGACAGCCCCGCCATAATCGCAATGAGGAAAAGCATGTACCCCATTATTGTTACCAGCGCATCGCGGGCGCCTTGTCCCATGGTTGTCATCTTGAGCCAGTTATTTTCCAGCTGTGAGCGAACCCAGCTGGACAAGATAATAATGCTACCGAATACCAGCAGGGCCCATAAGATCCGACTCGGCACTATTCGGAAATTTCCTATATCAAACCCATTAACTATATAACTCTTAACATGTTCTAAGACGCCACCGCTGTAATCCCAGGCGCCTATAAACAGGAAGGAAAATGAGCCCCACACAACAATAGTTGTTAATAACCGTATCCAGATTAGGCCAGGGACCTTTTCACCACGTTCAACGCCGAGTGCTGAATGTAAACGGCGACACCATTGATACGAACCATCATCTATCGCATTAAATAAATCTCTAAACACATTTGCAATACCGATAAACACCATAAACACAACAAACGACACCATGATAATTCGACGACTGCTGTAGGCGAGGTTTCTATAACCCAACCATTCTGCCACCAATGATGCGAGCACTACCACGATGACAAACATCGATACATAGCGTAGTTTTGGCAACTTGGGCGATGCGATAATCGCCTGTAACGTCCAGACAAGATTAATGACAAAAAACAGTGAAAACACATTACGCATCAACATCAAATTAGATTCAACAATGCTTTCTGAAAATACGGTATAAAAAGCCAGGTAACCGATCAAACCCAATACCGCCAACACTCTAAATCGTTTTGCCAGGGCCTCGGCAATATGAGGAGATAAAGATAAAAATATCTTGGCGGGGGGAAAGGGAGATAACAATACCCGTATTGTCGTTGTCACTAAAAAGAATAGCAGCAGGCCTATAAAAAACTCCGTAACAAAAGGAATCTCCGTCACCTCCAAAGTAATAACCACCGAACTGATGGCTGCGACTGCGGAACCTAGAAGATAAGGCGCTGTGCATGACAGTGTCGTAAGAACAGCACGTAACAAATTTTCTGAAAATTCATCCTGCCACTGCCTTTTACTTTCCAGTAACATTAGTTTTTTGCGCAGCCATATGCCAAAGAATATTGAAATAAGCACAACAACAATACTCAGGCCAACATCCAGAACGTCAATTTCATTGAGACCAGAACGTTTAAATACAAATTTTCCCGAGTCTTGAAAGATCGCAACAGGATTATCAATATACGATATGATCAGCTCGATCATATGCGGGCTTCTAGCAAGATATTTTTGCTTGAAATATGACTTTTCCGCCTCACTGATTTGTTTACTTACTTCTCTGCTGCTAACGATGAAAAAATTACATTTAGCCAGTGATTTATCTAACTCTTCTTTTTCTTTCTGATAGGCCGTTCTTTTTTTGGTGACCTCAACATCTTCACCTTTAACTTTTTCACCCAGTCCATCCATTACTGTTTTCAAATTAAGCAAAGCAGTTTCACTATTTGCAACACATAAAGAGGCGGAACTCTTCATTTTAATTGTCAGCTTCGTCCATGCATTAAGGTCATCCCCTTCAAACTGACCCCGGATAAGTTTTTTGTTGGCCTTTTTCAACTGGTCAGACATCTTCTCCATATCAGCCATCTCATCAGCTACGGCATAAGACGATACAGAAAAAGCAAAGGATATAACTAGCAATAGGAGGATTTTTTTCATCACATTCAGCACGACATAATTAGTACATTTTGGGTTTGCACGATTATACATCAACAATCAATATCTTATATATGTCAGTACGCCCTGCTGGTTAATACAATTCGAATACAAATCCACTAAGTTTGATTCCCTATTACAGACACATTACACTTATCCTATATAACTAATAACTAATAACTATGTAATCCGGAAGCTTGCGCATTCCAAATAGGAATAAATAAGCTTCCAGCCTCCTGAAATACCTACTCTACGGGAATTTGTATGGATGTAATGAGCAGTATGGCCATATTTCGACGTGTCGTTGAAGCGGAAAGTTTTTCTGTTGTAGCACGCGAAACCAACATGTCACAGTCTACTGTGAGTAAACATATTGCTGCTCTGGAAGAACGTTTAGGCACCAAATTGCTCAATCGCAGCACTCGTTCGTTAAAGCTAACTGAAGCGGGTAAAGAGTATTATCATCACTGCATTCGCATCCTCAATGATTTTCAGGAAGCTGAAGCCAGCGTCGGTAAAGGCAAGATCAAGCCCACAGGAACATTGCGCATCTCTACCAGTGCCTCATTTGGCCGCACATGCATACTTCCATATCTAAATGAATTCTTTAATGCTTATCCTGACATCAATATCGACCTGCTATTCGACGATGATTATATTGACCTGGTGAAAGAAGGTATCGATCTTGCGATCCGTATCGGGCCATTGGAAGACTCCACTTTGATAGCCAGAAAAATTGGCAGCAGTCCACGCGTTGTTCTCGCCAGCCCGGAATACCTGGTTAGATATGGACGTCCAAAAAAACCTGCAGACCTCGCCAAACATAACTGCCTGTTGTATTCACTTCAGAAAACGCCTGATCTCTGGTATTTCAACAGCACACAAAAAGGCGATGAGACTATTCGCGTCAGCGGACGTTTAAATGCAAGCAGCCCGGACGCCATATGTGATGCTACTGTGGAAGGGCTGGGCATATCTATCTTATGTGAGTGGTATGCACGAAAGCATATCGATGATGGTCGTCTAAAAGTAATACTTGCTGATTACAAACCAACCACTTACGACATCCATGCTGTTTATCCCGAACGGAAATTCGTACCGCAAAAGGTGAAACGAATGATCGATTTTCTTACCGAGAAAATAGATAAATAATCAATTAATCCTGCAGTTTGATCAAAAAATAAAACATCTCATCCATCTCACCCTTATCGATCAGCTGTAAATTTCGCTGCCGGCAGAACGCAGGAATATCACTCAACAACGCCTGCTTATGTGATACCGCCATTAGAGTCTGGTTCGGCAGCAACACGTCCAGCGCATCGTTTAATTTGGAGAATGGCACAGCACAATCAGTACCGGAGATATCGACAAAAAGGTCGCAAGGGATGGAATCTAAACTCATAAAATAAATTAAAAAGTAAACTCGATAGCTTTAAGGCTTTCTTTTCTCTTATCAAAAGAAGACCACAACTGCGCATAGCTGGTGCCTGTTTCCGGATGATTTAGATCAGGCGCTATTTCTGCTAATGGCCAAAGCACAAAAGCATTTTTTAAAATCTCATCACGCGGCAATTTCAGCCCATTTTCATCTAATACCAGATCATCATACAACAACAGGTCAAGATCCAGTGTTCGCGATGAAAATTTGGGGCCGCTGCGATCACGGCCATTTGCGTCTTCAATATCACGTAATATTTGATTAGCCTGATGCACTGGGACATTTACCTGGCAGGCGATCACCATGTTATAGAAAGCATCACCAGTAAAACCCACCGCTTCACTTTCATAAACTGAGGACAGGACCAATTCCCCAAATGCCTGCTTTAGAGCGCGAATGCCCGCATGGGTGTTTTGCTCTTTGTTGATATTGCTACCGAGACTGATATAGATGGTTGGCATTTTCAGGGCACCGTCAGCGCTGTCCGCGTTCGAGAATAACACCTACTGATCTTGAGCCAGTCACTGCACCTAATTTGCTTAGTTTCAGGCGACACCAGGGCACATTAAATTCATCCATGATAATTTCGACCAGGCGCTCCGCCAGCGTCTCCACCAGCTGACACTGGCTTTCTTCGGTAAAAGCGATCAAACGCTTGGCGACATCCTTATAATTCAGTGCATCCTTTATGTTTTCAGAGGATGCCGGCTTGATATTATCCGCTGCCATCTCAACGTCCAGAGCGATGGTCTGCCTGACTTCTCGTTCCCAGTCATAGATGCCTATGATGGCATCAATGCGTAAATCTTCTATAAATACGATATCCAGCGCCATTTTGTAATTCTCTGCCTTATCCTGACCTTAAGCTTACGGATTGAGCCGCTTTTGTGGTTATTTAGGCGTATTATACATGGCTGCAGAATCCAGCAGGCATATCTACTTCAGCCAAATAGAATCACTATTTTACTTGTCAGAACCGTTATTCTCCGTTAGAATTGCCGGCTTATTTTTATTGGGTCCTGCAGATAGTAAATCAAAGGTCCTGAGTTTTGAATTTTTTGGAGTAATTGCAATGTCTAGAGTATGTCAGGTCACTGGTAAGCGTCCGGTAGCTGGTAACAACGTATCCCATGCTCACAATAAAACAAGACGTCGTTTCTTGCCTAACTTACACAGCCACCGTTTCTGGGTTGAAAGCGAGAACCGTCATGTAAAACTGCGCGTTACTGCCAGTGGCATGCGCATTATCGATAAAAAAGGTATCGATACTGTTTTAGCTGAAATGCGTTCACGCGGCGAAAAGGTTTAAGGGGATAACATCATGCGCGAGAAAATTAAAATGGTTTCATCTGCGAAAACTGGTCACTTTTACACCACGACCAAAAATAAACGCACTATGCCAGAAAAACTGGAGATGAAGAAATTCGATCCTACGATACGTAAATATGTAATGTACAAGGAATCCAAGATCAAATAAATCAGTCATATTATTTAATCTACTTTCTAATGCATTATCTAAAAACCCGGTTCTACCGGGTTTTTTATCGAATACTCAAAAGCTACAGCTACGCCATTCCTATATCACTCAATAAACCATCTATACAAAAGTCGATTGTTATGGAAATAGCCGCAACTAACAAGGCAATATTTCCCACCTACTTTTATTCGCATTAATTTTCAGCGAAGTACACCCGCTTTTATAATTACTTATTCACTCGCCTCTCCATC
>CAJXZZ010000080.1 GCA_913065105.1 uncultured Gammaproteobacteria bacterium | reverse complement strand
CTTTTTTACTGACAGATTAAATGATGTATTGATAATTTCTCGACTACTATTATTTGTGATTAACATATATATAGGACTGTCAGTCCTGCATGTATTATCAGGTGAATACCTTACAGATATATCCACTTGCTTAGGCGGTAATGTGTGATACACATAGTTATATGACACACGTATAACAACCAGAACCAAAACAATGCCGAACAGCACCGCAACAACCTGCAAAGGCTTTTTTAAATCATCTTTCATATCATTTCTATTAAAGAGTTACACGGATGACAGAGCGCTTAAATAAGCCACCCCAAATCAAAATTCAATTACTCCAGATTACACTGCCATCTGGGTCTATCACTATAACCATAAAATATTCACTCGATGCCTGAGACGCACAGGTGAGAGCACTTGCCTTATTATCGTAAGAGTCCAAAGTAGACCATGGCTGAGAATAGTTATTGGGTATGTACTGAACGTTCCACATTTTCTCCTCCTATAACATCCTTAGTTTTGGCATGGCCGCGCACCCCGAGCAGATTCTTCCCAGGGGTTGTAGTTAAGCGATCAATTTAGCAAATAAGCAAACTATGCCTATGACACATGCCCATGCCGCCATCTCTGAAATTATTATTTCTCGCTGATTATTTTTATCGCAATTCACTATTACTACCTCTTAAATTTGTCGCAGTTAACATAGTGTTTGCAAGACGCATGCCAGAATAATCAATTTCATTACTCCCTGTTAAATGAAGGTGGCCACAAGGCAATGACACGCTTTACGATACCTAAAATCCCTTCATATAGTCGCTCTGTGGTTTTCAGTTATCAACGACTATCGTTGATTTTCGCGTCATCTAACCAAGCACCTACCCTGGTCTATCATCAAAAACGTCAGATTTCCGTCATAAGCTGTCTTTGATATGTCATTAACTTTCAAACACTGCGCTGCCAGGCAACAAAATACACTTCTTTAATGTGCAGGCATTCGTGTATACCTGCTTCTCAGAATGAATGCTTAAAATGGGAAAGTGACTACCAACGAGCAGAATAGATGTTCAGAAAAAAACAAGCCCCGCACGATGGCGGGGCTGAATTATATAATGCATCACCAACGCTAATCGCTGGCATCTGCACCTTTTTTATTACTTAGATATGCAGCAACTATGTCGTACCGGTTTTGACGGCAGCATATTTCATAAAGGGTTTGAGAATACGCGTCACGTGAGCGACGTCTTCATCAGTTACCTTATGGAAGTTTCCATCAATGATGTGCTGCAGTGATTCACTCAAATCATCATCATGCTGGATCGTTTTATCACTAGCCACATCAAGAGCATTTTCATCGAAGTCGCTTGATATGCTCCCACTTCTGCCATTAATGGCTTTTTGCAGGACCGCATCGGCTTTCATGCAGAGCGCATTAAAATCCAGTTTTTTATTATTCAAACCGGTACTTGATATACCTGCTGCAATATCAACCTGTATTTTCTGGTTTTTAACAATAAACGCCATTTTTTTGACATTATCCTGTACGCGTTTAACAGCAATCTTTGCCTTGAAACTGTTAGTAGCCGGTAGCAGAAGCGCAAACTTTGAAGCCCCGATACGCGCAATAATTTCCTCTTCACGCAAATGTTTCTGGATACGCTTGGCAACTTCAACGACCACCTGTGTAGCTATCTTGTTACTGTGATTGTCGCTTATCTCAGACAGCGCTTTTAGCTCTATATAAACGACCGAAAGCTCTAACTTGTGTCGCAGTGCCATGGAAAGCGCTTTACTGCCCTCACCATCGAAACGTGAAGCGTTATACAGCCCAGATTGCCGATCTATTCCTAGCAAGTTCTCAAGTTCGTTTAACCTTTGGTTAAGATTGATATAGGAACAGGCACAACTAATCAGGTCGATATCGCTGAAGGGTTTTGATACAAAACCAGTTGCACCCATGTCGAACACAGCGCGCATGGCGGCATGTGAATCAGAGTGACCAGTAATCATGACCACCGGTTTCTGTGAGATACGTCTATCTGGTGATGTACGGATATGCTGTAACAGTTGCAGACCGTTCATCTCCGGCATCTGTATATCGGCAAAAACAACAGCATAATCGGGGTTTTTCTTGAGCAGCTCCCAGGCATCTTTACCGTTTGAAGCTTCGTGAACGATATATTTATCTGAAAGTATTTTTTCAGCAGCTTTACGTGCTGTCTTCGAATCATCAACAAAGAGTATTACTGGTCGATTGTCATTGGCGTCGCGCATACTGCATCCTTAAACTATAGCTTTTATTGCTTATTATACGTAGCAAGTAAGCAACGCAATATTTGCAGCATTTTACAGAATAGAGCACATAAAACAAAGGCAGGCGCGGCAACTATCCACCGGATACGTCTAATGTGTAGAGAGAAGCCCCAAAGCTTGCGTTACAGACTGCTCATCGATAGCATTAAACGTCACTTCATCTGATACGGTCATCACTCCAGCGACATCTATCCAGCCTGCACCATCCAGCCAAACTGGAAGGTCGACGGTACCCTGATATTTTCTGGGAACGACATAACAGCTGTTTTTTCGATACAGGCAATTAAAAGCCATGTCCTTCTCTATCAATGTCTGTATGTACTGCCACGACGACTCGATATCAGCAAACTGTTTTACGCTTAACGGGTAGTTACTTATGTCATCAATATTTTCAAGCGGGAATTTCTGCTCGCGAATAAACCCCTGAAAATGCAGATGGTTGACAGAAGCCCCGGCTGCCAGGCTGTTAAAACCGACACCAAAACCCGGCAACGTCTCGTCTACCTTTTCAGCTAGTGTCGATATATAACGATGCATGTCCTGCGTTAAAATTTGCGCCGAGTTATCCTCGGGCGAAACCACGATGAGCAAGTGATAATCAGAAAAAGGAAACTTATTATAAAATACACGTACGTTTTTATCACCGTACTCGCCTTGCCATAATATTTCCGGTTTTAAAAACGGCTTATTAAAGTGAAACCGGGTGTCATCAAAGTCCTGAATGATCGAATTTAGTATCTGGCTGGAAGCACGTGCCGGGCGCAACTGACGCATTACGTTATAAACCACCTCCCAGCTACTATCACTGGCGCCCACCTTTCTTGTCTGCCAGATCGGTAATTGCTCGATATCGATAGTTAGCAACTGCTTAAACACATCCAGATCGTCTTGCGTTGCTTTAAGTTCACCGGTATCGAACTTGCCTTTCAACACAAGGAAGTTATCTTTTAAATCCGTCGCCAGCTCCGTTTTTAAAAATTCATCCTGCAAACTGTTTGCCAACACCAGAATAAAAGCACCCAACTCGTCATCAGACAACATGTTTTTTAGCTTGTTAACAAACAGGGTTTTAAACTGGCTTATATCTTTGGCGATGAACATAGAAAATAACAAACTAAAATAATTTTACTGCGGATTAGGGCAGGACGCGCGTAAGTAGAGCAATGCAGGAGCAATTGCCGAGGCGCAGAGAAAAAGTTTAATTGATGATGCGCCTGCGGCGCATCACAAGAAAAAACTCTGCGTCTCCGCGCCTCTGCGGTGAAAGTTTTTTTAAAATACCTAAGGCATACTACGTTTACTGCGCAGCCATTTTGTCAACGACTCCCAGTCTTCTAAATCCTGATAGACCTGCGAGGGAGCCATTTCGAATATGCCGACACCACGTTCTTCTGCACGGATATAATTCTGCGTATCGCGTAACGTGGCGATATAAGGCAGTTTCATTGATTTAATAAAATCATAAAGCTCAGAAAATATAATTGTGTTTTCACGAACACGGTTGGCGATCACGCCAATTTTGACTTCTTTGCGGACAACACGGCCATTTTTCTGTACTTCTGCCATGTATTTGGTTGCTGCACGCATATCGATCGGTGATGGTAATACAGGAAATATAACTGTCTCCGCTTTATTCATCAATTGGGTGAGTTCTTTGCCGTGAACACGCGCCGGCGCATCCATGATGACAACGTCTGTGTCTTTGGCAACACGCAAGGGATTTTTATGTGCGGCGATGCCTTCGATATGCGGCCATTTCTCATCACGTGCTTCCAGCCATGCCAGGCTAGATTCCTGCGGATCGTAGTCTGCCAGCACCACTTTCTTGCCCATCTCAAACGCAAAGTAACTTGCCAGATTGGTAGAAATGGTACTTTTACCGCAACCGCCTTTGGCATTTAACACCAGGATCGTTCTCATGCTTGCCTCCGTTTTATTAAATCCGACTTTATTATTAATAAATTTTTATTAGGTTCAGATTGTATGCGAATGAAAAAAAAATACACAATTATTTTAAACGATATTCAAACATGCACCAAGATTAACACCACTGCACTGGATCAATGCGAATCCAATTGTCATGCAACCATAATATAGTGTTCACAGCAGCTTAATATTTAAACTACATACTTAGTTTCATGTTTTATATCAATGCTTTAGATACCCGCAACATCTGCTCACGCAGAAACCTGTCTTACTGGCATATTACTTGCTTTCTTCCATAACAAAAGGCAAAAAACCTTTAAACCAACATTAAATGAGAAAAATTATGACTACTTCAAAAAAACATTTGGTGATTGCACTAACCCTGTCTACATTATTTATTGTTTTCAATATCGTTGCTGTACTGTCAGGCTCTGCGGCCACCTTTTACAGTCAGATAGATCAGTTTATTTTGGGTACATTACCGATGCTTAATAGCTGATAATTCACTGTACTAGAGAGCTTTGCACGATGTAGATTTTTCGTCGTGGCAAGGCAAAAATTGCCGAAAAAGCGCAGTTTACACGTTGTAAATGAGCATTTTGAGGCCATTTTTAACGCCACCACGGCGGAAAAGATGCTTCGCGCAAAGCTCTCTAATTAATAATACGCAATAAAAAAGCCCCGATATCGGGGCTTTTTATGTTCAGCGCAAAGACAAAAACACTGTTACGATAAAAGTTTAATGCCGGCAATTAATTCACCAACGGCTTTTTTTCCGTCGCCATATAACATCCGCGTATTATCAGCATAGAACAGGTGGTTTTCGATGCCAGAGAAACCAGAACCTTTACCGCGTTTGATCACGATAACATTTTGCGCTTTATCTGCATCCAGAATCGGCATGCCGTAAATTGGACTGTCTGGATTAGTACGTGCGACCGGGTTAACTACATCGTTAGCACCGATAACCAGAGCAACATCTGCGGTTGGGAACTCAGGATTAACTTCTTCCAGGTCCAGGATGTTGTCATAGTCCACACCGGCTTCAGCAAGCAGCACGTTCATATGCCCAGGCATACGACCCGCCACTGGATGAATCGCATATTTCACATCGACACCGCGGGCTTCGAGAAGATCGCCCATTTCTTTTAACTTGTGTTGCGCCTGTGCAACAGCCATACCATAACCAGGTACGATGATCACTTTTTGCCCATAGGCCATCATGATAGCAGCATCATTCGCCTGAATCTCTTTCATGCTGCCTTCGATATCTTCTTCTGCCGCTACACCGCTATCACTACCAAAACTGCTGAACAGTACATTTGATATCGGGCGATTCATGGCTTTTGCCATCAACTGCGTTAACAAGGTACCGGATGAACCTACCACGGTACCCGCAATAATCATCGCCGCATTGTTTAACACGAAACCTTCAAACGCTACTGCTAAACCGGTTAAAGCATTAAATAGCGAGATAACCACCGGCATATCTGCACCACCGATCGGCAGTGTTAGCATCACACCCAGGACAATCGCCAAAACGAAGAATATGATGACATGATCAAAACTTACTGTGTGACTGGTCGCTACCAGATAACCGAAGACACAGACCGCAACAAACAGAGCAATGTTCATTATTTGATGCAATGGTAAACGTAAGGTTTTTTTCATCAGGCCCTGCAGTTTCGCGAAAGCGACGGCAGAACCAGAAAATGAAATCGCACCGATAACAGCACCGAGCACAGCAAGTATCTGAATGGTCAATCCATGACTCTCGCCACCAGCAGATAGCTTCACCAGTTCAACCGCGGCGATCGCCGCAGCCGCACCGCCGCCCATGCCGTTATACATGGCAATCATCTGCGGCATATCAGTCATGGCGACACGTTTAGCTGAAATGTAAGCCACCGTAGAGCCCGCCACAATCGCTACCAGCATCAATTGCAGATTAATACTGCTTACTTCAAGGCTTATCTCTGGTGCACCGAAAGTAGCTAACGATGCCACCACCATAGCAATACCGGCCCAGACGATACCGCGATGAGCAGTCACCGGTGATGACATCTGTTTCAGGCCGATGATGAAAATTGCAGCGGTAAGGAAATAAACTGCGTCAATAATATAATTCATTATTGCGCTCCTTTTTTCGGTGAGTGCTGGAACATTTCCAGCATGCGAACCGTCGCCACATAACCACCTACTGCATTACCCGCTGCCATGGCAACCGCGATAAAACCGATAGTTAATTGCAGCGGCCCTTCGGCACTGCCCATGACGATCATGGCACCGACCAGCACGATGCCATGCACAAAGTTTGAGCCGGACATCAGCGGGGTATGCAAGATAACCGGTACGCGGCTGATGACTTCATAGCCGGTAAAGGCTGAAAGCATAAATATGTATAACGCGGGTAAACCTTCAATCATAATTAATAGCCTTATTTATCTTTGTACTGCTCATGCACGATGGCACCATCACGGGTCAACACACAACCGGCAATAACGTCATCTTCAAAATTCAGTTCCAGGTTTCCTTCTTCAGTGATGAACGGTGAAACCAGGTTAAATAAATTTTTGGAATACATCTCACTGGCGTGGATCGGTAATTCGCCAGCAACATTTAACGGACCGTGAATAGTTACACGGTCTTTATATTCGAATGTTTCGCCCGGTTTAGTCAGCTCACAGTTACCGCCACCTTCAGAAGCCAGGTCCACGATCACTGCACCGGTTTTCATATCTTCGACCATAGCTTCAGAAATAATCTTCGGTGAAGGCCGGCCCGGAATAGCAGCCGTACTGATGATCACATCTGCCATGGCGATATGTTTTGCCAGTACATCCTGCTGCTGCTGTTTTTCGTCATCAGTCAGTTCACGTGCATAACCGCCTTCGCCATCTGCGCTTACCCCGGTATCGATAAATTTACCGCCCAAAGATTCCACTTGTTCACGCGTTGCAGAGCGCACATCGTAAGCTTCGACGATAGCGCCTAGTCGTTTAGCCGTCGCAATCGCCTGCAGACCGGCAACACCGACACCGATGATTAAAACCCTTGCCGGGCGGATCGTGCCCGCTGCCGTGGTCAACATCGGGAAGAACACCGGCGCCAGCTGCGCGCCCATCAACACGCCCATGTAACCGGCAATCGATGCCTGTGACGATAGAGCGTCCATCGATTGCGCGCGTGTGATGCGCGGTACCAGCTCCATCGCCAGTGAGGTGATTTTCTTATCACACATCAACTGCATCATTTCGGCATTTTTACTCGGCGCCATAAAACCAACAATGGTGCAGCCATCTTTCATAAGATTTAATTCATCCACGGTGGGAGGATTAACCTTAAAGATCAGATCGGCATCTTTGTACAGAGCTGCTGCATCGGCGACAGATTCCACATCGGTAAAATCTTCGTCTTTAAAATAAGAAGACAGCGCCGCACCTTGCTGCATGGCGATTTTTACGCCTGTGGCGGCTAATTTTTTAGCAACCCCAGGCTCTAACGCTATGCGTCGTTCACCGGGTGTTATTTCTTTTGCTACTACCAGCCTAGTGGGCATGGGGACTCCGTAAGGTGTACAAATTAATGGGCGGTATATTACAGTATACTTAATTACAATCTATTCATTCTAGACACTACTGTTGAAAATTCAACATTCTTTCATATATTTAAAATATATTGACTCATGAATGATTAAAATCGCTCCTCAACTGGAAACAGGAACTTCATACCATCCACTAACACGCATAGCTCGACAAAAAAATTCCATATTCAGTTTTTGCTTGGATATTTCTATGGCACTCACTTAATTAATACGGAATAACTTGAGCTGAAAAGACAAATCTGTCAGTCTTCGCTAAATAATCACAACATCGTAATAAAAACGTGTCTGAAAAAATCAGTTATAAACATGGTCCTCAGGAAAAATTGGGTATTTTACTGGTTAACCTGGGCTCACCTGACGCCCCCACACCCTCAGCCGTTCGAAGATATCTTGCACAATTTTTAGCAGACCCCCGTGTGATCGAAACCAATCGATTTATCTGGTGGTTTGCACTGCATGGCATCATTTTACGACTGCGTCCTTCACGCGCGGCAAGATCGTATCAGAAAGTCTGGACCGAAGACGGTTCACCATTACTTCATTTCACTCGCTTACAGACGCAGGCGATACAGAAAAAACTTGAAGACCGCTTTCGCGGCCATGTGATTGCCGACATGGCGATGACTTATGGCAAACCATCCATTAAAAGCGGCCTTGAGGGTCTGCGTAAGGCCGGCGCCAGGCGTTTACTGATTTTACCTTTATATCCGCAATATTCGGCTACTACCACAGCGGCTGTTTTCGACCAGGTTACCGATGTGCTCAAAGGCTGGCGCTGGCTGCCCGACCTGCGCATGATCAACCAGTATCACGACCACCCAAAATATATCAGCGCATTGGCAAACAGCATTAAAGCTCAATGGGCAGAAAACAAACAGAGTGATTTATTACTGTTTTCTTTTCACGGTATACCACAACGTTATGTAGATAATGGCGACCCCTATTTCTGCCACTGCCAGAAAACCGCGCGCCTGGTCGCCGAAAAACTGGAATTAAATGATAACGAATGGAAACTCGTCTTCCAGTCACGTTTTGGACGCGAGCCCTGGTTAGAACCTTATTGCAGCATCACCCTGCAGGAACTGCCCGCTGCCAACATAAAAAGTGTCGATGTCATCTGCCCTGGATTTGCTGCCGACTGCCTGGAAACGCTAGAAGAAATTCAGATGGAAAATAAAGACCTGTTTATTGAAGCAGGCGGTGAAAGCTTTAACTACATCCCCTGTTTAAATAACAATGACGATCATATAACTGCATTATGCGAAGTTCTCACCGCACACATGTTCGGCTGGCCAGAAACCATGCCTAACTGGGACGCCGGAAAACTGGCGGTTGAAGCCAATAAAACAAGACAGCGCGCATTAGACATGGGCGCTAAGAAGTAAATAAACTCCGTTTATGGCGATTAGTAAAATAAAACCCTTAGTGGGTGTTAGCCAGTGCCTGCTCGGCGACGCTGTTCGTTATGATGGCAAATCCAAAGCCAATCAGATTATCCTTGAACAACTCACAGCCGTTTTTAATCTAGTCGCCGTCTGCCCGGAAGTCGAAGCTGGACTTCCGATTCCACGACCACCGGTACAACTCACCGGCAGCATACAAAATCCAAAACTTACCGGACGTGATGACCCGACTATCGATGTGACAGATATCATGCAGCGATATTGCCAGACAAAACCCGCTGAACTCAAACACCTGGCCGGTTTCATTTTTAAAAGTCGCTCACCCAGTTGCGGCTTGAATAGCACACCCGTTTTTATCGATGGAAAATGCGTGACCGAGACCAGTCGCGGGATTTTTGCAAAAAAATTGTGCGCAAGCTATCCATGCCTGGTCGTAATAGAAGACATCGAGTTAGAAAATAAAACGACACTAGATAATTTCATACAGTCGATAATAACTTAGTGCCGCTGTTAGCCGGCAGGCAGTGAAATCTCCCAAGCAGGAAAAATATTCATTTCCTTAAAAAACATTACGCCCCTTATCGGGGCGTAATGTTCACTACAGAATCAAAGCCTTAAAACTAAGAAAGACTAAGCTTTATCGCATCAACAATATCGTCACAGGCGTTAGCGCAGGCTTCGCACTCGATATGTTTCTCATGTTTCCGGCACTCTTTTGCGCAATCTGTGCACACTTTTTCGCATACACGTGAATATTCTTTTGTATAACTGGAATTCGATGCCACCAGGTAAGCAAAACCACCACAGATTGATAGCATTTCCTGCACCTTGCTTGCACAGGCAGCCAGCTCGGTATCACCTTCAGTAAAACTGACCATACAATGTGAGATGCAACGCCGTCCTTTGTCAGTGCAATCATTAACCGCATCCATCAGATCGGTTAACTGCGTCGAATGTTTACTGTGGTCGTGGCCTTTCGCTGCTGCTGAAGCAGAGCCAGCATAAGCCATGGTCGCGGCGGCACCCATGCCTAACAATACATCTCGACGACTGATGCCTTCAGCTGTTTTTTCTTTTGCGGATAACATTTCTTTTTCTGACATATTCTGACCCCTGTTCAACAATAATTGAATTCTATTTGTACTACAGGCAAAGACAATAAATCAAGCTTTATATAACAACTCAAGGAATTCTAAAGGGGACAGATCTATTTAAAAAAACATAAATAGATCTGTCCCCTTTAGATATTAATCAGTGTACTACTCTCTTCTTTTATCGGTTAATGTTTTTAGAAAGCTGACAATATCACTGACCTGCTGATCGCTGAGCTCTTCATCAAGTTGCAGCTTGCCCATCTTGCGCACCGCTTCATCAAGCATCTTGATCTTCCCGTCATGAAAATACGGTGCGGTCAAAGCCACGTTACGAAGCGGCGCCACTTTGAAAAACATACGGTCATCTTCGTCCTTTGTCAGCGTGTACATTCCCTGGTCAGCCTGATTTTCATAGGCATGTTCTTTACCGAGAGGTTCATAGGTTTCACCACCAAGCAGCTTGCCATCGTGACAGGACTTACAATCAACTTTGATAAACGTTTTCAGGCCGCGCTGCTCAGTCTCACTTAATGCATCAACATCGCCGTTCATAAAATCATCAAAACGGCTCGGTGTTATCAAAGTGCGCTCAAAAGCTGCGATGGCTTCGGCGATATTCTGGTAAGTGATAGCAGGCTTTTCGCCGGGGAAAGCTTTTGCAAACGCATCCTGGTATTCAGAAATCCCCGCTATTTTCTGCTCAACTGTTTTTTCGTCGGGCATAGCCATCTCGATCGGGTTAAGAATTGGCCCTTTGGCCTGCTCGACCAGGTCTTCTGCACGGCCATCCCAGAACTGACTATCCTGCCAACCGGCATTTAATACTGTCGGACTGTTACGTGTTCCTTTTTCACCTCTTGCACCAGGTGAAGTAGCCAGGTTATCGACACCGGCAAAACCATCTTCAAGAATATGACAAGATGCGCAGGCCTGCGTGTCATTGATCGACAGACGTTTCTCAAAATAAAGTTTTTTGCCCAGTGCGATACGTTCCGTTGTGTCGTTATCCGATCCCGGCATGCTCTCAGGCAAGGGTGAAAAAATACGGTTTGCGCGCGAAATAAGTAACTCGACATCTGCTGCAAAGACGTTAGCTGTCGTCAACAACAGGACTGTAGTTACCAGCCAGATAATATTTTTAACTTTCATCAACCTTGACCTGTTTATCAACAACTGGTTTTTTAATACTATCAACTGAGATAGATACTGATTGTTTATGCAGAGAATGGCTTTCTTCTCCATCATTCAAACCCGTGTAATGAAAGTAACGATAACCATTCACCATAGCTGAAATAAAAGCACCTTTCCCTTTCAGGTCATGCAGAAAAGCCGTAACTATATGGAATATTGAAAAAATAATTATCAAGCTGGCCAAAGCGCCATGAAGTTCATACATCGGATACTGCAAAAAAATGTGCGAAGAATTGTATAGCAAGCCGCTGATCGCACATGCCGCCAAAACGAAAAACATAACCGGATAGATAGGAAGCCAAAATGGATTATGCGCATACCAGTTTGGCAACGGGAAACGTGCAAGACTAAGGTAAAACTTTAGCATTTGAAGCATCGCCTGTAATTGCGATCTCTCAGGAATAAACGCGCGCCAGTTACTGCTGCCAGGCCATTTGCGACTAACAGGAATAAATAAAAGTACCACACGCAGAACAAGTGTCAGCAGTATTACTTGTCCGGCAATAAGATGCCAGTCCAGCCAGAACGTGTAGTTGACTTCGTCATGTGCCAAAGCCCATGCGCTGACTATCTGAAAAAGCACACCAGCCGCAAGCAACCAATGACTTAAACGCAACCAGCCTGACCATACCAATACATAGCGGATATTCTCTTGCAACATATCTAGCCTTGTCGTGTGTTTTACACTCTCAGTTTTTTAATCAAATTAAGTCGGATTACAAAAATGCAATAATCTACATGCCATCATTCATTCTATTGTTACCGTGCTGCTGCTCAACATGCTCATCAAAACCAGCCGGTTTATCTATCTCGCCCTGATAGATATAAGCAGCAATCTTTTGTAAATCTTCTCTGGCGACAGAAACTGGAGGCATAATATTAAACTTGCGTATCGCGCCAGGCATTAGAGTTTTGCTTGCATCTCTTACCTCTACCCAGCTTGTCACAGCAGCAACAAATGATGTTTTGTCCGGATAAGATCCAATGTAGTGCATTCTTACTGCAACGATGGGTGGCGCAACTCGTTTACTCATATCCATACCGCCTTCAGTGCCGTGACAGGCCGAACAATAGGTTTTGTATAATCGCCCACCTTCTTCCACATCATTACTAGCCTGCACAGCATGCGACGCAATAGTAAAAGCCAGAACTAAAAATGTTTGCATGATCTTCATAATGATACTCTTGTGAACCTGTAGAAATTTTATTTAGAGAATGACGTCCCGTGCGATGGTAAGTAATCCAAACAATACCGCCGTTACGTATTTTACCTTTTAAAGATCGAATAAATACTTCACTTAGATCAAGAGTCGATCAACAAATGACCAAAGTAGGAAAATAGACCTAGCATAATCCCTGTTACGAACTGCGCATGAACCAGATACGAAAGTTTCTTCAGCTCTTTTGGCGTATAACGCCAGGTAAGAAACAGACCAAATAATCCCTGCCATATAACCAGAACCAGGACCGCCGGGAAGAATAAGATCTCCATCGGCACGCCCATCAATCCAATGTGGAGCAAGATAATGGCGACTGTTGCTATGCCGACATAAACATGCGTTCTATTTAAAAAACAAAGTAATCTCTGCAAGATTGACGCGGCATCCGGCGGCGAATAATCTGGGAGGATGCGCTTTGCAAGCGCACCTTTGCCCATCAGCAACTTCAACAGGGTACGCGCATAAATAAAAAGCAGGGCCCATAATCCAGCCTCGCCAAACCCCTCGCCTATCTCACTCAGAAACGTTTCCCGCTCTTCGATCGGCGGATAAACATTGTAGGCATATATAAAATACACGACTGATGCGAACAACACGATCGCTGTGTAGATCAA
>CAJXZZ010000079.1 GCA_913065105.1 uncultured Gammaproteobacteria bacterium | reverse complement strand
TGTATATTTCATTTTTTTATATTAACGGCGGTCATCATGGCTGCCGTTTTTTATTGGTTGCGTTATTTATTGAATGACCGTTATTGGCCGACAGCAGTCAGTCGAGTGATTTACCCAGGCTTGATGGTTTGGTCGTCTCTTGTCGACCCTGAACGGACAGTCATGAGTTTTTACTCTGACCCCAAATATTCTTAATTAGTCATAATTCTTGAGATAGGTCAATGTAACCACATGCTTTTGTGTGCTCCACTGATTAAGACGACAAAAGTAAGACTGCTACTTCTAGCGATTACCCACTTTGGAGAATATCTGTTAGGTTTTTAGATGACGAGGGAGATTGAGGATGCTCCAACAAACAAGAAGATATCTTATCTGTATTGTGTTCGGTTTAACTATGGTAATAGCGACTTCCTGCGTTGATACAGAAAATGAATCTTACGCACCTGAAAAAACCACCTCTCCCCAAACATTGCTTGACGAAAAGATTGAATACTATAGGTATCTATATCCTGAGATAGTGTTTCTGATTCTGAACGGCGATGATGAATTACCGGCTGATATGATAGCTCTTGATCAGGTACTCGGTTACCAGCCCAAGAGCATGGACTACGAGCACCCGGCGGAGTTGCGAGAGGATTTGATGTTTGTCAGCGTCGGGCGTGTTGAACTCATGCTGCAATCTAAAATGCCATCGTCTTCACTGTTCAAGACCGATACTCCTCTTAGTCAGCAAGAGTATATCTGTGTCCTGACCATTAACCTCTACGACATGGCCGCTGATTCAATCAGGTCAACTCAGCACCTTTTGGAACTGCCCCAGAAGGTTATACAGAAAATCCCGAAAGACTTGCTATTACCACCTGGTGATTATCTTGCATTTGTCATCGACCACGAAATCTATCACTGCCTTAAGTCCATGTACGTTGGACCGCAACTAATGTCCCATAAGAAACTTTGGGGAGAATATAACATTTTTCATAATGAACTAGGTGCAGATGCATATGCCTTGGGGATGCATATCAAAACCCGTGATGAGGATTCAATCTTCGCCAAAAATATCATGAGAATCCGTGGCATGGCTCTCTATAACGGCGATCCCGATCACTTAACCTGCAAGGCGCTGGAGCAGGTCTTAAAAATCCCGAGCAATAATATTGCCGAAATGAGTGCCTACGAAGTCTTCGACATGGCGAACCGCATCAAGGATCGCTTGACTACTGATTATGATGAATATATCAGGCATCTAGCTTCTAAGGTTCAGGCGATGAAGGAGCTTGGCGTAGAGGAGCAAATATCAGAGGAATTTCTTAACAAGATCAAAGGTATTCCAGCGGATCCAAAAGAGGTTAAGGCTCTTGTCGCAAACGCCCGCC
Organism: uncultured Gammaproteobacteria bacterium; assembly: GCA_913065105.1. Classification (GTDB taxonomy): domain Bacteria; phylum Pseudomonadota; class Gammaproteobacteria; order SZUA-229; family SZUA-229. Next base: position 12,642 of record CAJXZZ010000079.1, on the reverse strand, counting down.
GTTGCTCTTCTGACTTATGTGGTAATGAGTTTGAACAAGGTAAATGTGAATGACTGCTTTTGGCCGATAGCAGACACTTTAGGCAGGCTGAATACAACGCTCATCTTTGTGTTGCGGTGAATTAACCCATGGACTTATTGGGTAAAACTTCAACTGACTGGAAGGCGCAGAGTTTAGATACCCTAATATTTCATCCTTGTCGGTAACTCTCGAATCTAGCCACAGATCATAATGTGCTGGTGCAATAATAGCTGGCATACGCTCATGTATAGGCTTCATGGCCTCATTAGCTGGCATGACGATAATACTGCAACTATCCAAAGTCTCTCCATCACCCTCCCATCTATCCCATATACCGGCAAAAGCAAATACACCACCTTTATGCATACGGATGTAGTGCGGTATCTTATGGCCATTGACCAGTTTCCACTCGTAAAACCCATCAGCGGGAATTAAGCAACGCTGACTTTTGAAGGGTGTGCGATAGGTTGGTTTCTCAGCAACAGTCTCTATCCTGGCATTAATCGTTGAATACTTTGTTTTTGGTTCTTTTGACCAGTGAGGAACAAGACCCCATTTAACCAGAGTTAATTCATGTCCATTATCACTGTTACGGATGATAGGTATATCTTGAGAAGGAGCAATGTTATAGCGTGGAGTTAAACCAAGCTGCTCACCAATTGGAAGATGAAATGCTTTCCTGATTTGGGATTCGGGTGTTTGTAGCGTAAAACGTCCACACATAACTGATATATTACAATGAAATGTGAAATGTGAAATGGGTACGCGTATTAAAATGGCCGATTAATTCGAACAATTGAACCCATTACTGGAAACAGTCTTTCAGTCTGACAGCTTTATCAGAAAATCCCTACATACACGGGCTGGCCATTTAGGTAGTATTTATATCAGCCGATGCACGGACAGCATCAAGAAATGGAAGTCAGGCAGCTAGCACCCCTACTACGGAAAGCGGGTGCTTTTTTTTGCCTGTCTGATAAGGAGCGTTACTACTCACTAGTATGGCTACGAATTTAAGTCGTATTTCTTAGTAATACTTTTCCATACGTATAGGGCTTCGTACGATATTCCTGATTTAGGCTTCTCTTTAAAGTACACGATAATATTTGATGAGCCAGCAGGCTTGGCATAATTATAAGTCTGCCCGCCAGAGCTAGTTGTGGTCGCATTCAGGTTGCCAGTATTGTCTGCATTGCCTGTTGTACGGAATGTCGGGGATGACGTGTATGTACTAGTGTATATACACGCGTATATAGAATTTAGCTGTGTAATAAATAATTAATTATATCAATTGGTTATGTGTGAATATGGCAGAGAGGAAGGGATTCGAACCCTCGAAACCTTTCGGTTTACACACTTTCCAGGCGTGCGCCTTCAGCCGCTCGGCCACCTCTCTATAAATTTTTTAATTGTGTTGTGACGTTATTATTCTGTATTCCTATGTGCCAAGGCGCACGTCGCATGCGCGCTATTCGGCACGTCGTGTACCTCACCCTTTTAGGGCGATTATCGGTGAAGCGTCGATAATGTTCAAAATCGTTCCAGACGATTTTAGTCAGCCGTTCTGTATTTCTTTAATGATCAGCGTTATATAGCTTTTCCAGTATCTCTTTAGCGCCGCGAGATAATAGATCATCCGCCAGCTCTTTACCTAGCTGTTCGCCATCACTACGATGTCCGCTGATATCGCCTTGAACAATCAGACTGCCGTCTGGTTCACCGACCAGCGCCTGTAGATGCAGTGTATCTCCGTCGAGCATTGCGTAGCAGGCGATGGGAACCTGGCAGCCGCCTTGTAGCTGTTTGTTTAATGCGCGTTCTGCGGTGATTCGATCTGCAGTGTCATCATGTTGCAATACGGATAGCAGTTCGAGTGTTTCTTCATCACCTACGCGCGCTTCAAGTCCAATGGCGCCCTGGCCGACAGCTGGCATAATCCATGAAGATGATATCCGTTGTTTGATCCGGTTTGCCATGTCTAATCTAACCAGTCCTGCACAGGCGAGGACGATGGCGTCGTAGTCGCCATTGTCCAGTTTTTTTAATCTTGAATTGACATTGCCGCGCAAGTCTTTGATTATCAGATCAGGCCGTTTACTTAGTAACTGGCTTTTCCTGCGTAAGCTGCAGGTGCCGACGATAGCGCCTTCTGGCAGGTTCTGTACTGAATCACAAGTATTTGAAACCAGGGCGTCACAGGGTTCTTCACGTTCAAGAATGGTGGAAAGGAATAAACCTTCTGGAAATTCCATCGGCACATCCTTGATAGAGTGCGCAGCAATATCTGCTTTGCCTTCAAGTATTGCTGTTTCTAGCTCTTTAACAAACAGGCCCTTACCGCCGATTTTTGCTAGCGGGGTATCAAGAATTTTGTCACCTTTAGTGGTGAAGGTAACCAGCTCAACGTTTAAACCTTCGTGCGCGTCCATTAGACGTGTTTTGACGTGTTTAGCCTGCCACAGCGCCAGTGGGCTTTTTCGAGTTGCAATGCGTAGTGTTGATTTCATTAAAGAGGTGTAAACAAATTATGGTTTGGAAAAATTAATGGCGCATTATACATTATCAACAGGGAAAATAGTTGGCAGTTGTCGCTGTGAATTTATTTGTAGAAGAGGCAATAAAGTAGACGGTTTACGAATAAATTCGCTGCAGCAATTTTTGTCTTCACCTTAATCTTGCTTAATGTATAATGCGCGGCTTATGGTGACCTGTCCTGGTTCCCTCGCGACGATAAACTGTGAACTCCGCCAGGTCCGGAAGGAAGCAACGGTAGCAGTGATCTCGGGTGCCGAGGTGTGGCTGGGGCAGGTTACCACCTTATTTTCTATATTTTCCATTTCTGGCTGTAACCGAACTGCTTTCTTCGATAGAATCTACCGATGATTTTACATTTCGATTGCAGATTTCCTTGTGAGTTATCCGGTGTGAGTTGTCAGCCATGAGTTATGAAGTTCTGGCGCGTAAATGGCGTCCACAAAATTTTCAGGAGCTGGTCGGGCAGGAGCATGTGCAGCGTGCATTAGTGAATGCGCTAAACGATGATCGTCTGCATCATGCCTATCTGTTTACCGGTACCCGTGGTGTGGGTAAAACCACCATCGCACGCATTTTCTCAAAATCTTTAAACTGTGAGACTGGTATCACGTCTACCCCCTGTGGTCAGTGTTCCACCTGTGTTGAGATTGCAGAAGGCCGCTATGTCGATCTGATAGAAGTTGATGCCGCCTCGCGCACCGGCGTTGACGATACCCGCGAACTGCTGGAAAACGTTCAATATGCACCAACGCGTGGCCGTTATAAAGTGTACCTCATCGATGAGGTGCATATGTTTTCTAAAAGCAGTTTCAATGCTTTGCTCAAGACATTAGAAGAGCCGCCACCGCATGTAAAATTTTTGCTGGCGACGACAGATCCTCAGAAACTGCCGGTAACCATCCTCTCACGTTGTTTGCAGTTTAATCTCAAGCGTTTACCGGTCAGTTTGATCATCAGCCATCTGCAGCATGTTTTAACTGAAGAAAACGTCGAACATAATGTGACCGCGTTACAGCTGATCGCTGAAGCAGCAGACGGCAGTATGCGGGACGCTCTGAGCCTGCTCGATCAGGCGTTAGCGTTTGGCGGTGGTGTGGTCAAAGAGCTTGACGTGCGCGATATGCTGGGCAGTGTGTCACGCGACAAGGTTATCAGCTTGTTAAAAGCACTTTTGTTGCGTGATGCTACGCAGGCCATGAAAGTAGTTGCTGGACTGGCCGAAATGGCACCTGATTTTGAAAATGTACTGGCTGAATTATTAAGTTTACTGCATCACATGAGCCTGGCTAAAACGGTACCTGAAGCGTTAGATGAGTTTGTCAGCGCGCGTGAGGTTCTGCTCAAATTAAGTGAAGACGTATCGGCGGAAGACTTGCATCTGTTTTATCAGATAGCCTTGATCGGTCGCAGAGATCTGCCGTTATCGCCCGACGCCAGAAATGGTTTCGAAATGATCTTGCTACGCATGTTAGCGTTCAGACCTGTAAGCGTTGAGACCGGTCGTGTCACCCAGCCAAATAATCAATCCAGTCCTCAGCCACAGCAAGCTGCGCAACATAATAATGCTCCCGCCACTCAGGCACCGGCTCAAGCACAAGCTGTGCCTGCAGAAACAGCAGTCACTGCAACGGGCGGTGTAGCCGATGATGGCGATAAAATGGCATACGTTAGCCAGGCAGCAACAGCTCAACCTGCTGCGGTACCTGCAACTGCAACACAAGCGGCAGCAGGCGACTGGCGGGATGTGGTTAATGCGCTCGGATTAGGTGGCCTGGTAAAACAGCTGGCTATCAATTGCACGCTGAAACAGCGTAATGATTGCAATATTGTTCTGCAGATTGAAAACGGGCATAGCAATCTCATTAATCCAAAAGCGAAACAGCGTCTGCAGCAGGCTCTGGGTGAATACTTTAATATCGATGCGCATCTGGAAATTGAAGTTGCCAATCAGATCGTAAATGAATCGCCCGCACAATCAACGCAGCGTGAAACCGAACAGCGGCAGCAGCAGGCAGTGCAATCCATTAATGAAGATAGTTTCACTCAGATATTAAAAGAGAATTTTAATGCTGAGGTGATTCCGGGCTCAGTCAAGCCGGTATCTGAAAGCAGTTAAAAGTTTACTGGAATCGTTCAAGACGATTCTCAGCATACACTCCATCCATGGAGTTAAATAGTCATCTTAAGTCAAAGATTAAAGAGGTAGTTATGAAAGGTGCAATGGGCAACATGATGAAACAGGCGCAGAAAATGCAGGAAGATATGCAGAAAGCGCAACAGGAAATTGCAAATATGGAAGTTGAAGGGCAGGCCGGCGGCGGCATGGTAAAGGTAGTAATGAACGGTCGCCATGAATTACGTCGTGTGAATATCGATGAAAGTCTTATGCAGGATGATAAAGAGATGATTGAGGACTTACTGGCTGCGGCGGTGAATGATGCAGTGAGAAAAATAGAACAGGAATCATCATCGAAAATGTCTGGTGTAACTGCAGGCATGAATTTACCTGCAGGTATGAAGTTGCCTTTTTAGGCTCTCTGAAAATATTTTATGTCACCGTTATTACTGCAGTTGATTGATGCGCTAAAGTGTTTGCCCGGGGTTGGTCCCAAATCTGCGCAGCGCATGGCTTTTTATTTGCTCGAGCGTGATAGAGATGGTGCAAAAAATCTTTCCTCAGCATTGATTGAAGCGGTTGAAAAAATAGGCCACTGTTCGATGTGCCGGACCTTGAGTGAAACAGAAATATGCGACATGTGTAACAGCGTTTCAAGAGACAACGGCACGTTATGTGTTATTGAAACACCAGCAGATGTATATGCCATTGAACAAACCGCAGAGTTTCGCGGTAAATATTTTGTTCTGATGGGACATCTATCACCTCTCGATGGTATCGGACCTGCTGAACTGGGACTAGGTTTGCTTGAAGGCAGATTAGCAAATGGTGAGATTAAGGAATTAATTCTGGCAACAAACCCTACGGTTGAAGGTGAAGCCACCGCGCATTATATTTCTGATATGGCAGTCAGGCATAAGGTGATGACGACGCGAATTGCACACGGTGTTCCACTGGGCGGAGAGTTGGAGTATATCGATGCGGGTACGTTGGCGCATGCATTTAGTGGTAGACAGCGTTTTGATTTGTAAGTACTATATTATGCATTGCTAATATTAATCGATTTAATATTGACCAGTATCAATACAATCTTCATATACAAGTAGTCTAATATTGCCATGGGATGTGCGTATGAGTGACTGTTTATTTTGCAAAATTCGAGACGGGGACATAGCGGGTGATATTGTTTTCGAAGATGATGATGTGCTTGCATTTAATGACGTAAATCCGCAGGCACCGGTACATGTCTTAATCATTCCAAAAAAACATATTTCTACTGTTAACGATACCGAGACTGGCGACGAAGCCGTTATGGGTAAATTATTTTCGGTAGCAAAAATAATTGCTTCGCAGCAAGGCATTAGTGATGATGGTTATCGAACGGTTGTTAACTGCAATGAAAAAGCAGGGCAGACTGTTTTTCATATTCACATGCACTTGTTAGGCGGACGCAATATGACCTGGCCTCCGGGTTAATATCTATTACTATTAAAAATCTATTTGTAATCAAATTATGTTTATAAAAACTTTTACCTTCCTTTTTTTTCTGACTTTTAGTCTGAGTGCATATAGCGCGCCGCATGGTGATGAATTGTATGCAAGACACTGTTCATCCTGTCATGGTCTGGACGGCAAGGGTGGTGTTGGTGTGCCACTTGCATTGCCTTCTTTTTTAAACAGTGTGTCAGACGAGTTTCTGAAAAAAACAATTCGTTTAGGTCGTACCGGCAGGATCATGCCGTCATTTAGTAGCTTGAGTGATGCACAGCTAAATGCCATCGTTAAACATATAAGAGGCTGGTCAGATAAGCCGGCACCCGCTGAAGATAAGAGGGTTGTCAAAGGTGATAGTAAACAGGGTAAAAAGTTGTTTGCAAGTCATTGTGCACAATGTCACGGTGACGACGGAAGTGGCGGTAAAGGAACAGGGGTGACGTTTTCAAGAAAACGTGATCTGCCTATTATCGCACCGGCTCTGAGCAATGCGGGATTTCTGGCCGCGGCCAGCGATGTCATGATTCGCGACACGATAAGCTTCGGGCGAGAGGGTACTCCGATGACATCGATGCTGGTCGCCGGCCTGTCAGAACAAGATGTTAACGATGTGGTTGCTTATATTCGCTCGTTAGAAAAGCCGGCTGCCGAATTAAAGCAGTCTCTAAATAAAAACGATGATGAATCAGCCGTTATCGTGGTGGATTCACCTTATGGTCTGGAAGAGACTATCGAAAATTTAAAACAGGCGATTACCGATCAGAATTTCACCTTGATACGTACCGATTATCTTGATCACGGTCTTGTGCCCGAAGGCAAGGAGAATAAAAAGCAGGTGGTATTGCATTTTTGTAACTTTGGCTTCTTGTTTGAAGCACTGTCAATCGACCCGCGTGTCGGCATGTTCCTTCCCTGCAGGGTCACGGTGATAGAGAAAAACGGCAAGGTTCAGCTGAGTACGATCAACCCCAAACGGTTGAGCAAATTATTTAATAATCATGAACTGGATGAATCCTGCGAAAAGATGCACGGTGTTTACACTAAACTGTTAGAGGATGCGACCTTATGAAGATTATTATCAGACATGTACTGTTCGTGCTGCTTTTTTGTATCGCTGCGCCATCAATGGCGAATGAACTATTAATGGTTCGTACTCAACAGACGTTTCCTGAAGCGATGCTTACATTGCAAAGCTCGATCAGAGAACATGGTTACGAGATTACGCGTGTGCAGCGAATAGATGTCGGGTTGACCGGTATGGGGTATAAAACTGATAAATATCGTATCGTGTTCGTGGGGAAACCGAAGGAAATACAATATTTAGTTGATAAATATCCAGTGCTGGCCGCGTATATGCCACCTCAGATTTCTATTTTTGCAGAGCACGGTGAGACTGTGCTAGTGACGGCAAATCCGATGATTTATGCAGAGATGATCGATGATGATGCGGATAAAGTAATGTTTAGGCGTTGGGAAAGTGACGTTTATTCTGTGTTTGATGATATACGGGCGGCCGACGACTAAAAGTTATTGTCTGTTTAATACCTGACTAGAATGATAAGTCGTTCGATTATCGGCTCGTTTGATTCACTCTCCGTCCTTAACTTTATTTTGCATCACTGCCAGGTAGTCATCCATTTCGTCCTGGTTTTTAAATACATTCATACCATCAAGTGCTTTGATGATTTCAAAAACTTTTTTGATCTGAGGTTGCAGGTTAACAAGTAAAAATTTACCGCCACTGTTATCCATTATTTTTTTTGTTTTAAAGATAACCCTTAAACCTGCACTGCTTAAAAAGTCCAGATCTTTAAAGTCGATGATGGCTGTGTTTGTAGATGCATCGATTTCAGCATCAATGCTTTGTTGAAGTTGAGGAGCAGTGTTGCTATCAAGGCTACCTGCAATTGAGACGCGTTTGCCATTGTTTGCTTCTGGGGTGATGGTAATTTCTAATGACATGGCTTTCTCCAATTTTTTATAATTTGTGTCACTTAGTATAGTGCTTTGTTACAGTAAATACATTACGTTGTTCAATTCTATCGTATTCCTGCTGGTCTGTTAGTGACTTGATGATATGGATGCCCATGCCACCTTCACAGTGATCATCGGTTTCAATATTTGTATCGCAGTCTGTTAATGGATTAAAAGCTATGCCGGTATCGGTAAAGGTAATGCTGATTGAATTGACGCTATGGATAAACTCTATGGTAACACTATGGTTTTTATCTTTTGAATAAGCATAAGTTACCACATTGATAAATGCTTCTTCGAGCACCAAACGTAGATCATTATGTATCTCACCAGATATATCGTTCGAATTGATAAACGCAGTGAGGAAGTCAGCGAGCTTTCCGCATTCAGAAGTCTTGTTCTGTAAAGCGATTGTTTGTTTATTGATTGGTGATTTTCTCATGTCTGCTTATTCAAAACGAATAATAAGTAATGTTATATCATCAAACTGTTCAGTGCCTTCTGCGAATGTGTTGACACTTTCTATAATTTTTTTACCCGTCTCTTCGACATTTAAAGGCTCAAGGTTAGAGACGAAGTCAAGCAGTTTTTCATCAGAATATTGCTGGTCGTTAGTGTCATGTGCTTCAGAAATGCCATCAGTGTACATGACTAAAGAAGTGTCTTTATCTAGTTGAAATATGACGTCCGGGTAATCTATACCTTCCATTAAACCAAGTGCTGTCGCACCTTTGAGCTCATGCTCTTTTGTCTGCTGTTCCTGTTTAATGATAGGCGACATGTGGCCAGCGTTAGACATTACTATCGAACCAGTGTCCAGGTTTAAGCTTCCGCAAAGTGCTGTGACAAACATACAGGCATCATTATTTTCCGCCAGTATGTCGTTCATCATGCTAAAGGTTTGACCTGGGGTAAGGTTGTCTTTCAGTGCGCGAGTATAAAGCGTGATGGTTTTGGCCATAAATAATGCAGCAGGCACACCTTTGTCGGATACGTCGCCAATAATAAAATGTAGAGCATCATCAGACTGCTGAAAATAATACATGTCGCCGCCGACAGATCGAGCAGGCCTTAAAAAGGCAAATAACTGATAGCGGTCATCTTGAATGAAAGCATTGCCCGAACCTGGGATCATCGACATCTGAATGTCTGTGGCTATCTGTATCTCGCTCTCCAGTTTTTGCTGTTTTGCAGTGGTTTCCTGTATCTCAGCAATATAGGTTTTTAATGCATCTCGCATCGAACTGAAATCATCCGTTAACGCACCTATCTCATCTTCTCGAACAGGTCTGGGTAATTCAGCATCAAGATAGCCTGCACCTATGTCCTGAGTCGCAGTCGCAAGTTTGGCTAACGGACTAGTTAAGTGACGGGTAACGAGGATGACTACAAGCAGTAAGATGAGTAAACCTACGACTGCAATGATAGAGATTTTTATTGTCAGCGAGTTTATCTCAGCGATGAGTTCCTGTTCCGGCAGGATGATGATGACTTTCCATCCAGTTCGGCCTAATGTTTCAATCGCAATCCGGCAATCTCCGTCACGGTAATTGCAGGGTGATCTTAGATAAACGGTCGAGGATTTTTTTTTGCTATCCAGATATTTTTGCCAGTTTTGTGGATTAACTTTTGTCTGGTTTAATTTTTTCATGTTAAGCGACTTATCAGGATGCGCTATAACAGTATCTTTGCTAGAGAGAATAAAACCAAATCCTGTCTCACCAATTTTTAGCTCTTTGGTAACCTCATCTAACCATAATAATTCGATGTCAGCCGTTGCGATGCCAGCAAAGGTTTTGTTATCTGCTAGATATATTGGCGTGGAATAGGTCGTCATTAAAACATTGCCACCGCCTTCATCAAGATAAGGTTCTGACCATACGGGAGCATTTCGTTTTTTTGGCTCGCTATACCATGCCCAGTTTCTATATTGATAGTTACTGTCGGCGAGATCGGAAAATGCGATGCTGCCTCCTTTTCTGTAGTAATAAGGTGAGAAGTCACCGATGGAATCTATCAATGTGTGTGGCTCTAAGGCGACGGTCATGCCAAAGATATCGGTATTGGTTTTTAAAAATGCGTTGATAGTCTGGTGAATCTGTTTTTCTGTAATATCGCTCGTCGATATTACAGATGCCAGCGAGTCAGCATTGGATGAGACAGTATTGAAAGTGGTTTCAATTTTCCGAACGGTCGAAGATGTTTTTGTTTTGGCCAGATCACTTACATAATCTTCAAGCAAAAATCGCGAAAGAAAATAATTAGTGCTTAAAACAGCAATGAAGATAAGAGTGCCCAGTGAAATAATCCACAGGCTTAAGTGTGCAGCAAGACTTTTAGAATGATTGCTGGTCGAGCTTTGTTTCATGAGGTAGACCTGAGATTTTCATTCCTTATGTTGCATGCTTTAAAATTTATATTCAATGTTAAATTTTAACCCTATGTTCCGTGTTTCACTTCTGGGCTCGGTTACAAATACATTGGGTGAGCCACCTTGAGTTTGTTTGGTGTTGCTACGGCCAAAATCCCAGCCTTCGGCAAATAAAGACAGACCGTAGATACTGTTATCTGTGGTTATTGTTTTCCAGGTCAAGTTTATGCGTGCACCACTACCATCGGCTATATCAAGTGTTGTTGAACCTAAATTTACTCTCGACAGGTCTACGTATATGGTTGCGTCCCTTATTAAAAGGTAAGCGACTTCCAAATTTAATGTGTTGTTTTCTCTGGTGTAAACGTCCGAATTTAGTCCTATAGAATATTCCAGCCATTTATAGGTCTCGTATAGGCCGCTAACATTGTTATTGTCTTTGATGTCTCTGTCCCACTGATGGGATTGTGCACCAAGAAATAAAAGTACTTTTTTATAAACTTTCTTGTTTATCTGGCCGCCAATTCGAAACAGGGTAGTCTCGGTATCTGTTGTATGAGGGATGCCCGACTGAGTTTGCCCGACATAATCGACCACGCCTAAATAGTAAGAACTATATATATCGAATGACCAGTCGGTGGCAAACGAGTGGTTTAGTCTTGCTTCAAACCCGGGTAACCAGCCTGTCTCACTATCCAACACTTGGTCGGTCGTACTGAATTCGGTGTAATCAAAATAGAGTAATGTGGGTGAAAGTGTTAATCGTGTTTCTGCAATAGATTCCGCAACAGATGTAGTCGATATGCAGAGTAATATGCTAGAAAGAAAAAATAATTTATTCATAAAAAATAACGGGGCCTATGCCCCGTTATAAACTCTTACTTAATATAATGTTAGATATAACAAATTGGGACGGTAGTGACACCTGCGCCATTAGCTTTAATGGTCATTGTGCCATCACTGTTGTAAATACCTTCTGCAGTTGTACCGTTTCCTCCTGTAATCGTAATGTGGCCACTTTCTGGGCAACCACTGCCGTTGCTTTCAATAATTGGCGCAGTTAGCGAAACCAGGAACCCGCCACCGCTAGTCCCATTGATAACGAAGTTAATAGCGTAAGTTAACTGGTTGATAGTGTATGTGAACAACTGATTGTTTCCAGTTATTGAAAATACGAATCCAGTAAAGCTAAATGAGTCATTTCTTCCATTGAACGACATAGTTAATGATCCGGAAGCAGTGTCAGTGTATGCACCGGTAACATAATTTCCAGAGTCTGAGAATGACATGCTGCCATTTATCGTGAAACCGGCCTCGACGCAATTGTTAAAGTTGCTAGTACCACTATCTGAATAATTCAGAGCATCATCTGTTTGTGTTCCTGAACCAGATTGAGAGCCACCACCACTGCAAGGTTCAGAAAAGTCTATTCCTGTAGCTACATTAGCCGTGGAGTTATCAGCAATGTTTTGTATTAGTGGTTTGATTATATCGAGCGTGCTTCGTAAGCTCACGAATTGAATGGTCTCTACGGCTAATGCTGAGCTTAGAGCTGTTGTAGAGCCCGCTGCGGATTGTACTATTGCTTCAGCATTAGTGCTGTTAATGGTAATCGCATTAGGAGGGCTGTCGTCATCACTACTGCAGCTCGAAGTTAAAAATATGCCTGCAAGAAGAGCTGTTGAAGCAGAAAGTGTTAGATGTTTTTTCATTGCTGACTCCATGATATTTAAATACTTTTCTAAATTATAAGTGTACTTGATGTTTATAGCTTAGTTTCTGTACGGTAAATTATGTATATATTTATATTTTTTTAGTATATTTCGTTTTTGACGAAAAGTTGCTTGAGTAAAACGCCATATTTTGCTACTGTTCGCGCCCTTATACAGGCGCGTAGCTCAGTTGGTTAGAGCGCTTCCTTGACATGGAAGAGGTCGGTGGTTCGAATCCACTCGTGCCTACCAATTTTTACCGGAAGGTACGAGTGGGTGAGAACCATCGCTGGTTCGACTAAATTGCCGGGAGCAATTTAGAACGCTTGTTGTTTAAGCGGCCCGAAGGGTGGAGCCCATGGATGGGCGGAATAATCCACTCGTGCCTAAGATCGGACGAGCACCCGTCTGAACTCCAG
>CAJXZZ010000078.1 GCA_913065105.1 uncultured Gammaproteobacteria bacterium | reverse complement strand
TTTTCTTGAGTTTAATCGATGGTAGTAATATTTTTTTGACCTGCCTTCCCGTTTTTGTTTGCTGAATTATTAATTGTTGGTAGAGCAAATTCACCAGGGAAGGTGAATGTAACCTTGTGCGCCTGGACGGCGCATCAAGGTGGGCTCGTAGGCAACAATTAATAATTCAGGCACCCACAGGGCAAACAAATTGGGACGGCCTTTTCTGGTTACTCTTTGCGGCTGTAGGCAAAGAGTGACTCGCCCGCGGTGCGAGAACCGCAATGTCTAACTGGAAGTAAAATGTAAATTTAAGAAAAAGAGAAAACTAATCAAGATGCTCCATACGAATCCGCACAACGCCACCTTGCACTGACGATAAATTTTCTACTGCCTGTATTGCGTGATTAACACTAGATTCAACACATTTTTGTGTCAGCATAATAAGGTGCACGCTGTTTTCACCCGTCGCTGGTTCTTTTTGCAAAACGGCTTCGATACTGATGTTGTTTTTCGCAAAAGTATCAGACACCTCAGCCAGCACACCCGGTTTATCTGCTGCTTCCATGCGCAGATAATAAGCAGTTTCAACATCATCGATTGACAGTATCGGTGTATCACGCATGGCATCGTCCTGAAAACCAAGTAATGGTACTTTGTGATGTAAAGGTGCATCGATGGTTCTTGCGGCATCGATAATATCTGCAACCACAGCAGATGCGGTCGGTTCTGCACCTGCACCCGCGCCGTAATACAAAGTAGGGCCAACAGCATCACCATAAACTAACACCGCATTCATCACACCATCAACATTAGCGATCAGGCGTTTTTTTGGAATCAGAGTTGGGTGTACACGCAGCTCGATACCTTTATCCGTTTTACGTGTGATGCCCAGGTGTTTAATTCGGTAACCTAGTTCTCCTGCATAGCTAACATCTTCTGCGGTTATCTTACTGATGCCCTCGGTATAGGCTTTATCAAATTGCAGTTCGATACCAAATGCCAGTGAAGCCAGTATGGTTAACTTATGCGCCGCGTCGATGCCTTCAACGTCAAACGTAGGATCAGCTTCAGCATAACCCAGTTCCTGTGCTTCTTTCAGCACATCAGCAAAGTCACGGCCTTTATCACGCATTTCGGTGAGGATGAAATTACCGGTACCGTTAATGATACCTGCGATCCATTGAATTTTATTTGCCGCCAGGCCTTCACGCATCGCTTTTATGATGGGAATACCACCGGCAACTGCAGCTTCGTAACACACGCTAACACCCTGCTCTGCAGCAGCTTTCATAATCTCTGGACCATGGATTGCAATCAACGCTTTGTTGGCTGTTACCACGTGTTTACCGTTTTCTATGGCTTTGAGCACAAGATCTTTTGCCAGGGTGTATCCACCGATAAGTTCTACTACAATTTCAACTTCCGGGTCGTTAACTACTTCAAAAGCATCTTCGGTAAGTTTTGTTGTAGCCGGATCAAGTATGGTTTGCGAATCAATACCTAAACCGGCAGCATGAGTAATTTTAATTGCTCGACCTAAACGCGCCTGAATTTCTTCTGCATTTCTAGTTAATACTGTGGCGGTACCACCACCGACTGTACCAAGGCCTAATAAACCAACTTTAACTGCGTCCAAAACATTCTCCACAAATCAATTACGGGCACGCCTATAAATTAAAACTCATAGAAATGACCTTGTTCTAAAAGCCGCTTATTCTACTGCATTCACCATATAACGTGTAACATTGGACACCAATAAAAACTGTAACAGCAATTAAACACATGAAATTTGCACAAGACAATCAGGATGAGGGTTATGTCATTACTGGATATGATAAAGGCAGTATTTCCATCAATGGCAAAGCATTCAGTCAAAGCCTGATAATCACAAAAACAAAACTCAATGAAAACTGGGACGTTGATAGCATTGAATTACTACAGGCTAGCCATATTGGTCAAATTTTATTATTCAGACCTGAATTAATCCTTATAGGCACCGGTGATCGGTTAATTTTTCCGGCGATTGAAATTTACTCAAGCATTATCCAACAAGGTATCGGTGTTGATTTTATGGATACTAACGCCGCCTGCCGAACCTATAACATTTTAATGAGTGAAGGCCGCGATGTTGTTGCCGGGTTGATTATTTAGGAAACCATAACACCGCCGTCTCTGGCTCCTTGTGAGATTCTGTACTTCCCTGGGTATGCGTCACACCGCCATCCATGGCTCTTTGTGACATACGACCGCCATGGATGGCGGAAGTGTAGGTATTGCATCGTTACATGGATGTAACTTATTAGGGCAACGCAGGACGCTTACATGGATGTAAGTGGTAGAACGACTCAGGAGATCAAGTCGAGCAGTTGCCGAGGAGCAAATACCTGTCCGTACATCCTGTACATATTCGCACCGCCATCCATGGCTCCTTGCGATATACCGTACATCCTGTACATAAAAAAGCAGATACTTTTCGGTATCTGCTTAATGGTGTAACTACAGGGCTTTTAGAACTACCCCGATATAGGAGATTATTATTAATCGTGAAACAATAACTCTTCAGTGAAACCCTGGTTTTCCAGAATTTTACGTAATTGTTTCAGTGCATCCATCTGAATCTGGCGAACACGTTCACGCGTCACACCCAGTTCTTTACCCACATCTTCCAATGTTGTACGTTCGTGGTTATTTAAACCAAAACGACGCACCAGAACTTCACGTTGTTTTACATCAAGCTGATCTAACCAGACACCAAGATTCGACATAACATCTTCGTTCTGCAACATTTCAGGTGGAGCTGGAACACGTTCATCTGCAACGATCTCCAGTAATGGACGATCGTTTTCTTTACCGACAGGCACGTCAACTGAAGTTACACGGTCACGTAAACCAAGCATTTTTTCAACGCCGGCAACCGGTTTGTTCAGCATTTTCGCAATATCTTCTGCGGTAGGTTCTGTATCCATGGTCTGCTCAAGTTCGCGAGCAGCACGCAGGTATACATTTAATTCTTTGATTACATGGATGGGTAAGCGGATAGTGCGGGTTTGATTCATCAACGCGCGTTCGATGGTTTGACGAATCCACCAGGTAGCATAGGTAGAAAAACGGAAGCCTTTTTCAGGATCGAATTTTTCAACAGCGCGGATTAAACCCAGGTTACCTTCTTCGATGAGATCAAGCAGTGCCAGACCACGGTTCATATAACGACGAGCGATCTTCACAACCAGACGAAGATTACATTCGATCATTTTTTTACGTGAATCCATATCGCCTTTTAAGGCTTTACGAGAATAAAAAACTTCTTCTTCTGCAGTTAGCAGTGGTGAACGTTCTATCTCACGTAAATATAGACGTGTTGCATCGAGCTCTTTACGATTGACCTTCGCATCAGGATCAACATCAGCCTTTACTTTACTGGCCGTTTTTGATTTCTTTGCAGTATCTAATACCGGATCACCTTCACCCAGCTCAATGCTATCAGTATCGTGCATCATTAAGACACCAGTACCCATCTCTTCTTTTGATTCGACAATTGCTTCTCTCATGATTGTACCCCACCCCAAACGTGTTTTATAATTATTTTTTTATACGCATTTAGTATGCAAGCTAGAGCCCTCACTGCTCAATAAACTAGTCCTTATATTCCATATACTTACATGATTCTTCTAACGTTAGCCCTTACGTTGAAAAAACTTATATCATCATTTCTATTTAGGAAGCAAGCATTTATTAAAAAAAACTAGAATTTAATTTATGTTTGTCGTGTTAACCACATGATATTGTGGTTTTGTTAACAAATAGACACAAGAGCGAATATCACCTTTGGGTAGGATAGAACATATCCTTACGTGCTCTTTAGCAGATTTTCAGGTGATTTTTTAAGTTTCACAGGAAGTGCTTTGTTAAAACAAGAGATCACCCGTGATACTAGTAACGATTGAAGATCTACCAGGGTAAATACTTCATAGGATCAACCGGTTTACCATTTTTTCTAATTTCAAAATGCAGACGAGCCCCTAATTTGTCTTTATGCCCCATCTCTGCAATTTTCTGCCCGGCTTTAACGGTGTCACCTTCTTTCACCAGTAATTTTCGATTATAGGCATACGCGCTTAAAAAAGTTTTGTTATGTTTGATGATAATAAGGTTGCCGTAACTGATTAAACCGTTGCCGCTATAGACCACTTTACCATCGGCAGAAGCAACAATTGCATCACCCTGTTTACCTGCGATGTCCAGGCCTTTTGCGTCATTATATCGTCGGTTGAATTTTTTAACTACTTTACCTTTTACCGGCCATTGCCATCGCACTGATTTAGGCCAGCTAACTGCCTGTGATTTCTGTTGTCCTGATTTAGCCGCTGCAGTAGAACCCGTGGTTACTCTACCTGTTGATGATTTACCGGAAGTATTCAACGGTTTCAGAAAAATCGTCTGACCGGGCTGAATAATATAAGGTTTTTTTAATTGATTTAACTGCGCCAGACGCTCGACACTAACGCCATAACGTTTAGACAAACTATAGAGCGTGTCACCTTTTTTGGCCTTTACCCGGCCCTGGCTGGATGAAATATTGACCGATGGTTTAGTTTCTATCGCACTCTGCGGCGAATAGGCGATACTGCGTTCGATATCAGCTTTTCTGGAGGCGTCGAAATTAGCCGGTTGACGCGTATGTAGACGTTGTCCAGGATGAATAAATTGAGTCCCTTTCAGGTTGTTCCATGCCGCAAAATCTTCTGAATCAAGCTCGTAACGCCATGCAATGGAATAAATCGTATCACCCGATTTAACCGTGTAATCTTCAGGGTCCCACTTTTTATCATTACCGCTACATGCCGACAACAAACAGGTCACAAACAATAGTACTGTTAGTGGCAAACAACTCGATCGACAAATAATCACTTCAACTATCGATACTACTCTAATGAAAATATATCAGTACAGCGACCAGTAAAACTGTTGCCCAGCCTAACCATTCAATATATTTTCTTACCACGGGTTCCAGTTTCGGTCCTGCCCATGCCATTAGCAATGCGACCAGAAAAAAATGGGCCGATCTGCCTACTGTAGCGGCCAATATAAAAGGTAGCAGTGCCATTGATAAAGCACCCGCTGTCAGAGTGAACAACTTGAACGGTATCGGAGAGAACCCTGCAACAACCACTGCCCAAAAACCCCACTCCTCAAACCAGCGTTGTGCTGTCATGTATTTATCCCAGTAGCCGACATCCTGCAAAATTGGTTCAATCAACTGAATTGCAAAATAACCGAGATAGTAACCAACGACACCACCAAGCACAGACATCGACGTTGCAATCAGTGCTATGCGTACCGCTCGTTCGGGCCGCGCCACGGCCATCGGTGCAACCATCAGTGCCGTCGGTACCGGGAAGAATATCGACTCAAAAATACTGACTGCAATTAGATAACGTTCGGCATGCGGATGCGCCGCCCACTTCATCATTCTGTTGTACACACCGGCAAATAACATTAACGCACAGCTCCATCGAGTAGCGGTACAAAACGCACAGACTCTTTCGTGGTTTCTTCAATACCCTCATTGGTACGCACATACAATTTTAGCTGCTGGACACCGTCCTTAGTGCCCACGGGAATAACCAGACGCCCACCCACGGCAAGTTGTTCTAACAAACTTGGTGGAACGGACTCTGGCGCAGCAGTCACCATAATCGCCTGATAAGGTGCATTCGGCGCCCAGCCCCAGGAACCATCGCTATGTTTGGAAAAAACATTCATCAGCCCCATTTTACGATGTGCTTCACGGGCTTTTTGCAGTAAAGCACTGATACGCTCAACGGTATAAACTTTAGGCACCAGGCGTGACAATATCGCTGACTGATAACCTGAACCGGTGCCGACTTCCAGCACCACGTCAGGGATGCCGTCTTCAAGCAAAATCTCTGTCATGCGCGCGACGATATAAGGCTGTGAGATCGTCTGACCATGACCGATAGGTAAAGCGGTATCTTCATAGGCACGATGCGCCATCGCTTCATCAACAAATATATGACGCGGCGTTGTTCTTACGACTTCCAGCACACGTTCATTCTTGATGCCTTTTTCACGCAGACGGTCAACCAGGCGGTCGCGTGTGCGCTGCGAGGTCATGCCTATACCTTGAATATCGTTACTTATCATCGCTTCAGATTATTTATTTTCATACTTAACTATTGTGTTTTGTCAGCCAGTTACCCAGCTCGGCAAGGCTATCATATCGGGTTAGATCAATCTGTAACGGGGTGATCGACACGTAATGCTGACTGACAGCGTGAAAATCAGTACCTTCACCAGCATCCTGCGCTTCACCCGGTGGCCCTACCCAGTACATCGGATCACCACGTGGATCATTCTGCACGATCATACCTTCTGATTTATGGCGATTACCAAGACGTGTCGCCTTAAAACCCTTAATTTCTGACCAGGGAATATCCGGTACATTGATATTTAAAATGGTATTGGCCGCGAACGATACCTGATTAATATTTTTAAGCAACTGAACCACCGCTGTCGCCGCCGTTGCAAAATGATCGGGTGTGTACGAATCTATGGATACAGCAATGGCAGGTAACCCCAGGTGACGCCCTTCCATCGCCGCCGCAATGGTTCCCGAGTACAGCACATCATCACCCATATTAGCGCCGGCATTTATCCCTGCGACAATCATATCCGGCTCTTTTTTCAGCAGACCTGTGATTGCCAGATGCACCGTATCGGTTGGTGTACCATCGACATAATAGGAGTTTTCAGAAACCTGACAGGCACGTAGACCTCGTTCCAGGGTCAACGAATTACTCGCCCCGCTGCAGTTACGCTCTGGCGCGACGATAGAAATTTCATGGTCAACAGCTAGAGCATCAGCCAGCACGGCGATACCCGGTGCTCGGTAACCATCATCATTAGAGACTAAAATATGCACAGACAATACAACTACAAAGATTCACGATACAATTAAATTTATGGCGCTAACTATACCGCATCGGGAGGTCTTTTATGAGTGATGATTCAACTAAAAATGACGATGAATCCTTATTTATCTCAGAAATGGCCGGTGTCACCCCGTTAAAGTCAGACAATAAAATAAAGATCAGAAAAAAACCGACAAAACCGCTGCAGCAATCCGCCACCGAAGATTACAACTTTGCCATCGATGATGTCTTTTCCACTACGGAGATAATTGAAGACTGTCCTGATATCCTGAGCTTTTCACGCAGCGGTTTGCAGCACAACGTACTGAAAAAATTACGCCAGGGTAAAAACCCGATCGAACATACGCTGGACCTGCATGGTTTGACCGTGGAACAGGCCAGAGCTGAACTATCAACATTTCTTGGCGAATGCGAAACAACAGGTGTACGCCATGCCATCATCATCCATGGCAAAGGTTTTCGCTCCAAAGACAAACCGGTGATCAAACCCATGGTTAACCGCTGGTTACGAACCGTTGATAATGTCCTGGCTTTTCATTCCGCACAACCAGCTGACGGCGGTGGTGGTGCAGTTTATGTTTTATTAAAAAAGATATAAATTAAAAGACTACAAACACTAAATCACTCAAGCAAAATCTTTACCTGACCACGATAAAACATGAACGACAGCAACTACTTTTGAGCAGTCGCTTAAGGTTTCTATTTAATAATAAAACATCAATCTTTTTTTGAACTCTATGAAGTTATTTTAGCTATTAAAACAGAATAAACGTCGAATAACCTTACAGTATTCGAGGTTGTCAATTTTTACAGAGAATGAAAAGTAATTAATCTATTGATTTTAATACAGATAGTAACAGTTGGCTCAAAAATTGCTTTCTATATAATAGTTTTAGTGTTGAATAAACCTTACTTTGTGCTTGAGTATTAATACTTGATTTAAATCAAGTCGAACAGCAGGTAATTACTTTCTAATGTGAGTCATCTTCAATACCTAATATTTATTCTATGAATGCAAAAAAAATAGGTTTTACTTAAACCAAAATTGTTTTACTAAATGAAATAACGGAGCGCAAAAATGAAAAAAGAAAAATTACAATTTACCCATATCCTGACTAGCGGCTTTGCGTTAACACTTTCTCTGTTAACTGCCGGTTTTGCAA
Source organism: uncultured Gammaproteobacteria bacterium (assembly GCA_913065105.1). Taxonomy (GTDB): domain Bacteria; phylum Pseudomonadota; class Gammaproteobacteria; order SZUA-229; family SZUA-229. The sequence continues at coordinate 6,515 of CAJXZZ010000078.1, read as the reverse complement.
ATGCAGGGACCATAGTAGGTACAGCCCACGACATGTCTGCTAGCGGTTTTAGTGGCGGTGAGATTTGTGTCGTTTGCCATACGCCGCATAATGCCGACACCACTGTCACAGAAGCACCATTATGGAACCATACTCTCACCGGTGTAACATTTACCATGTACAGCACAGGTACACTAGACGCAACTCAGGACGCACAGCCCACAGGTTCATCAAAACTCTGCCTGTCATGCCATGATGGCGTTACCGCTATCGACAGCTTTGGTGGCAATACAGGTGTCAACGTTATGAGTGGTTCGAGTGCCGTTGGTTCTGGTGGCAATCTAACCGATGATCATCCAATATCAATCTTATATGATACCGCACTGTCTACTTTGGACCCCGGTTTACATGACCCAGCCACAGCATCCGTAACAGTTGGTGAAGGTGGTGATAAAACCCGAACCGGTACCGTCGCTGAACTGATGTTACCCGACTCTAAAGTACAGTGTGGTTCATGCCATGATGTACATAACAACTTTGTTGGCCCCGGTACCAACGACAAGCCACTTCTTAGAGTTAGCAAAGCCGGCAGCCTAATTTGCCTAACATGCCATAACAAGTAGAATGTCCCGCGGGTCTTCCTTCTGGAAGACCCAACAGTCGGGCTCAGGATACTGAGAACACTAATCGGCCAGTATCACAGAGGTGTGTTATGCATTCAAGGTTTCAAATATATAAACATTTACTACTATTATTAACACTAACAACAATCCTCTCAGGCTGTGCAGGCACAGCTAAACAGGAACAAAGTGCTTTTTACCCCCCACTCCCCAGCCCACCCAGAATACAGTACCTGACCAGTTTCAGCGGTCCCACAGATCTTGCAGGAAAAACTGATTTCAGCGACTTCATACTCGGTGACGAAAAAAAAGACTCATCACTAATCAATAAACCCTATGGTGTCGCTATCCATAATGGCGTGATATATGTGGTTGATATCAGGGGCCCAGGATATGCACTTTTTGACCTTAAAAATAAAAAATTTGACATCATCTATGGCTCTTTTTCAGGCAAGATGAAAAAGCCCATTAATATCACCATAGATAAAGATGGCACAAAATACATTACCGACACCGGCCGTAGCCTGGTATTAGTTTACGATAAGGATAATAAATTTGTAAAAATCATCGGTGATGGTAAGGCGTTCAAACCTTCAGATCTAGTCATCTTAGATAACAGACTATTTATCACCGACATTAAAAACCACCGTATCGTGGTGTTAGACAAGAACACCGGTGAACTGCTAAACACCATTGGAAGCACCGGTTCAGAGGAAGGTCAACTATTTTATCCCACTAACCTTGCACTAGGTCCGAACAATCATTTATACGTCAGTGAAACCGGTAACTTCAGGGTACAAGAACTTACTCTGGATGGACAGTTTGTCAAAAGTTTCGGCAAAGTTGGTACTGGCCTGGGTCAGTTTGCCCGTCCCAAAGGCATTGCTATAGATCGTAAGGGTAATATGCATGTAGTAGATGCTGCTTTTGAAAATGTTCAAATTATCAACAGCGAAGGCAAATTAATGATGTTTTACGGTGAGCCGGGGTCTGATCGGGCCAACATCAATCTTCCTACTGGTATCACTATCGACTATGACAATGTTGATTATTTCAGACAATACGCCAAACCCGGCTTTGAACTGGAATACATCATTCTTGTCGCCAGCCAGTTTGGTCATAGTAAAGTAAATGTTTTTGGTCTCGGTAAAATGAAAGGCATGGATTATGGAGACGACCATCCTGCTGAATAACCATGAATATGATAATCACAGAAGATACAAATCGTGAAATGCAGCGCCAACTTTTTAATTTTAACCGCCTTACAAAGAGGGGTTTTAGTATTACTGTGTTTAACCATCACTGAAGTGATGGCTGCTGATATCAAAGCTTTCAATATAACGGAGGTCGATAACGAGCTAGTGTTACGCTATCTAAATGATAAACAATCAACTTTACAATCGGGTAGTAAAACACAATATGTAGCCCGCCCCACCTTTCAGGAAGAATACCGAATCGACACCAACAGTTATATTTTTCACCCCAGCCTGCTAAGCATGGATCTGGGAGCAAATATATTACTTGATCAGAGTCGTTATGAAACACTGGATGCTGAAAACAGCAATAGTGAAGAACTACTTGGTTATCGCGCACGCCTTGATTTTCTGAAAAACAAACCCTATCCGGCTACGGTTTATTACAACAAAGATAATCCCACCGTATCAGTAGGAATAGGTGATCGTCTTTTATTGCAAAATACCAAATATGGTATCGATCTTGCGTTACTGGAACAAATATCACCAGTACAAATCACCTTTAATGCCTGGCGCCAGACCACCAAGGGTGATGGTTTTGATCTAACCACCGACGATGCTATTGAGCATGCAAGACTGCAATTTTACAACTCCTATGGCAAAGGCAACTATGCCCAGCTATCTCACCAGATCAATAATCGCGACTCAAATACTGGCAGTACTGGTCTACCCATTGAGGAACGAACAACCAGCAACACAGCGACCAATTTTGATTCAAAAAATCTGTTCGGCGGCAGCGGCCAGGCTCAGCTGATTACCCAGGTCGCCTATACCACTCAGGATGAATACCCCAGTCGGGAGGAACTTCGCGCTTATCCAATACTTAACTGGCAACATAACGATAAAATAAATTCTTTTTACCGTTTTCTCTATACCGATTCCGAGGAAGAAACGGTCGACATCAATCAGAAACTTTTTACCAGTGGTTTCGGGTACAGCGGCAAACGAACCAATGGTCATGCAGGTATACAACTTGAAGACACTAAAAACACCGGCACTAACTATGAAAATAGGGGTGTTAATTACAATATCGACCACACCGTTCCCGTTGGTTTTGGTTCTGTAACCGCTGGTTACAGCGGCGGGTTCGATAATCGCAATCAAGTTTCAGATAGCGTTGTCCTCACTGTTTTTGGTGAAGAGCACGAGATGATCGGTACTACACAGGTAAATTTAAACCGACAGTTCATTATTGATAGTAGCATCGTGGTATCCAATACGACCCGCACCCAAATTTACATTTTAGATATGGATTATCGGGTTCTTCGCGTTGGCTCCACCACCCAGATCCAGCGTCTGGTAAACGGAAATATTCTTGATGGCCAGATCGTACTAGTCGATTATGAATACCTGACCGGTGGTACCTTCGCCTATGATCTAATCAATAACAACATACGACTGCAATGGAACCCGTCAAATTTTTATGAACTCTATATTCGCTATATCGAGTCAAAGCAGGAATTACGTGAAGGCGACCCGACGATACCGTTAAATTCTATCAGCAGCATGACCTACGGTCTCAGAGCTGACCATCCTATGCTCAACGGTATTACCCTGGGTGGCGAAGCCTATATCCAGGATCATGAAGAAGACATCAACCCCTTTCTGCTGGAATATTTAACTGCCTACATCGACCTGCCCCTGCCAAGGCTGACAACACTAAGGCTTTCGGTGCGACGCCAGCTGATCGATAATGAAAATTCTGTTGAGGACGTGGACCTTACTGCATATATCCTGCGCTTATTAGCTCGCCCCTGGCTGAGAACCCAGCTGAGTTATGAATTTAACTACGAAGAAGATACTGGAGGCAGCCTGAATCGCTTACAGAATATACAGCGCCTGCAGCTCCGTTGGGCCCATCGCCAGCTAAGCTTCTCCGGCAATATTTTCTATTCCAATACAACACAGGGCACAATCGAACAAGATCGCCTGAGCATTAGATTTATCCTGGCGAGGTCTTTCTGATGGCCCGCAAAATAATTCAAACGATATCGCTGCTTACTGCAATTGCTGTTTTTATCTCAATCGGCTCCTGTACCAGTAGCGATGAAAAACACGATGGGCACAGCAAACCCGTATGGCCATCACCACCAGCAACAGCCAGAATTGCCTTTGAACAAAGCTTTTCCACACCCGAAGAACTCGGCATAGAAAAAGGTTTCTGGCAATGGCTTGGTGATTTTGTTTTTGGCGCAGATGAAAACCACATGGTGCGTCCCATGGACGTAGTCACCATTGCTGATCGGCTTATTTTTGTTGCCGACCCCGGTGCACGAGGCATACACCGCTTCGATAGACATGATAATTCCTATCAATTCATTAGAGGCCTTAACGACATTGAACTGCCGTCCCCTGTGTCCCTGGCAACAGATGGTAACGGCAATGTCTTTGTTACTGATTCAAAACTGGCAAAGCTGTTTGTCATCAACAAAGGCGAGGATTACGCACGCTCTGTTAATCTGGACACAACAGTACAGCAACCCACCGGCCTCGCCATCAAACCCGACAATGGGGATATTTATCTGATCGATACCCGACAACACCAGATATTGATATTCAGTCGTTCGGGTAAATTAAAAAAACGATTCGGCAAACACGGAGTACAGGAAGGAGAGTTCAATTACCCAACACACATCTGGATAGAGGACGATACCGTGCTGGTGACCGATGCACTTAATTTCCGTACCCAGTTATTTGATCTGGACGGAGACTACCTCAGCAGTTTTGGTAAAGCAGGTCAGTCCAGCGGTCACCAGTCTCGAGCCAAAGGCATTGCTACAGATCAGCAGGGACACATCTACGTTGTGGATGCACTGCTTAATAATATCCAGTTATTCGACCGCAGCGGTCAATTTCTCATGACCATCGGTGAGCGCGGGCAGCTACCCGGTATGTTCTGGCTGCCGGCGGGTATTTACATCAGTCCTCAACAAAAAATTTACGTAGCGGATTCCCATAACCGACGAGTGCAGATATTTAGCCTCATTGATGACCTATAATGTACACAGAATCATGAGAAAATTTTTCCAGCAAAACTTATTTTATATACCACTTCTATTACTGACTTTGTTCAGTCCGGTTTCGTATTCTGATATTAGTAGTACCAAGCACAATTTATCCGTAACCGGCACTGGAACCATCAAAGCCAGTGGCGAACAGGAAGTCTGTGTTTTTTGTCATACCCCACATAATGCGGCTCCGATGTCGCCATTATGGAACCGCACCTCATCCGGTAATATATACACCCCCTACAACAGCTCCAGCATCTTTTCTTCACCTGGCCAACCCACAGGCGCTTCAATGTTATGTCTAAGCTGCCATGATGGAACCATTGCTCTAGGTAGTGTACTCAGCCGATCAACTGACATCATTATGGACGGTGGCATCACCACAATGCCCGCAGGTGCTTCCCGAATAGGTACCGATTTATCTGATGACCACCCTATTTCCTTTGACTACACATCCGGCCTGGCCACGCAAAGAGGAGAACTGGTTGACCCTGGCACACTGACAGGGCCAGTAAAAGTGGACAAAAACAGCCAGATGCAATGCACCAGTTGTCACGACCCGCACAATGACGCTAACGGTAAATTTCTGGTGATGGCTAATACGGCATCTGCCCTGTGCCAGACCTGTCATGTCAAAAACTTCTGGAATGAAACTGCGCACAAAAGTTCATCGGCGAACTGGAATGGCACTAATCCAGATCCCTGGCCAAATACCGAAGCGACCACCGTCGCCGGCAACGCCTGTGAAAACTGCCATACACCGCATAACGCCGGTAGCCAACAACGCATCCTCAACTATGCAGTAGAAGAGAACAACTGTATCAGCTGCCATAACGGTAATGTCGCCAACCATGATATTGCAGCAGAATTTAACAAGTTTGCTCAACACCCTATAGCTGACACCACAGATGTACATGACCCGGTAGAAACCGCCGTGGTTAACAATCGCCATGTCGAATGCGTAGACTGTCATAATCCGCACGCTGCCAATAGCGCAAACCCGTTAAACGGCGTACGCGGCATTGACCAGGATGGTTCTGAAATTACCAGCATCAACAGAACTGAGCAGCTCTGCTATCGCTGTCATGGTGATAGCACCAACAAACCGCCTCCTCGCACTAACCGGCAGTTTGATCAAATTGATCAAAATAATATCCGGCTTGAATTCAATACCAATAACGCTTCTTTTCATCCGGTGGCAGGGACAGGGCGCAACAGTTTTGTGCCAAGTTTGATTGCGCCGCTGAATACAAGCAGCACCATCAGCTGCCTGGATTGCCATAATAACAATAGTGGTCCGGGCACTAATGGTAGCGGCCCCAATGGCCCCCATGGCTCAACTTATGAACCTATCCTGGAACGCCAGTACCTGACGCAAGATCCAACAACAGAAAGCGCCTCCGCTTATGCCATGTGTTACAAATGCCATGATCGCAACAGTATTCTCAGTAGTGAATCATTTCCACGGCATAGCTTTCACATTAATGGTGGTGGTGGTATGGGCGGCGGTATGGGTGGAATGTCAAATTTAAGAACACCGTGTAATGTTTGCCATGATCCGCATGGTAGTCAGCAGCCCAAGTTAATAAACTTTGATCGAGATGTTGTATCACCAAATTCAGTAGGACGATTAGAGTACTATTCAAACTCGTCCG
>CAJXZZ010000077.1 GCA_913065105.1 uncultured Gammaproteobacteria bacterium | reverse complement strand
CGTTGTCTTACGCGGGCATGGTGATGGCACATCTAGGTGTTGCTGTTTTTATTGCGGGCGTGACAGTGACGATGACTTATAGTGTAGAAAAAGACTTACGCATGGTACCGGGTAGCAGTTATGACATTGCTGGTCATGAGTTTCGTTTTAAGGGGACCAGAAAAGTACAGGGTGAGAATTACGTAGCTGATGAAGCGGTTATCGAAGTCTGGTCGGATAATGAAAAAACCGGCGAGCTGTTCCCACAGAAAAGAGTCTACAGCGGTAAGAGTAATCCGATGACAGATGCGTCGATAGATAAAACGTTTTTCCGAGACCTGTATGGCGCTTTAGGTGAGGAGCTGGAGAACGGTGCCTGGAGCATGCGCGTTTATTACAAACCGCTGATTCGTTGGATATGGCTGGGCTGTTTGATGATGACCTTTGGTGGTGTGCTGGCAGTGAGTGACCGTCGTTATCGTCAGACAGTTAAACAGAAAGTAAGTGAAAAACTTTCTGCTTCGAATGCCTGATTAATCGTTGAAATTTAGAGTTTAGAAAATACCCGTATGGAAAATAATCAACCCTCTTTAACCCGTCGCTTAATGCCGCTTATCGTGTTTGTAGCACTGGTTGCACTTTTAGCTATTGGCCTGACGCTTAACCCGCGTCTGGTGCCTTCGCCATTAATCGGAAAACCTGCGCCAGTATTTAATCTGCCTTTACTACTAAATGAAGGAAGTTTTTCGAATAAGGATTTAATTGGTCATGTAACGCTGGTCAATGTCTGGGCAAGCTGGTGTTATGCCTGCCGTCAGGAACATGAGACTGTTAAACATTTAAGCCGAAATGGTGTGCGTATTATTGGTTTGAATTACAAAGATGAGCCTGATGATGCAAAAAACTGGCTGGCTAAACTAGGTAACCCATATCAGAAAATTGCAGCCGATTATGATGGACGTATCGCTATCGACTGGGGTGTTTATGGTGCGCCGGAAACGTTTTTAATCGATAAACAGGGCATTATTCGACACAAAGTTATAGGGCCGTTATCGGACAAAGACAATTACGATGCCTTAATGGCAGTGATGAACACACTTAATAAATAATCTATCAATGAATAAATTAATTTCGATTTTGGTTTTATCTGGCGTTTTAATGTTCTCGTTTGAGACAGTTGCGGCACCCATTGAAACTTTTAAGTTCGACTCAGCAGAAACAGAGAAAGTTTTTCATAAGCTGAGTGAAGAATTACGCTGCCTGGTCTGTCAGAATCAAAATATTGCTGAATCGAATGCTGATCTGGCAAAAGATCTGCGGCTTGAAATTTACACCATGTTGAAAAATGGCAAGTCAGAGGAAGAAATAGTGGACTTTATGGTGCAGCGATATGGTGATTATGTTTTATACCGCCCACCGTTTAAACCGATGACCTGGTTATTATGGTTTGGGCCGGTTATCGTTTTTGTTTTTGGGCTGATCTATGTGGTGCGTTTAATGAAATCACAGTCAGCAGAAGTACAACCGGTGAGCTTGAATGACGAAGAGATTGAGCGCATTAAAAATTTACACGCAGAACAGGATAATAAATAGAGATGAATGTTACGTTTTGGGTGTTAATCGTTTTGATGTTACTACTTGCGATCGGGTTGTTGATCTATCCCTTATTAAGGGCGCGTCACAATACGTCCATTGCATATAAAGAAAGTAATTTAAGAATTAATGATGAAAAGATTAAAGAACTGGATATTGATTTAAAAGAGGGGCGTATAGATCAGGATTTTTATCAACTTGCGCGCGAAGAGCTGGATAGAGAGCTATTGATCGATATACCGCTAGAAAGTCAGCAGGCAGCAGCCCTGGATCTTGCCAGTAGTGTAAAACGATACCCTGTTGTCGTTTTAATGATCTCCTTTTTTGTGCCGGTGCTGGTGCTGCTGTTATATCTTGATCTGGGTATGTATTCTGCCAGTGAGGAAGCATTTGTTGCTGAGCAAGGCCAAGTACAGCCGCAGCAGGCATCACAAAGTCAGCAGCCTTCCGTTGAGGAGATGACTCGCAAACTGGAAGAGAAGATAGAAAAAGAAGGCGGCAGCGTGGAGGAGTGGACGATGCTGGGGCGTGCTCATAAATATCTGGGTAAACATGAGCTTGCCGCTAAAGCTTTCGCCGTAGCGCTTGAAAGAGACACGGGTAATGCACAGTTAATGCTGGAAACTGCAGAGATGATTGCCTTAAGCAATAATCAAGCGTTCACCGCCGAAGCCAGAGATCTGGTATTAAAAGCTTATGCGATAGAGCCAACTAATCCTAATGCATTGTGGTTTGCTGGCGTCGCTGAATATCAACATGGCAACTACCGACAGGCGATAGCGCATCTGACAACATTGTTACCTCTAGCAGTCGGTGAAGAAGCGGTGATGCAATCAGTAGTTGTTATAGTGACAAAATCACGTGAGCAACTGATCGCTGCGGGCGAAGAGGTGCCGGAACTTACAGAGTTACTGGATATCGAAGCAATGGCTGGCGTTGCAGCACAGCCTGATGAACAGGTCGCTGTTGTGGTGGCAGCGGGAACAAGTCTAAACGTAACTGTTGATATTAGTAATGAAGTACGTGAGAAATTTAAAACAAATGACATCATATTTGTCTATGCTAAAGCAAAGCAGGGGCCGCGCATGCCGTTAGCGGCACAACGGATGACCCTGGCAGAGTTGCCGGCTGAAATTGTACTCGACGATAGTATGGCGATGGTGGATGGTATGAATTTGAGCGCCTTTGAACAGCTGGTGGTTTCTGCCAGGGTGTCGAGATCAGGCTCCGCAATTGCCCAGAGTGGTGATTACATAGGACACATCGATGTTGATAGTAAAACTGCTAGCGTATCGTTGAACATTATTATCGATACGCTGGTGCCTTAATCGAATTGAACTGATCGATGTAAAATAATTAAAATTTATTAATAGAGAAAGATGGAAGTAGTATGAAAAAATTATTGGTGTTTATATTCTTGTTGGTGAATTCGACGTTATTACAGGCGGCGGATTTTAGTGAAGGCGTACATTATAAAATACTTCCACAGCAGTCCACGGAGAGTGGCGATAAGATAGAAGTTCTAGAGTTTTTTTGGTATGGCTGCCCACACTGTTATAGCTTTGAGCCGTATGTGCAAACATGGAAAAAATCTAAGCCGACTAATGTCGTATTCAAACGCGTACCAGCAATATTTCGCCCAGATTGGGAAATTCAGGCGCGAACCTATTATGCGTTGAGCAATATGGGCGTTATTGAAAATCTGCATGGAAAAATATTTGACGCGATGCATAAAGATAAAAAACGTTTAAACAGTAAAGAAGCATTGACTAATTTTGTAGTAAAAAATGGTGTTGATAGAGATGCGTTTCTTAAAGAATATGATTCTTTTGCGGTAGAGGGCATGATAAGAAAAGCTAAAAAGAAACAAACGGCATCCAAAATAGAGGGCGTACCGTCTATTGTAGTAAACGGTAAATACCTTACCAGTGGCTCTATGTCAGGTTCATACGATAATTTAATTAAAATAATGAATTACCTTATAGAGCTGGAATCAAAAAAATAATTAAAATAAAATATTAATCCATGTGATGGGGATAACAAACCTGGCATAAGGTTTGTTATCCTCCTTGTACAAAATTGCAACTAAAGCCAAACTCAGTTATGTTTGCGAGATAAAACAGCGTATATAACTAAGTAAAAATTACACGATTACATTAGGGGATGAGGATATGAAGATAAATACAGGATTACCAGGAATTGGCGCAATAGCAGTGACTCTATTATTGTCTGCTTGCGGTTCAGATGAAGTTAAAGAGGCAGCGCCCGATTGTGTATTCCCTGATGCACCATCTACACCTGCACCGGGCTGGGTTTGTGATGAGCCTGTTGACGGTATAGCAGTATCTGCCGTAGGCGTAGCTGAAAAATCAGCCGCTGGTCATAGTTTTATGAAAAACATGGCGGCAACGGATGCACGAGTACAGCTGGCGCAGGCGATGAGAGTGCACGTTCAGAATATGGTGAAGCAGTATGCTGAAACCACGGGTGCTGCTGACAGTGAAACAGTTGATAAAGTAAACACATCTGTAACAAAACAAATCACTGATGAAACACTGGTCGGAACCAAAATATTTAAAACACGTAATAGTCCTAATGGCGCACTTTACGTATTGTTAGGTATGGATGCATCTGTCGCTGCAGCAGCAACTGAGAATGCGCTTAAGACCAGTATGAATAATGACAAAGCTTTATGGCAACAATTCAAAGCTCAAAAAGGTCAGGATGAGCTGGCAGCCTCGATAGCTAATATGAAGAAGTAGCTTTAACTATTTGCTATGAACTATAAAAAACCGGTTCCCGATTTTTCGGCAGCCGGTTTTTTTATGCGGTGGATTTTAAGGAGGTAATAATGAAAACAAAAAATGCTATTACCAACTTGCTTGGTTTGAGTATATTGATATATGGAATGTCGAGTAACGCAAACGATGAGTTTCAACAATGGATGCAACAGCAAGGCCAGGGCGTACAGGTACAAAAAAAAGAGTTTCAGGAATATAAAGATAAGCGAGATGAAGAATTCACGGCCTTTTTAAAAGCACACTGGAAAGCAGTTGATATAGTAAAGGGCGAGGTTCGCGATGAAGCGCCAAAACCTGATGTGATACCGGTTGCTCGGCCTGAACCAGTGGCGCAACCACCAGTAAGTAAACCGGTTGATATTTTAATGCCTGAACCAGAGCTGATCAAAGAACCAATGGCTGCGCCCATCCCCCCTGTGGTTAAGCCAAAAGGAAAACATCTGATCGTTGATTTTTATGGCAAACAGATCAGCTTTTATTACGATGTTAAACTGGCACAAAGATTAAATAACAGAATTGATAAATTCGCAATCAGTAATTATTGGTCAGCTTTAAGCCAGGCAGATTATGATGACTTGTTGAAACAGTTGAAAACACAGAAGCAATATCTGCAGTTGAATGATTGGGCATACGCGTCGCTGGTGAATGAACTGGCTACTGGCATAAATAAAAGCCAACGAAATGAAGTGGCGCTATTAAGCTGGTTTTTATTAGTAAAATCTGATTATAAAGCACGTATCGCTTATAACGACACTTCTATCTATCTGCTAGTCCCATCAAGGCACGAAATGTTTGAAGTTTCCTACTTCACCTTTGGTGGTAAACGTTACTATGCTATAGACTTTTCTGGTCATAAACAGGAACTGGGTCAGGTGTTTACGTATGATGGAGAGTATCCGCAAACGACCAAAGACTTTGATATGCAGGTGACGTCTGTGGTTGCTTCTGGCGATAAGGTAGAGCGTAGATCTTTGTCGTTTGATTTCGAGGGCAAGCGATACAATATCAAGGTAACTTACGACCGTGGAAGAGTTAAATTTTTTAGCACCTATCCACAGTTAAACTTAAATTTATATTTTGCTTCGGGCGTTTATAAGGCTACGGCTACGCCATTACAAAAACAACTTGCGGCATATATGCAGGACATGTCTGAGCAGCAGGCAGTTAATTTTTTATTACGATTTGTACAAACATCATTGCAGTATGAAACGGATGAGCGGCAATTTGGTGAAGAAAATTACCTGTTCCCTGAAGAAACACTGTTTTATCCTTATTCAGATTGCGAAGATCGAGCCGTACTTTTTGCCTGGTTGGTTAAAAGTTTATTAAATCTTGATGTGATAGGACTGAATTATCCTGGGCATGTTGCCGCAGCTGTTCATTTTAATGAAGTAGTGAAAGGCGATAACGTTGACTATCAGGGTAAGCGATACACGATTACTGATCCAACCTATAGTAATGCTAACGCAGGTATGACTATGCCAGACCTCAAACAATATAAGCCGACAGTAATAGCCTATTAAAGTAGGTAGGATTAATTATTATTTAGTGTTATTCAGAAATCTTTCATCAGAAGAGTAAAGATCATAAGATTGAATTATGTTTGAAAGTAAAATTTACAATGATGGTACTTTAATAGTCGGTAAGATGAGCGGTATTATTGAGCCGCAAAGTTTTATTAATGGTATCTTCTGGCAAATTGATAGCCGTAATGTTGGTGAAGTGCAAAAAGGTTTTTCACAATTATATTATGACAGTGATGTTGAGAGCGTTATTGTAAGGGAAGAAGATATTAAAAGGATTGCGGAAATTAACACCGGTATAGGGGCGAATATTGGGCGATTCCGAACAGCTCTGGTCCTAAGCCATCCCGAGATTATTCGACTAGCAAAATTTCACCAGATACTGGCAAAAAAGCACGGTTATGAAGTTGAGATCTTCGAAAACCTTGAAGATGGCTTTGCCTGGCTGTCATGCGGCAATCCTGATCCAGGTACGATTAAGCTGTAAACTGGTGCGCCCGACTGGATTCGAACCAGCGACCCCAGGCTTCGGAGGCCTGTACTCTATCCAGCTGAGCTACGGGCGCATATAAAAAGACGGGTGATTCTAGCACGTCTACAAAGTAGTCTTGTCGATTCTAAATATTCATTAAAAAGTCAATCTTCCTGGCTAAAGCATGATGGAGCGGCCGCTATGGACACCCGTGTTGATTTTTCTTACATTATGCACAGAATAGCTATTGAACGTGGTCAATTATTGACCAATTAGCTAGCTTTAAAGCAATGTTTTTAGTTTTTGTGTAAATAAAGCAACATTTCATGTCGGATATGATTACACTTTTAATGTATTCTGTGTTTTATTTAGTTTATATTTTGTAATTTCTTTTTATTAACAAGCGGTTACGGCTATTGGCATAAATAATGCTTTTAATAGCCTGCAACAAAACTTATATGTCTGTATTTGTGAAGCAGGTTAAAGAATAATTATTCTTAATAGTTGGAATAGCTTTGCAATTAATGCATAGGGTTCGAAATGTTTTTGATTGACGTACTGATTAAAAAATTTATAACTGTAGGGAGGTTTGAAATGGAACAAGATACAAGTAAATTTCAGCAACATGAGGATACTAAAAAATTATCTTTTGTTATCGTATTTTTATCGCTGTTTGTCATCGCGTTGTTCGGTCTGGCGCCATTGGCATTAGCTTAGCTTTATTAACATTTAATGGTTTCTAAATCGTTTATGTTAGAATTCGCTGCTTCAAGCAGTGAGACGGTAGTCTCCAGAGCATTTATATACATATTTGCTGAGTGCTTAATTGTCTTAAAATGGGATACACCGTCTCGGGCATTGACCGGGAAATATAAACAATGCTCGATGTATACAAATCAATCTATAACCTCGAAGGACAGCCTTTCCGCTTAAGTCCTGATTATCGCTTTTCTTTTGGGCATCAAACTTATGAAGATGCCAAATCATATCTAAAATACGCTGTTAGTGAAGGTGAAGGTATTGTTGCCATTACAGGTGCACCCGGTACCGGTAAAACCACATTGATAGCTTCATTAATTGCTGAGCTGGACTTAAGCCATGTACATGTTGGTGTCGTAACCAATGTGCAGTTGGATTCAAGTAATCTTGTCGAAATGGTTGTTGATGCTTTCTCTTTGCAAGTAGAGCGTTCAGATAGCGTTAGCGTGATGAATGAATTCAAGCAATTTCTGAAGCGCGAGCATCAGCAAGGCAAGCGAGTTATTCTGATCGTCGACGAAGCTCAGGGGTTAACGGCTGAATTACTGGAAGAATTGCGTTTATTTTCTAATTTTCAGCATAATACCGAGCTGTTGTTGCAGATATTCCTGGTTGGCCAGGAGCCGTTAATGGATATCATCCGATCGCCCGGAATGGAGCAGTTGCACCAACGGTTGATTGCTGCAGCACAATTAAAACCTTTAGGTCTAAAAGATACGGTGGATTATATCTTGCACCGATTGAGTTGTGTGGGCTGGAAGAATGATCCTGCTTTTACCGATGAAGTTTTTAGTTTGATTCATAAATTTAGTGCAGGCGTGCCCAGACGAATAAACCTTATATGTCACCGCCTGTTTTTGCATGCCGGTTTAAAGGGCAAACATAAACTGGTCGGCGGCGATGCATTAAACGTGGTGGTTGAGTTACACAGAGAAGGGTTGTTAACGTCTGTTTCCAGACTCGCCTTAGATGAGTACGTTGCTGGCAGGGGTATAGATACCGATTAATCGGTGTGCAGGCGTGTATTGTTTTTAAGTAGTTGAAAGATTTCCGATAGCCAGAGCACGGTTACATCAGTCTGAAATAACTGGCCCTTAACTGCTCTAAACTGGTTATATCATGAGGAAGTGCTAAAATTCTAATCTAGATCTTTTCTATTGTTCCGGTGAGCAGACATTGCCTCGGTTTTTTTGTTTTTAGGGATATGATGCGTTGCCACTATGAGCACTGTAAAATTTTTTCGTCATTCTACGAAGTTATCTAGATATTACGTACCTACAGAATTCGTTATATTGGCGATAATTGAATTTGTGGTATTAATCCTCTCGCTTTATCTCGCATTTTCGATCCGTTTCTGGAATAGTGAATGGCAGTTTGCTTTTTATGAGTTTTTGCCAAAAGCGCTGGCATATGCGGTGGTTATGCAATTATGTTTGGTTGCTTTTGGTGTATACCAGCGGCAAACCGGCCGTTTTATTAATATGCTGGTATTACGTATTGCCAGCGGTTTGTTACTCGGATTAATTCCATTAGGTGTAAGTTTTTATTTTGTGCCGCAGTTCTTTCTTGGCCGAGGGGCATTATTTCTCGCGGTATTGATCAGTTTTTTGTTAATTTGTATCGTACGTCTGTTCTTTATACAGGTGGTTAAAGAGCAGACTATGTGGACACGTGTGCTGGTGCTAGGCGCGGGTAAAAATGCAGGTTATATCCGTGATGCAATAGAAAAGGGTGAGCTGAGAGGGTTAAATGTTATTTCATATGTTGCTATGCCGGGTGATGAAGAAGTATCGAGCGATGAAGTTGTAAAAACAGATAAGTCATTGATTCATTATGTCGAAGACCAGGACATTGATGAAATTGTGATTGCTGTGGATGACAGGCGCTCATCTTATTTCCCAACAAAAGAGCTCATCGAATGCAAGATGAGTGGTATTAATATTCTGGACCTGGTGACATTTTTCGAGCGCCGTGTCGGAAAGATAAGGCTGGATATGCTTAATCCTAGCTGGTTATATCTTTCTGACGGGTTTCGGATTGGCACATTTAGGCGTATCGGAAAACGAGTGCTGGATATACTGGTTGTTTTAATCTTATTGCCAGTGGCTCTGCCATTTATGTTATTGGTTAGCATTGCAATTTTTATAGAAAGTGGCGGCCGCGGTCCGATTTTGTATAGTCAGACACGCGTTAAGCAGGATGGCTTGCCGTTCCAGATCTACAAATTTCGAAGCATGGCTACCGATGCCGAAAAAGATGGTGTCGCACGCTGGGCGTCGAAGAACGATTCGCGTATAACACGTGTGGGTAAGATTATCCGAAAAGGCCGGCTTGATGAGCTACCCCAGCTATTTAATGTATTAAAGGGTGACATGAGTTTCGTCGGGCCACGACCAGAACGGCCTGAATTTGTCGAAAAACTGGCTAAAACAATCCCCTATTATGAAGAGCGCCACAGGGTAAAGCCTGGTTTAACCGGCTGGGCGCAAGTGTGTTATTCCTACGGGGACACAGAAGAAGACAGTATTCAAAAGCTGCAATATGATCTTTATTACGTTAAAAATTACAGCGTGTTGCTGGATATGTTAATCCTGTTGCAGACAGCTGAGGTTGTCATGTTGGGTAAAGGTGCGCAATAAAGTAGTTGAATATGCATATTTTTGTCATCGTGTTTAACAAAAGACAGATTGAAGCCGTAATTTAGATTTATTTGGGCTGCATTTATTATTTTAGAGCTGAACAAAGAATTCAGAGCGTGTTTTTGTTAACTAGATGGTATGTATGATGAATTGGTGATGGTTTTTTTGCCACCTCATCAGGCAGTGGGGTCGGAGCCGTTTTGTGTTTTATCGGTTAACCATAGCTCAAACTTTACTATAAAAATATCTTACACAAGTTACAATCCGTAAGTTGATCATTTAAGCTGACATATCTGGTGTTGTGTATATTGACTGAGTTATATGAATTTAGGACTTTATAGTTATCTTGGGGCCGCGATAGCCTATGGTGTATTCGCATTACTATTGCTATTTAGCTGGCGTGAGAGCCTGCAGGGCAAGTTGTTGTTTATTGCTATGTTGGTCAGCGCCTGTTGGGCACTAATAGCGGTAAAAATTTCACAGCATGATGAATTTTATCTTTTATATTATCAAGTATTTGAAGTAATACGATATATAGTCTGGTACGTGTTTCTATTAAAGCTATTTGATGTGGCTTTATCAGAAGTTGGTCAGAAAAAAAGCAGTTATCAACAATTTATCCGCTGGGCGATGCCTCTCACAGTTGGTTTTGCCATTTTTTTGATCTTGAATGAGATATTAGCCGGTGCATTTTCTCTGTCAGGTCAGTTTGTTCTTGGTATAGCAGGAAATGTAATTCTTGCTTTGGTCAGTCTGGCAATACTTGAGCAACTGTTTCGAAATATGTCGGCACATTATCGCTGGGCGACCAAGTACCTGTTTCTCGGGGCTGGTGGAATATTTGCTTTTGACTTCTATATGTATGCTGATGCATTGCTGTTCCGCAGTATCGATCAGAATTTGTGGGAGGCCAGAGGTCTTGTACATCTTGTCGGGGTACCTTTGCTCGCCATTGCATCGGCTCGAAATAAAAACTGGTCACTAAATATTTTTGTATCCAGAGATATCGTATTAAATACGACTGCTATTCTAGCGGGCGGGTTTTATCTGCTCGCAATGTCAGCTGCAGGTTATTACCTGAGAGAATATGGTGGCAGTTGGGGCAGAGTCGGTCAGGTAATGGTAATTATTCTGGCGATAGTCTTTTTGTTCGCTGTAATGTCATCCTCGCAGTTGCGTGCCTGGATAAAGGTGTTTTTAGGTAAGCACTTTTATAAGAATAAATATGATTATCGTATTGAATGGCTAAGGCTGACAGAAAGCCTGAATGAAAGTGCGCCAAGTAAGGATCATTATCAGGCGGTCATACAGGCGATGGCGCACATCGTAGATGCACGCGCTGGACAGCTGTGGTTGCGAGGTGAGAAAGATGAATTTAATAATACTGCTGCCTGGAACAGCCAGCAATTAAGCGTGGTGATGAATTCATCTGATTCTTTAATAAAATATCTTGATAACACGGGGTTTGTTGTAAATTTGCTGGAAATTGAAAGCCGGGCTGATGAATACGAGGGATTAAATCTGCCTGAATGGTTAAAGCAGGTTAACAGCCCCTGGCTCATAGTTCCTTTGCTTGGTGCTGGTGAGATATTTGGCTTTGTCGTGCTGGCAAGCCCGCTTGTCGTACGCTCGATTAACTGGGAAGATCGTGATCTATTAAAAACTGCAGCAAAACAGGTTGCCAGTCATCTGATTGTGCTGACGACATCTGCACAATTGGCGGAGGCTAAACAGTTTGAAGTATTTAGTCGTCTCTCTGCCTTTATGGTGCATGATTTAAAGAACATAGCTGCTGAGTTGGAGCTGGTGTCACTCAATGCTAAAAAGCATACTGGTAACCCGGCATTCATTGAAGATGCTTTTGCAACAGTTAAAAACGCCGCTAGTGATATAAGTCGTTTGCTTGAACAGCTGCGCAATAAGAAGGCGCAGGATGAAAAGAAAGTTCGAGTTGATCTGGCTGCGCTCGTGGAGGAGGTCATCACCTCTAAACAGCACCAATTACCATCGCCCGGTTTTCACGCACATTCACAAGATAGTTTTGTTACCCTGGAGAAAGGGCGGTTACGTAACGTTCTTGCTCATTTGGTAGATAATGCGCAACAGGCAACAGAAGATGACGGTGAAGTTTTATTGACACTGTCGGCATTGAAAAATATCTACGTCATTGAAATAAGGGACAGCGGTCATGGTATGGATGAGGATTTTATACGTGAACGTTTGTTTAAGGCCTTTGATACGACGAAAGGTAATGCAGGTATGGGTATTGGTATGTTTGAAAGCCGTGAGTTTATTCGCCAGCTGGGCGGGGATATCAGGGTTCAAAGCAAACCTGAAAAAGGGACTATAATCACATTGAATATCCCTATCTAATTCATCTCCTTCCTAAATAAAGATGTATGTAAATAGTTGGTGTGACCTAAAAATATTAATATACCGGGAAAATAATTGTGAATTATGGCAAGTAATAAGTTAAAGCCACTTCTGGTCGTAGAAGATAATCCAGGAATACAGAAGCAGTTAAAATGGTCTTTTGATGGTTATCAGGTTTATCTCGCCAGTGATCGTGAGTCAGCGATTGCGCACTTAAAAACACATGATATCCCCGTGGTGACCCTGGATCTAGGCTTGCCGCCTGACCCTACAAACGCCAGCGAAGGCCTGGCGGCATTGCAGGAGATTCTTAATATTGCACCGCATACAAAAGTGATAGTCGTTACCGGTAATGATGACCGCACGAATGCGCTGGAAGCCATTTCTATAGGTGCTTATGATTTCTATCAAAAGCCGATCGACCCTGATGTTTTAGGATTAATCGTTGATCGTGCATATCAGTTATATGAATTAGAAAAAGAAAACCGGCGTTTGGCTATTGCTGAAGGCGGTTCGCCGCTGGATGGTATAGTGGGTGCAAGTAATACGATGCTGAATGCATGTAGACTGCTAGAGAAAGTCGGGCCATCAGAAGCAACATCATTAATTTTAGGTGAAAGTGGTACGGGTAAAGAACTATTTGCTCAGGCATTGCACCGGCTAAGTCCACGAAAAGACAAACCTTTTGTTGCGCTTAACTGTGCCGCCATACCGGATAACTTATTAGAGAGTGAATTGTTCGGTTATGAAAAAGGCGCATTCACCGGCGCGGTAAAACAGACCAAAGGAAAAATAGAAACGGCCAGCGGAGGCACACTTTTTCTTGATGAGATTGGCGATATGCCGATGCCGCTACAGGCAAAAATGTTACGTTTTTTACAGGAGCGGGTCATCGAGCGTCTTGGCGGGCGTGGCACCATAGAAGTGGATGTGCGCATCGTCTGTGCGACGCATCGTAACCTTGACCAGTTAATCAAAGAAGGTGGCTTCCGAGAGGACCTGTTTTTTCGAATCAGTGAGATTGTAATCGATGTTCCTGCCCTACGTGAACGAGAAACCGACAAATTATTATTAGCGCAAACATTTCTACAGCGGTTCAGCGAAAAGAATGGACGCAGTTTTCGGGGGTTTACAGAGCAGGCTCGAGCGGCGATTGATTCATATGAATGGCCCGGTAATGTGCGTGAACTTGAGAATCGGATAAAGCGTGCAGTTGTGCTCTCAGAGGGTAACAGAATAACACCCGAGGATATGGGTTTTACAGAAAAAGTCGATCAGCAATCGCTTAATCTGAAGTTGGCGAGAGAGGCAGTCGAGCGTGCTCTGATTCTTAAAACATTATCTATCTATAGTAATAATGTAACTCACGCATCAGCGGCACTAGGTATCAGTAGGCCATCTTTATATAAACTGATTAAGAAATTGGATATTCCCGATCCGGGAAAATAGTGGGCGGGTACTTATACCGCTGAATTTAAATAAGTGAAGTCACTGGCAATCAGCTATGGTTTAATTAGCCGTCTTGATAGTAATGATCGCTGTAGCTACTGCGATACTGGGTAAGATATTGCGTGTATTTTTAAAGACCTTTAAGTATTACAGTGCCGGATGGTGAAACGACGGTTTGATCTTAGTATTGAAACAGAAAAATTAAGAGATTGATTTGTTTGGCTCTTGTTTATAACGTAGAAAAAGAAATTATATTTGGAGAATGAGATGAGAATCCCTGAAGTAAATGGTATTAAGTGGACGAGAGTTTTTTTTGTGATTGTGCCATTGTTGCTTGCGTCCTGTGCTGGAGCAAGTGAGGAGCAAATGGTGCAGCGAGCCAAAGAGTACCTGGCGCAGAAGAAGGTTAGTTATGCAGCAATAGAATTAAAAAACATTCTGCAAGCCAATCCGAAAAATGCAGAGGCACGATATTTACTCGGGAAAGTTAACATGGGAGCTGGGGATTTTGCATCAGCCAAAAAAGAGTTTCAGCGTGCGATTGAAGCCGGTGGGTCATCTGAAGAAGCGACTATAGGCAAAATGCAAGCAATGCTGGCACTGAGAGAATATAAGGAGATAATTGATGATAAAGCCAGCGCTGATGGCTGGTCAACAACTGCACAGGCAAATATGCTGGCGATCAAGGCGGCAGCCGCTCTGGCTGAGGGCGATTCATTACAGGCTAAAAATTTACTTGTCGCTGCCGAGAATATAGATGCAGAAGCCTATGAAGTTTTAAAAACCACCATTCAGTTACAGTTGGTAGATAAGCAGTATGTAGATGCAGGCGCTACTCTGTCAAAAGCGCTGGAGTTATATCCTGATGACTCGGCATTGTTGATGCAAAAAGCCGAGCTGGCGATACAGGAAAAAGATATTGCGGCTGCGATTACTATTTGTCAGCAAATAATAGATTCAAATTCAGGCAAAATAATGTCGCCGGATACAAGACAAGCGCATATATGCATACTGAAGCTCGCTATACTCCAAAACGATTTTGAGCTGGCGCATAAGTCACGCGATGCTTTGCTTACAAGAAACTCTGGCGACCCAGAAGCTCTTTACTTCGCAGCCGTTGCGGCTTTCGAGGAAAAGGAGTTTGATCGTGCAAAAGAATATCTGCAGAAAATATTAAAGGTAGCGCCAGGCCACGCACCGACACTACTGTTAAGTGGAGTGGTTAACTATGCGAAACAGGATTACGAGCAGGCCACCTATTATTTTTCCAAATATCTAGTAATC
>CAJXZZ010000076.1 GCA_913065105.1 uncultured Gammaproteobacteria bacterium | reverse complement strand
AGACCTATGGCCATACAACTAACGACTAAACTACTACCGCCATAACTCATCAACGGCAATGTTAAACCTTTAGTTGGCAACAGGCCGACATTGACGCCCATATTAATAATCGCCTGCATCGATAACCAGATACCAATACCGTAAGCCATGTATGCCGCAAAATAATTACCTGCCGCTTCCGCCTGTGAAGCGATCTTCAGTGATCTAAAAAACAGCATACTGAATAATAAAATAACTACCGCAACACCGATAAAACCTAATTCTTCTGATAAAACTGCAAACAAAAAGTCAGTATGCGATTCAGGTAGATAAAACAACTTCTGCACACTGCCACCAAGACCGGTACCAAACCAGCCACCAGTACCAATAGCAATGAGTGATTGCGTTAACTGAAAACCGCTATCAAACGGATCAGCCCATGGATTAGCAAATGACGTCAGACGTTGCATACGGTATGGCGATGTCACCACCAATAGCATCGCTGCACAGACGAACAGGGTAACAAACGATATAAACTGAACAAATCGAGCGCCTGCTAAAAATGTCATAGCCAACACTGTACCCATGATAACAACGGTGGCGCCAAAATCTGGCTCTATCAATAACAACAGACCGGCGATACCAACCATCATCATCGGTTTCAGAAATCCCCACAAACTGCGTCGCACGGCATCACCATGACGAACCAGATAACCGGCAACATAGATCACCAGAAATAACTTGACCAGTTCGGATACCTGCAGATTAATAAAACCTAAAGGCAACCAGCGCGTACTACCATTAACCGTTTTCCCAATACCCGGGACCAGTACCAACACCAGCAGGAACAGAGCAAATATTAACAATGCCATGCCAGACTTTTCCCACTGCACAAGACGAATTTTAAAAACGGTTAATGCAGCAGCAACACCCAAAACAACAAACACCAACTGGCGCTGCAGATAATAAAACGGATTTGAAAAATTTCTGTCGGCAACACTTATCGAAGAGGAAGCCACCATGATGATGCCAATAGTAAGCAATGAGACAAAAACTATTAATAACACTGGGTCAAAATCATCCAGTTCTACTTTCAGATCAAACCAGGGAAACGATTTACCCTTCGGCAACGCAACCGACTGTAATTTAGAGAACATATCAGCCGTCACACTCACGATGACACCTCTGATAAAGTTTCTACTGCCTGTATGAACATATCACCACGGTGTTCGAAATTTTCAAACATATCAAAACTGGCACATGCTGGCGCCAGCAAAACATTATCACCAGGCATTGCCAGCGACTTTGCAGCCAGCACAGCAGCCTGCATATCCGTTACCATTTCGACTGTTATATCGTCAGGCAAAACAGACCTGATCTTTTCAGCATCATTGCCCATCAGTATCACTGCACGACAATGATCTTTTACCGCTTCAGCGAGTTCAGAAAAATCAGCCCCTTTTGATTCACCACCTGCGATCAAAACATGTTTACCAGGCAACCCGGTAAGCGCAGCTATAGTTGCGCCGACGTTTGTCGCCTTGGAATCATTAATCCAGTTAACGCCATTTATTTCTGCAACAAATTGCGTACGGTGTCTCAAACCTTTAAATTCTTTTAAGGTTTCAAGCATACTTTCTAATGGCAGACCAATCGCCGACCCTAAAGCCAGCGCAGCCAATGCATTCTGTAAATTATGGGAACCTTTAATCTTTAGCTGATCAACAGCAATCAACTGTTGCTCTCCAAAACACAAACTCACCGTCTCATCACTGCCTTCGCATAGACCAAATTCATTGGTTTCAGGCTTGTTCAATGTAAAACGGATCTGTTGTTTTTTTGGCACACTGATCCGACTCGCTAGAACATCATCTTTATTTAGAATCAATACCTCAGCGTTTTCATAGATAACCTGTTTGCTCATAGCATAAGCGGAAAGGTTCTCGTAACGGTCCAGATGATCGGCACTGATATTTAATACCACCGCAGCTTTCATCGGCAGATACTGCAGCGTTTCTAATTGAAAACTCGATAACTCTAGTACATATAACTCAATGTCATCATCTAACGAATCGAGTACCGGCGTACCGATATTACCGCTAGCGACAGCATTTTTTCCAGCCTGTGATGCCATCAATGTCAGCAAGGTTGTTACTGTTGATTTACCATTAGACCCTGTTATACCTACAACCGGCGCCATCACCTCATGCGCAAATAAATCTATATCGCCGATGATTTCGATATTATTATTTTTTGCTTCAATCAATGCAGGTTCTGCCAGGGCCACACCTGGGCTTACAACTATCCGATGCGCGTTAACAAACAAAGCGGTATCAAACTTTCCTGTAAAACATTCAACATCACTATATTCGTTGCTTAAATCTTTAAGACCCGGTGGAATGTCACGACTATCAACAACGATCACTGCCTCGCCTAAAGCACGCAGATAGCGCACCACAGACAAGCCTGTTTTACCCAGTCCGACGACCAGTGTATAAACAGCTTGTTCAGGCTTAACAGTCATTGTATTTAATGCGTTCATTCCACTCTAATAAAATATCTATCTAACTTTTAAGGAAGCCAGGCCAATTAGTACAAGCACCACCGTAATGATCCAGAAGCGAACGATCACTCGTGGCTCCGGCCAGCCTTTCAATTCAAAATGGTGATGAATCGGCGCCATACGAAAGATTCGTTTACCCGTTAATTTATATGAGCCAACCTGTAAAATAACCGACACAGTTTCCATCACAAAAACCCCGCCCATGATGACCAGTACAAGTTCCTGCCTGACATACACTGCAATCACACCCAGCGCCGCGCCCAATGCGAGTGCGCCGATATCGCCCATAAAGACCATCGCAGGATAGGTGTTAAACCACAAAAAACCTAGACCTGCACCTACTATCGCGCCACAGAAAATCGTTAACTCACCAACACCGGCCACATAGGGAATACCCAGGTAACCAGAAAAGTTTGCATGCCCGGTAAGGTAAGCAAACACACCAAGCGCACCGGCAACCATTACTGTCGGCATTATCGCCAGACCATCCAGACCATCAGTTAAATTGACCGCATTGCTGCTACCGACGATCACAAGGTATGTGAGCACGACAAAACCACCACCCAATGGCAGCAATACATCTTTCATAAACGGTACGATCAAGGTGGTTTCAACAGGTGTTTTTGCGCTACTAAAAATAAAGTATGCTGCAGCAAAACCAAATACGGTCTGCCAGAAATATTTAGCCCTGGCAGATAAGCCTTTTGAATTTCCATAAACCAGTTTTTTATAATCGTCGACGCCACCGATCAGACCAAACGCCAGAGTAACGCCTAACACCACCCAGATTTTTTCACTGGACAAGTCAGCCCACAACAAAGTACTGATTGCGATTGCAACCAGAATGAGTGCGCCGCCCATAGTAGGCGTGCCTGCTTTAGACAAATGTGATTGCGGACCATCATCACGTATCTGCTGACCAATCTTATAACTGGACAACCTACGTATCATGGTTGGTCCGATCACGAGGGATAAAACCAGTGCGGTAATGGTGCCAAGAATGGCGCGTAAAGTAATATATTGAAAAACGGAAAATCCGCTTTCATACTGTTGTAGATATTCAGCTAATGTCAAAAACATTAGTTCACCCTCTTGTTATTATTTTTGTGGGTTAATATCCATTCAACTACTTCTTCCATAGCCGCACTGCGAGAACCTTTTACTAATACAACTGCACCTGCTGTTAAATTTTCTTTTAATGCATCTATTAATTCGTTTTTATTTTTAAAATAAAATCCATTATCACCAAACGCTTCAACTGTATTTACACTTAACTTTCCCGTAGCATACAAATTATTGATACCAGCATCTTTTGCTTTACTGCCAATTTCACTGTGTAACTTTTCTGCATGCTCACCCAACTCTGCCATATCACCTAAAACCAGAAACGTATCACCTTGCATATCAGCAAGCACATCGATAGCCGCTGTCACAGAAAGTGGATTCGCATTATAAGTATCATCAATAACCTGATAACCTGCAGCTGAATATCTAACCGTCAACCGACCCTGTATATTTTCAAATTCAGAAAGCGATTTCACGATGCTCTGCAATGGCAATTCAAGCGACAGCATTACTGCTGTTGCCGCCAACGCATTCATCACATTATGTTTACCGGGAACTTTAAGCGTTAAATCAGCCTGTTCGCTTTTGCTAATAATCTGATAATGGTTATCATCTATATATTTCGCAAAAACATCAGCGCTTTCATCCAGCATAGAAAAACTGACCGTTTTAATGCCGGAACAATAATCTTTCCAGTACGAGGCAAACGCATCATCCTGATTGATAACCGCAATACCGTTTTCTGATAACCCGTTATAGATTTCAGCTTTCGCTTTTGCGATATTCTCCAACGAACCAAAACCTTCCAGGTGCGCAGCTCCCGCATTGTTCACCAGCGCAACATCCGGCCGGGCGATGGTGGTCAAATAATCAATTTCACCAACATGATTTGCACCCATTTCAATAACGGCAAACTGGTGCTTTTCTGTCAGCTCCAGCAAGGTCATCGGTAAACCAATATCATTATTTAGATTACCTTTTGTTGATAACACAGACACAGCACCTGCATAATCGATAAGAATCTTGCGGCACATTTCTTTTACCGAAGTTTTACCGTTACTACCGGTAATACCAATTAATTTCCCGGTGAATTTTTGCCGCCAGTAGGCTGCCAGCTGACCTAGAGCAATGCGAGTATCATCGACCTGCACTTGCGGCACATCGAGCGCAAAAGCTTCAGTTTGCGGCTCGCTTACCAATGCGCCAACCGCGCCCGCAGCGTTTGCCTCTAAAACAAACTTATGGCCATCAAATCGATCACCTTTAAGTGCCACATAAAGATCGCCTGCATGAATATCTCGTGTATCTTTTGACACACCCGTCATCATCACATCCTGACCAAGCAACGTGGCATCTAAAGCTTTGGCAATTTGCGACATCATCATCACGCTAGCGTTCCGCTTTCTCTGGCGGCCAAAAACTCACGTGCGACACGGCGATCGTCAAAAGCGATATGTACATCACCGACGATCTGACTGGTCTCATGACCTTTACCAGCCAACAGGACAACATCCCCTGGTTGCGCATTGGTAATGGCAATATCAATTGCCTGACGCCTATCGAGCACTACTTCAACATTTTTCAATGATGAAAAACCCGTCAAAACCTCATCGATAATACTCTGCGGCTCTTCGTGGCGCGGATTATCGGTGGTAACAATAATTCTGTCTGCGTATTTTTCTGCAACTTTTGCCATCAATGGTCGTTTACTGCGATCACGATCACCGCCGCAACCAAACACGCACCAGATATCGCCTTCAAAATGCTCACGCATGGACTGGCAGACAGCGGAAAGGCCCTGCTCTGTATGCGCATAATCTACAACCACAACAGGTTTTTCTGATTCGGCAATAATCTCTACGCGACCATCAACAGAATGAACAGCAGTAAGACTGCTCATCGCTTTTTCAAAAGAAAGCTGACTGACCAACAGCGTAGCTAACACGGCTAATGCATTTGAAACATTAAACCGTCCCAGCAGAGGAATATCAAAACAACCCTCACCCTTCGGCGTCGAAACTGACAGGTGATAACCACGATCAAACGCTTTTATTTCCGTTGCATTAACAAAATAGTCAGCACAATCTTTATATGCAGAAATGTCTTTTTCTAGACTGTAACCCCAGACACAGACATGCTCACGCACTTCTCTAGCAAGCTTTCGACCAAACTCATCATCGAGGTTGATGACCGCACTACCTAAACCCGGAGTATAAAACAGACGTTTTTTTGCAGCTGCATAATTATCAAGCGTGCCATGATAATCCAGATGATCCTGCGCCATGTTGCTAAACACCGCGGTGGTAAAAGCCACACCGTTCACCCGCCCCTGATCAAGACCATGCGATGACACTTCCATTACTACGTGTCTTGCGCCTGCCTGCTGAATATCAAAAAGTGTTTTTTGAACCAGTAAGGCATCAACCGTGGTTAAACCGGTAGGATGCAGATCATTGATAAAACCATTACCTAATGTACCTAATACACCACAATGAACATCATAAGCGTCGAGACACTGCGCAAGAAAATGTGCGATCGACGTTTTTCCATCTGTACCAGTGACACCTATCACGTTCAGTGAAAGTGATGGCTGCTCATAATAACGTGACGCTATTGAACCCACTTTATTTTTCAGATCATGACAATGAATACACAGCACTTTATTGGATATCGAATCAAGAATTTCATTTCTATTTTCTAAATCACCATCCCACAAGACAACACTAACGCCTTTTGCAACGGCGTCCTGCGCATACAATAAACCATGTGTGTTATAACCCTGGTGCGCGATAAAAAGATTACCCGCTCGCGCCTTACGATTGTCCTGCACTAATGCATTTATAGTTATATTTCGACACTGCTCTATTAGAGCATCATCAATAAAGCCTTCTAGCAGATAATCTAATGCGACTTCATTATTCATCATCATGTACCGCCACCATAATCGATTTATTTTGTTTTGGTGTGCCCGCATTCATTAACTGTTTTTTAACAATCCTGTCGGGAGTCACATCTAATAAACGCATCGCTCCTGACATCACCTGACTAAATACTGGCGCCGCAACCAGGCCACCAAAATACTCACCATTTCTAGGCTCATCTATCATCACTACCATCACTAACTCAGGATTATCTGCCGGAACCATGCCGGCAAATATTGAAAGATAACGATCTTCCGCATAACCGCCAGCAACAAACTTATGAACTGTGCCGGTTTTACCTGCCACACTATAATTAGCTACTTTTGCACGTTTACCCGTACCTTTGTCAGACACCACGCGCTGCATCATCTTGCGCACCGCTCGCGCGGTAGTTGCTGACATCACACGTTCACCCTCGACAACTTCAGCCGGGTCTCTATCCGCATCGAATAAAAAATTAACTGGACGCAAGATGCCATCGGCCGCAATAGCAGAGTAAGCATGGGCAAGCTGTAAAGGCGTAACCGATACCCCATAGCCAAAAGCCAATGACGCTCGCTCAAAATCATTGTTCAACGCGTTCAAAGAAAGCCGACCACTTGCCTCACCTGGAAAACCACTGCCAGTAACCACACCCAGACCCAACTTCTGATACATCGACCATTGTTGTTCTGCATCCATGGCTAAAGCAATTTTACTGATACCGACATTGCTGGATTTTTCCAGCACACCACCAACATCAAGATCACCATAATTTTTATGATCTCGAATCGTATTACCATTTATCTGCATATGACCCGGCGCAGTTTCGACTTTATAAAAAGGTTTCCAACGTCCACTCTCCAACGCCGCAGCAATAGTTAACGGTTTCATCGTTGAACCCGGCTCAAACACGTCGGTTACCGCGCGGTTTCTCATCGCCTGTGGCTGCATCTGATTTCTATCATTTACATTATATGAAGGCTGATTCACCATCGCCAGAACCTCACCGGTGCGCACATCAAGCACCACGGCTGAACCAGCAACCGCATTGTGTTTCAACACCGCCGCTTTCAGGGTACGGTAAGTAACATACTGCAATCTTTTATCTAGACTTAACTTTATTGATTTTCCTGGCTGCGCAGAACGAATACGCTCGATATCATCAAATGCACGCCCCAGGCGATCACGGATAACACGTTTTTTACCTGGCAGACCTTTTAACCATTCGTTAAATGCTAACTCAATACCTTCCTGGCCGTTATCGTCAATATCAGAAAAGCCAATAACGTGTGCAGCCACTTCACCGCTTGGGTAGTAACGACGATATTCATTTAACAGGGATACACCCGGTACTTTTAGCGCAATCACTTCATCGGCTAGTTCTGGCGATGCATGACGTTTTAAATATAAAAATTCGCGTTGTGAATTACGTTTAATTTTTTCTTTTAAACTGATGTTATCCAGTGACAGCAGATCAGCCACGGAGGCAAGTGCATCCAGATTATTTATTGCGACCTGAGGGTTTACCCAAACACTGTTAACCGGCGCACTCACTGCAAAAGGCTCACCATATCTATCAACGATATCGCCGCGATGCGCAGAAATCGACACCGTACGAAGCTGGCGCGCGTCACCTTGCTGCTCAAAAAACTCGCTACGCAATATTTGCATATCCAGCGTTTTCACTAATAGCGCAGCCGTTAACGACAAAAATACGACTGCAACAGATAAACGCCGCCACACCATAGACGCCCTTGTATCAGACTTATTGTTACGATATGTTTTCACTATTCTACAAATACCACGTCACTAGAATCTGGCATAACCATTGATAAACGCTTGCTGGCAACGCGCTCAATACGGCCGTGTCCCGACCATGCGCTCTGCTCTAACTGTAACTGACTCCATTCCGTATTCAATGCATTGACCTCATGCTTCAACTGCTGCAACTCAACAAAAATTTTTCTACTCTGATGTTTGCTATAAACCAGCAAAATGGCTGAAGCCAATACCAGACTAAATAGAAGCGTAATCACAATTAATATGCGCTGCCTGTCATTCATAATCGCCTCTCCAGTACACGTAGTCGCGCACTTCTAGACCTGGGATTAAGATTTACTTCTTCATTACTTGCCACTACCGGCTTTGAAACCAGTCGAAAAGGCACTTCTATATCAGCTTCCATAACAGGTAAACCAGCAGGCAGTTTTGGCCGACTGGAAATATCTCGCATAAATCGTTTTACGATCCTGTCTTCCAGCGAATGAAAACTGATCACCGATAGACGACCACCTATCGCCAGCACTGAAACAGCACCTTTCAAGCCCTGCTCGATAGCCTGCAATTCCTGGTTAATATAAATACGAATTGCCTGAAAACTACGCGTCGCAGGATGTTTATGTTTTTCTTTTACTGGAATTGCATTTGAAATGATTTCAGCCAGATCACCCGTCTGGGTGATCTCACGTTCAGCACGGGTGTCAACAATGGCCGTTGCAATTCTTCTAGCGAATTTTTCTTCACCGAATCTTTTCAGCACATGTATTAAATCATCCGGTTTAACTCTAGCCAGCCACTGTCCGGCCGTTTCACCCTGACTGGTATCCATACGCATATCCAGCGGTCCCGAACGCATGAAACTGAAACCACGTTCAGCGTCATCAAGATGCGGCGACGAAACCCCAAGGTCCATCAGCACGCCATCTATTTTTCCGGTCAAACCATGTTGCGCAACCACGTCAGCCACCTGATTGAAGTTACAGTGTTCTATTGTTAAACGCGGCTCATCGGCAAACTGCTGCTCTGCATATGCGACTGCCTCAGGATCCTGATCAAATGCAATCAGGCGACCCTCTTCGTTTAACTGCTGCAAAATGGCACGGCTATGACCGCCCCTGCCAAATGTTGCATCAATATAAATACCCGATGGACGAATATTCAGCGACTCCAGTGCTTCTTCTAAAAGCACTGCCTGGTGATTGAAATCGCCCATTCGACAAACGTTTAGAGCGACAATTCTTCCAGCGCTGCTGGAAGCTCACCTTCATCGGCCTGAACCGCTGCCACCCACTCTTCCTGGTTTACGCTCCAGGTATCTTCGTCCCATATTTCCAGCTTTTTACCCTGACCAATTATTACGGCTTTCTTATTCAAACCAGCAAATTCTCGCAACATATTTGGTAATAAAATTCTGCCCTGCGCATCCATATCCAGCTCGGTGGCATGTCCGATTAATAAACGTTGCAACAGACGGGCCTGTTTGTTTAAGCTAGGCAAGGCAATTAACTTGTTTTCGATAATTTCCCATTCCGGCAGAGGATAAACCAGCAGACAATGATCCTGATCAACCGTTACCACCAGACGCCCACCACAGCCTTCAAGCAGGCACTCGCGATAACGAGCAGGCATTGCCATTCTGCCTTTGGCGTCTATAGAGATATTGTTGATTCCACGAAAATGCATTTTTATTATTGTTATCGCGTCCGGTTAATTCACTCGGGAACAAGAATGGTGAATAAAACCACAATTCCCCACTTTTCCCCACATGATGACACTATAGGTATTCTGACCACCTAATGTCAAGCATTTTTGTATCTAGAAATACAAAAAAATCTATAGCTGACAGCAACTTAGCTAATAATTAAGAAAAACAGGGAAAACTAATACAGGATATGCTCTTTAAATCATTAACTTGCTCATAGAAGCTAATAACTTACTTTAAGTATGGAATGTTACTGAATATTACCAGAAACTGTTTTTACTAGAACTAACCAGTAAAAGGTTAGTTTTTAACCGAAATTAAGACAAGTCAACGGCCATTAACGCCTCAACTAACAACGGATAACTTAAAAAAAGGGAGTCAGCCGATAAGCCGGGTTCTGTCGTGGGCAATCATTCATCTGGGTAACATGTCACCATGCACCTCAAGCAACCTACCCGGGAACAGCGCGGACCACGCATTATGTTCCCCTATTTGGTCTTGCTCCGAGTGGGGTTTACCATGCCACAAACTGTTACCAGTTGCGCGGTGCGCTCTTACCGCACCATTTCACCCTTACCAACCAAAGTTGGCGGTTTATTTTCTGCTGCACTTTCCGTAGGCTTCCACCTCCCAGGCGTTACCTGGCACTCTGTCCTATGGAGCCCGGACTTTCCTCCCCAGACAACCCTAAGATTATCTGGCGCGATTGCCTGGCCAACTCCCGGCGGGGATTTTACACTAATCTTAAACTGACAAGTTAAAAGCTTTTAAGCACAGGAAAAACTGGGGAAAATCTTAAAAAAGCAGACTATGAACCGTTAACATAGAACCAGGTCGACGGAATAAACGGCCAAAGAAGCGGTTTAACTTGTGGTCGCGCGGCAAAAAACCAAAACAGCATTTTTTGCGACAGTCGAGCCTGGCGCAGGCATTATTTAACTGCTTGTGATCAGCATCGATGGTTATACCGTGACGGATCGCATCGAAAGCACGTTTACGGTTGCCACTATGCCATTCAGCGCAGGCCAGATTGAGAAATACGTCACCATCAGATACTTCATTGCTAGCCGCATCACGGCATAACAACAAACCATTTTTATCCGCATTAAGCACCTGCGTTAAACCATAATAAGACTGCAGACTATTGTAGTGCTCATCATTTTCGTCCACAGAGTCAAGCACTAACTTAAAAGCGCGTTCCGCGGCTTTATAATCCTTAGCCTCTAGCGAATCCTTTGCATTTTTATAGGCTTGTGTATCCATCGTTGCCTCCGCAAGTTCGGCACATAGACCGAGCCAGCAATTGAATTTATTCAGTATTTTCTTACAACGCACATCAAACTATCGGTTAGGCTACACCGCCTAAAGATAAATTACCATACTGGCCACAACCATGAACTGGTTACAAATTGCTATTAACACTACAAAAGATAATGCCGAAGGTGCAGAAGACTGCCTGTTCGCCGCTGGCGCACAAACCGTCACCTTAACCGATGCGGCCGACCAGCCCATTCTTGAGCCGGGCGTAAACGAAGTACCTATATGGAACGCCGTTGTTATTACCGGTTTATTCAACTTCGACAACAACCAGCAGTTTTTGCTCGATACCATAGCCAATTGCCTGACAGACATAACTTACAGCTGCAGCACAGAGATACTGGAAGATCAGAACTGGACACGCGCCTGGATGGATCATTATCACCCGATGCAATTTGGTGAACGTTTATGGGTATGCCCACTGCATCTAGACCCACCCGAAGCAGATGCAATCAATCTGCGACTTGATCCAGGCCTGGCCTTTGGCACTGGCACACACCCCACCACCTCTCTGTGTTTACGCTGGTTAGATCAGAACATTAAAACCCAAGGCACGTTACTGGATTATGGTTGTGGCTCGGGCATCCTGGCGATTGCGGCCTGTATGTTAGGCGTAGGACAATCTGATGGCGTTGATATCGACCCGCAGGCGTTACTCGCCACGCACAGCAATGCTGAAATAAACGATGTTCTTAAAAAAATAAACACCTATCTGCCTGACGATTATTACCAACAACATTCAGATACACAGTACGATATCGTTATGGCAAACATCCTCAGCGGGCCACTTGCTGAACTGGCGCCGACACTGGCCCAACACACAAAAGCCAAAGGCGACATCGTGTTATCTGGTATCTTAAGAGAACAGGCCGAAGTGGTACTCAATACTTATAGTGAATTTTTCAATATGGATGAACCAGTGTTTGATGAAGACTGGACGATGTTACACGGCATAAAAAAATAATTTTCAGGTAACTACAAATTCGTATTTTTAACATGCTGCCAGTGTCTACTCTCAACAATGGCCTCAACTACCCAAAGCGGATATTATAAAATGAGCAAAGCTGGCACCTGTAGTCATGTACAAGTGAACCCTCTGCAGAATGGCATTGATTCTAGAATCTTAATCCTTATAATTTTATTACCTCACCGTACAACGCGACTGCCATGATTGGATTAATACGCTCACCGCGAACTCGGCAAATGGAGGACATTGATGCCTTGTTCGTATTACTGGTTGAGTGTTCATATACACGCCCATTAAGTGATCAGGTCCTACCTCCTGGCCTTCACCCTTTCTTTGTACTCCCAGAATAGTAAAGGCATAGGGAATATAGTGAAATACTATAAAGATATAACTGTAATTAACGCATCTGTCGGACATGGCAAGAGATACCTATATCCAGTGATACTTTTTGGAGCATTGTTTTTTTCTTCTACAGCTCAAGCGGAAAACCCAGCTGATATTTCAGGAGACACACTACAGAGCGAAGATACATCGGAATTTATATCATCCACTCTACAATCAGGAAAACGACCTGAAATAGAAATTGATGAGCAAAGCGGTGTTTACCAGATAAAAGTGGTTGCCCTTATTGCGGCGCCTGCCAATTATGTGCGCTACGTGCTTACAGATTACACGCATATATACCGGTTAAATCCATCTATTATTGAAAGTGAAGTGCTTGCGCAAAATGATGATGGCTCAGTTAGCGTAAGAACCAAAGTTATCGGATGCGCAGCCAGTTTCTGCGAAGAACTTGTTAGAGTTGAAAAAGTACACATATTACCCTCTGGTGATCTGCATGCAGAAATTATTCCCGAGTTGAGTCAATTCAAATCAGGCCAAACACACTGGCGCATCAAACCACTGGGTGACCATTGTGAAGTCACCTATCTTTCCGATATGGAACCGGATATTTATATTCCGCCTGTGGTAGGCAAGTTTTTGATCAAGAAATCCATCAGGGAAGAAATGCACACCAGTTTTATAAATCTGGAAAATATTTCCAGGGTTTTAGCCGAGAGGGAAT
Organism: uncultured Gammaproteobacteria bacterium; assembly: GCA_913065105.1. GTDB lineage: Bacteria > Pseudomonadota > Gammaproteobacteria > SZUA-229 > SZUA-229. Next base: position 2,075 of record CAJXZZ010000076.1, on the reverse strand, counting down.
GGCTGAAGAATGAACAGACTACAACTGAAGCTATATCAGATCCCCTTTGTAATACCTGTGCAAGCAATGTACATGATATCAGCGAGTAAAATCATATGACTTTAAGAACTTATCCGTGTGCGATATTTTTTTTATTATTGATCAGCGGTTGTGCGACCCAGAGACCGGTAAGTTTTCAATACGATATTGATCCGATACTGAATGATAAATGCCTGCAATGTCACAAACCACCAAACGGTGTCGGGTATGTTCGAACCGGGATGGATATGCAGTCCTATGATACCCTGATGAAAGGAACCATATTTGGCACGGTAATTATTCCAGGAGATAGTAAGCGCAGCGTACTTAACAAGTTAACAGAGGGACGCGCCGGAGAGTTGATGAGAATGCCTCACGGTGATGCAAAAAAGCTGACTGCAGAGGAAATTGAATTATTGAAATTATGGGTTAACCAGGGCGCGCTAAATAACTGAGTTTGTTTTACAAGTATTCTCACAAATCACGAATATCAACACAACGGCTGAGTTGTAGTGGCACAAACCTGATCTAACAGAGTATAAAACAGTTCTGTACTATATCTTACAAATTAACATGAAGATGAAGGTCTCAGAACAATCATTAAGCTGACACTCAGAGATTAAGAGTAACATAGCAAAACCGGTCATTAAGTGACGCTCCCTTGAACAACTTTGGATACCTGCTATCAATCATTAGCGGTTCTTGATCGGATTTATTGGGCTATAGAAATCCAATATAAAGTGGACATTAACGACTTGGGTAAGGCGCGCGACGCTTTTTCGCGTCGCACTTGACCCGCTTGTTATGCATTAGTTGAAACATTGTTCTTGATTTTTTGGTGAGTTTACTTTGAGGCAATTAACTATATCTACCAATTGTTTTGCATTTTTGTTATGAATATATTCAAAGCCGAACTCTGACTCAGTTCCGTACCATGAAAGTGATTTATTAAATATATCTGCATTTTTTTCATTAAGATAATTTTCTACTTCGGGTATGTTAGTTAAGCTTTTATTTGGGTCATAGTTAATTAATGGGCCGCCTAATGGTAAGTTGTTTTGTATTGGTTTGTATGAAGGGTGCTCATCTGATGAGCAGCCAATGAGTAGTGATATAAATATTATAGATAGTATATTTTTCATTTTTTATACTCAGTTTAGGGGCCAGAACCAAACAGTGGCGTCAGAATAGTGTCTCCCATCTCTAATTGCAAATTCAAACCATGAGCTGTATCTAGTAAGACGACTACCATCCCAGAGATCAATATGATCGCCTTGGTTGCCAGTGCCATAATAATCTTTAAAAAATATTATGCCTTTTTTGCCACTTATTTGATTGAAGCAATTAACTCCTTCGAATTCTATAACTTGTTTAACCGGTGAAAATGGAGATTTAAGCCAATTAGCCAGCTCTTCTGCGCGTAGAATATGTGCAGGTAAATGCTTATACCAACATTTGGCGCCTTTGTAAGAATTTAAGTTTACGCCTGATTTTATTAAAGCTTGGCCTAACCGTATAGCGCATTGATTTTCAAATGCCTTCTTGCCATTGTTCTTGCAGGGAGCATCATCAATTAATAATTCTACTGTTGGATGATTTTTCCATAGGCTATCAAATTTCATTTATTATTCCTTTATTGATTTTGCATAACATCTTGCATAACTGGAAATTTGTGAAGCGAAGCGTAACAAAATATCCGTGTTTATGCGTTTGTTATGCATTTTAACTTAAACAACTTTTTACTAATTCAAGAGACTCTGTATCGTTTTTAGATTCTAATATTTTTATAGGTCTTAAACCATCGCCTTCACCTTCTAATTCAAAGTATGGATCACTATTAGACTCTAGCAATTCCCTAGTGGTTTCCTTGCCTAGTATAGACTGTGAGTGATATCACACACCTGATCGTAAAACCTTACACTTATATGAAAGACGCAATATATTAATACCATTAAAACCATCAACTTATAATATGGCATAAATATTGCTCCACTAAGATTATTTTATATTTTAAATTCATCTAAGCTGGAGTGTTTCATGTGTAAAGGTTGCATCAA
>CAJXZZ010000075.1 GCA_913065105.1 uncultured Gammaproteobacteria bacterium | reverse complement strand
TCTCTTCTTCCCGCTTGTCACGCGTTGTGTCTACCATCTATGGTTACTTGTCCTCTTCTACCAGGACGGCTTCAGTATTGATGCCAGTCTGAAACTTGATATTATCGATCGCGGCAAGATTCATCGGGTCAGAAAGGCCTATATATAAGCGGTTGCCGCGTTTATATAAGGGTAAAGCATGATGTTTATGGATAAGTTTGTCGTCGACAATGTCCCTGGGGATGGACTCTGGATCAATGGCATCCAGATCGAAAACCGGCAGACCAAATTCTTTGGAGGCCTCGATGGCGATCTTGCTGGCATCAAGAATTTTATTATCGACAAGGTATTTGGTAAAAGAAATTTTCTCTTTAATCGCACCTTTTAACGCTTCAATCGCATGCTCTTCATCTAGCAGGCCATCTGAGACTAGCTTCCTGGAGAGCCCGTTAAGCTTGATTTCTGCAGCCATGGAAATTCCTGAAATTTTATTATTATTTGAATTGTAAAACTGAAATTATTATTGAGTAAGCATAGCCGAAAAAAATATGTTTGCTATAAAAAAGGTGGTGACGATACTATTAATATTGTGTTCAGGAGCGGCTACATTGAGCTCTTAAGTCCGCAGATAAAAAATTAAAATATGGTTGCTGAGCACACGGGTGGGCATGTTAATGGTCTATCAAATTTGTATGGCAGTAACTGCAGTGAATTAAATTATGGTTTTTGACTGGTTTGTGACTAAGCGGACACAGAAAGTGACAATTATTGTCACTTTCTGACAATAATTGTCACTTTCTGCTGAAGCTATGTAGGCGTGAATTTATAATAACCTGTTGTTTTTATTTATAAAAATGTAGTTGGCATGTGGATTGCTTTAATAACAATCAGTAATAGAGCGTAGCTAACAGGAAATTCAGTTAACTTTTCTCGATAAATGATTTCGAAATGAATAACTATAAATATAATTAACCATACAGGTGATAAACATGAAAACATTACAACAAGGTTTTACTCTTATTGAATTAATGATCGTAATTGCGATTATCGGTATTTTGGCGTCAGTGGCGCTACCTGCATATCAGGATTACACAGTACGCGCACAGGTTACTGAAGGTGCAATTGCAGCCAGTGCGATTAAAGTTGGTGTGACAGAAATGCTTGCCGATGATGGCATGGCTGGCCTTACTGCATATGCAGCGGTTATCGCTGCAGACCAGGCTAATATCATAACAGCTAGAATTGGTGAAATCGAGGTTATAGATACTACTGGTGAGATTCAAGTCACTATGTTAATGCCTCAGTTGGGTGCCGGTACTGATATAGTAGCTTATATGCCTACAATTGGTGGTAATCCTTTATCTGCTACCAATTTAACCGGTACTCTAGAATGGGTTTGTGATGCAGCCTCTGGTGCGAGTACTACAATTACTGGTAACTATTTACCAGCAGTTTGTCGCTAATCTTACTTAAGCGGTAATCAAGAAAGAGCCTCTTCGGAGGCTCTTTTTTTTTGCTGAACTTTTATTATACTATCGTTTTATGTCATCTGATTTAGTTTCTATAGTGCCCCGCATTTCTACGTTTAATTTTATATCGATTGTATGGAGTTAAATAATGACATAAGAAAAAACTCGGCTATTATCTTTTATATATTTTCACGAGAGTTTGTTTTATGACAACGCGGTTAATTGCAGCAGGTCTACATTTTTTGGCGAGTGCATTTGTTATATCACTGGCTCTTAGTGTTATCTATTTTGTCTGGTATCCAGCACCTTTTTATACTATTCATTCCGTTTTTGATGCGGTCAAAGTTATATTGCTGGTTGATCTGGTTTTAGGACCTTTTTTAACAATGCTAATATTTAATGTATTAAAACCACGTTCAGAGTTGATACGTGATGTTTCAATTATTGTAGTGTTCCAGATATTAGCGCTTGGCTGGGGAATCCATATTACGTACAAGATGCGTCCGGATTTTTTTGTGTTTCAGGATAATACCTTTTATTCGATACTAAAGTATGAAGTTAATGTCGAAAATTTAAATGATGATGTATCACTTCCAGAAATATGGCAAAGGCCTAAAACGATATATGTAGAACCGTTTGACAAGCAAGAAGCTGCACAGCGTCTGCAGAGCGTTATGCATGGTGAAAGAGTTACGGGTGCTATGTACCAAACGGAGCGATATCGACCATTAGCTATGCAGATGGATAGCCCATATATCCAGGATATCATCCGTAAGTCGACAGGATATACGGTATTGCTGAAAAGCAAAACATGGAAAAATAAAGTTGAGCAGTTCCTGTCGGCTAATGAGGGTGGTGGTGACGACTACCTGTTCTATTCATTGGAAAATTCGGGTACATTCAGCGGTATTATCATTTTTAATAGAAAAGATTTTTCTTTTGCAGGATTGTTTCAGTAGTTGGATTTTATAAAGACACTATTTATTCAATGTTGAGTTTCTGTAATCGGTAGCGCAGTTGCCTTAAGCTTAAGCCGAGTAATTTTGCCGCTGCAGTTTTGTTCCAGCGAGTTTGTTCCAGTGCCTGCATAATGCTCTGGCGTTCCTGACCGGCAAGATCCATTGGGTCGATGGCAGGAATATCAGCTTCGCTCGTTTTATTCACTGGAGTGGTTTTTAGATGCAAATCCTGTTTGTTAATAATGTTGTTATCAGATAGTGCTATCGCACGTTCTAATATATTCTCCAGTTCTCGGACATTACCGGGAAAGGCGTAATTTTGTAGTGCATTTATTGCATCGTCTTCAATGTCTGGTACATCCACAGCCATTTTTTCTGACAGTGTCTTGAGTAACAGGTCGACAAAGATAGGGATATCCTCTTTCCTTTCACGCAAGCTGGGTATTGTCAGTTCGATGACATTTATACGGTAGTATAGATCTTCTCGGAAGGTGCCTTGTGCCACCAGTTTAACCAGGTTCTTATGGCTGGCGCTGAGAACCCTGACATCGACCGGGCTTTCCAGCGCTGCACCAACAGCACGTACGGCTTTTTCCTGAATGACACGTAATAGTTTTACCTGCATATTGAGAGGCAGTTCAGCGATCTCATCGAGAAAAAGAGTGCCGCCATTGGCTGCCTGAAATAGACCTTCTTTATCAGAATGCGCACCGGTGAAGCTGCCTTTCTGGTGGCCAAAGAATTCGCTTTCCATCAGTTCAGCAGAAATCGCGCCGCAGTTGACGGGAACGAATGGGCCGGTGTTTCGTGTCCCCTGTTGATGAATCATTTTCGCTACACGCTCTTTTCCTGAACCAGATTCACCATGAATAAACACCGGTGCCTGATTGCGCGCAAGTTTGGCGATGTTTTTTAATAAGGTTTTGACTGCGGCTGATTTGCCGGTAATGCTGATCTGGCTTTGACTGCCTGATTTAGTTTTCGTTTTTTCCGGTGTTGTAGTAGCTGCTGAAACCAGATTACGCAAAATTTGAATATCAACGGGTTTCGAAACAAAATCAAAAGCACCGGCTTTTAAGGCACTGACTGCTGATTCCATGTTGCCATGCGCGGTAATAACGGCAATCGGTAAATCTGTAAATTTTTGCTGTACATATTCAACCAGTTCTATACCGTTGCCGTCAGGCAGACGCATATCAGTAAGGCATAAATCAAAGTGTTCGCTATCAAGCATTAACTTGGCATCAGTGAGGTTGAGTGCTGATTGTGATGCGATATCCATTCGCATCAGGGTGATCTCAATAAGTTCGCAAATGTCTGCCTCATCGTCAACGATGAGTACTTTTTTTGCTGTCATAAATGCTTCCAGTTATGGTTTATTACTTCTGTCATTTTCTGTTTTTAATCACCTGGTTTTTATTGCAGAGACTGCTGAAAATATATTCTGAAACAAGCGCCACCCATAGTAGGGGATATATGGCGTATTTTAGCACGGTTACTTTCTAGAACTTCTTTGGTTATGTATAAACCCAGGCCGGTGCCTTTTGCATTTGTAGTGAAAAAGGGCTCAAAAATATGTGTTTGAGTTTCTTCGTTTATGCCTGATCCATTGTCGCTTATATCGATGTAAGGCTGCTGAGTATCAGCATCAATCTTACCGTTAATATCGATCATAATATCGCGGCGTTGCTTGTCGGAATGGTTTATGGCGTTGGAGCACAGGTTCCACATTACCTGATGCAGCTGGGAGGCATCAAATAATATATCAATATCTTCCGGGATTATCTTGATCTGTAATTGCTGCTCCAGTAACTCGTTGGTAGCGATGAACTCTTCTCTAAAATGCAGCAACCATTGATAGAGGTTAATTGCTTCGGGGGTGCCGCGTTGTTGTCTTGAAAGTTGCAACACGTTTTCAACGATGCCGTTAAGCCGGATAACCTGCGTATTGATGATCCTGGTTAGTTTTGTATCAGCGGCATCTTTTGATGTTTCTCCAAGTAACTGGCCCGCATGATTGATCGCCGCCAGTGGATTTCGAATTTCATGCGCAATGCTTGCAGTTAAACGACCAAGAGAGGCCAGTTTTACCTGCTGGAAGCGTTGTGTAAGTTGTGTTGCATCTTCGAGAAAAACTAAAGTACGCCCCTGATGTTTTTCGTCTATGTCGTCACTTTGATCAATATGACTAAAGCCCGGTTGTATATCAGGTAAACCTTGCGTTTGTCGAATAGGCTGATGGTTTTGTATCGCGTTATTGTTCCAGTCAATAAAACGTTTGTATAGATCAAGTGAGATATCTTTAATATTAGTTTGTAAGTTGATGCTGATGTTACCTAATAGCTCTAAAGCGGCGTTGTTTGCCATTAGTATCAGGCCATTATTTTTAATAACGATAATCCCCGTGCGCATATTTTTTATAATATGTTCATTCATTTGAACGATGGTTTCCAGTTCATGACTGGTCTGTTCAGCTAACTTTTCTGATTCTTTAAGTCTTTTAGTGGTATAGGTTGCTAAAAATGCGGAGATGAATATTAATATGCCAAGTAGTCCTGCCTGGGTGAAAGCAGGTGTGTAGTTCGTATAGATAAGTTGGGAATAAATCTGTTCAGCAATAATGGCCAGTGCGGATATTGCTGCAAATAAGATGGTAACGCGTCTGTGCAAAAATAAGCTGGTCATTGAGATGCTGATAATAAGTAACATGCCCAGGCCAGTTCGAATGCCGCCAGTAGCATGCATCAACAGGATGATGCAGGTAATATCAACCATTGTGTGGATAATGACTTGTGTATCCAGCCCAGGCTGTCGACGAAACGTACTGATGATGAACATTAAGCTGGCAATTAAATATATAAAAGCCGTGGTAATGAATAGTATTGGGTGGGAATAGCCCGCGGGTATTAACTCTAATAACCAGCCATTGAGATAAATGGTAATGAAAGATAACGCCAGTACATTGCGAAAATAATTAAACAAACGCAGTCGATACCAGGCTTCGGGCGAGCTTTGTATAAACGTATGGCTAAAGCTGGTTACTTGTTTATCGGGCAATGGATGTATTTTTTAATGATTTAATCAGAATGAAGTATAGCTGTAAAAATAGCGCTAGTTAGCCATGGAGTCAGCATTGTTTCAGTATCAGGGAATTACTAGATTGTTATTTTTTGCTGTTTTTTCTTTTTATGATAAACGCCAGACCAAAAATAACGATAATAAGTGCAGCAATAATGACTAGTGTGCGTAGCATGTTAAAATCTCCCTTTCTATGTCGTTATCAATATAAATCAGAATTATTATAAGCCCTGCATTATGAGAACAGTATTATGAGTTCGGCCGAAACTATAAAACCAGCTGAAACAGACCAATCTGCGCCGATAAGTATTGTAATGGTACAGGATGTTTTTCAGGTGGGCGATATTAAAAATAATGCCGATAAGATAATTGAGGCATCTATCAAAGCAAGTCAGCAGGGCGCTGACCTTGTGGTTTTCCCTGAACTGGCTTTGGTGGGTTATCCTCCGGAAGACTTACTGCAGCGCCAGGGTTTTCTTAGACAAACTAAAAATGAGTGTTTGAGGATTCAGCACTCTTTAAAAGAGTGTATCGGTGATACCGGCGTGGTGTTTGGTCTGCCATACGAACACGCGGGTGAGCTATACAATGCGGCGTTATATTTAAGTCATGGTGTCATCAGGAAATTCTGTTTTAAACAGTCATTACCGAACTACTCTGTGTTTGATGAAAAACGTTATTTTTCTGCCGGGCAGGAAAGTAGCATTATTGACGTAAAAGGACACAAAATAGGGCTGCTGATCTGTGAGGATGTCTGGCAAACTGATTGTGTAAAACAGTCAAAAAACAACGGTGCTCAGGCAATCGTGGTATTGAATGCGTCACCTTTTCATATCAATAAACATGCTGAACGTATTGATATATTACAGAAGCATGCAAAACAGTTTGATATTCCGATCATGTATCTCAATATGACCGGCGGTCAGGACGAACTGGTGTTTGATGGTGATTCACTAGCTGTTAATCGACAGGCTGAACTGGTTGCGCGCGCAAGCCTGTTCGAAGACGATAAGATCGAAATTATTTTTGATGGTTATGATATTACCTCACAACACATGGTTGACTCAGAAGCCTCAAGTGAGGCCGTAACATATAAAGCACTGCTAACCGGTGTACGTGAGTTTGTTCATCAAAATGGGTTTACCGGGGTTGTCATTGGTCTGTCAGGTGGCGTGGACTCTGCGTTAACGCTGGCGATTGCATGTGATGCGCTGGGCGCAGAAAATGTTGAGGCGGTGATGATGCCTTCACGTTATACCGCGGATATCAGTTTGCAGGATGCTGCGGCAGAAGCCGAGTTACTGGGGGTGAAATATGATGTGGTGGCGATAGAAGATGTCTTTAACAGTTTTATAAACACGCTAGCGCCTGTTTTTGACGGTGCGTCTGTTGATACCACAGAAGAAAATATTCAGGCGCGCTGTCGGGGTCTGCTGCTTATGGCGATCTCTAATAAACAAGGCCGCATGGTATTAACTACAGGAAATAAAAGTGAAATGGCCGTGGGTTACGCTACCTTATATGGTGATATGTGTGGCGGTTTTGCGCCGATCAAAGATGTCTGCAAAACATTAGTGTATAAATTGTGTCGCTACCGAAACAGTGTGTCAGCGGTGATTCCTGAACGCGTATTAACGCGTCCACCAACCGCAGAACTTAGAGAAGACCAGTGTGATCAGGATTCGCTGCCGGACTATGACGTGCTGGATCGAATCCTGGAGTTATCTGTCGAACAGGACAAACCCATCGATGAGATTGTTGCTGAGGGTATTGATCGTGAAACGGTATTGCAGGTGATTACGATGGTGCAGCGCAATGAGTATAAACGCCGGCAATCTGCACCGGGGATTCGCATTACCCGGCGGGCGTTTGGCCGTGATCGGCGTTATCCTATTACGTCGGGTTATCGACGTAAGTAATTTACAGATGTTAAAAGCTTTTTTACCGCAGAGGCGCGGCGGAGACGCCGAGAAAAAATTTATTTATATTTGCGGTTGCGCCTGCGGCGTAGTAACAAAGAAATCCTCTGCGGTTCAGTCTTTTTTTAGACTATAACGATGAAGCTGGGGCCTTGCCATATTTAGTTGGATCGATCGTGGTTGAGATATCAGAAAAGTCATTATAATCAATGATCTTTTGCGTATCGGCAGCGAGCTCAGTAAGTTCCAGTTTTTGATAAGACAGTAGCAATATATCTAGAGCGTCTTTTGTCCAAATAGTATTAGGAAAACGTTCAATAACTGCTTTGGCGCGTTTGGCAGAAGAAAGCCATGATTTTCGCTCGATATAGAATTGTGCGATTAAAATTTCTTTCTCAGCGAGCTGATTACGTATATAAATCATGCGTTGATATGAGTCACCGGCATATATGCTGTCTGGGTAGCGCCGTACTAGAATAGCGAAGTCATTAAATGCCTGCTCAAGCACGGCAGGATCATGTCTGGATGGCTGGCGTGGAATCCATGCGTCAAGTAAACCCTGGCCACGGTTAAAATTAATCAGACCCTTTAGATAATATACGTAATCCATATGCGGGTCGCGCGGGTGTAAACGGGCAAATCGTTCGACCGCACTGCTTGCCTGGTCGAGTTCTTCAAACTTGTAATAGGCGTAGGCAATATCTAATTGCGCCTGTTTGGCATAAGGGTCGAATGGATAGCGTGCTTCCAGCGATTCCAGATGTTTTACCGCAGTCTCAAATTCTGCCGAGAGAATAGCTGTCTGCGCTTCTTCATAAAGCTCTTTTGCAGAATAACCCGCAGTCTCATCTTTGTCGGCGCCCGCACAGGCGAATAATGTAGCTGAAATAACTAGTAGTAAAATGTGTCGCATCTGATAGTTTGTTATAAAGATATTTAGGGTAGTTAGCGATATTTCGTTAGAATGGCGTATTATAACTAAGTTCGTACTGAGAGCGTATGTCTGAAGCACCAATAATTAAACATTTAACCGAAGAATCTGCCGGTAAACGCCTGGATGTGGTGATTGCCGAGTTATTTCCTGAATATTCAAGAAGTCGATTAAAAATCTGGATACAACAGGGACAGGTGCTGATTAACGGTAAAGTGGCTAAGCCGAAAACAAAAATATCGGGTGATGAAGAGCTGCAGCTGTCTGTTCAGACGATTGAATCTGAAACGGACTGTGAAGCGGAAGATATTCCTCTCAACATCGTTTATCAGGATGATGACATCATCGTCATTAATAAACCGGCCGATTTTGTCGTGCACCCCGCCGCCGGACATTATACCGGCACCCTGCAAAATGCCCTGTTACACTTTGATGAATCACTGGCCGCTATTCCGCGTGCAGGTATCGTACACCGTATAGACAAAGACACCACTGGTTTAATGGTGGTGGCGCGTAACTTAAGCTCACACAAATATCTGGTCGATCAAATTCAGCGGCACGAGATCGTTCGAGAATACCAGGCCGTCGTGCACGGTGTGATGACTGGCGGCGGTATGGTGGATCAGCCGATAGGGCGGCATCCACGTGATCGAATCAAAATGGCAGTGAGAGAAAATGGCCGTGAAGCCATCACTCATTATCGCCTGCTGGAAAGGTTTCGTGAGCATAGCCATATTAAAGTACAGCTGGAAACCGGGCGCACCCACCAGATCCGGGTACATATGAGTTATCTGCGTCATCCACTGGTAGGTGACCCGGTCTACGCTGGCCGGCATCGAGTGCCAGCGGGTGCACAGCCAGATCTTCTCAATTATTTGCAAGGGTTTAAACGCCAGGCGTTACATGCCTGGCGGTTAACGCTTGTGCATCCAGATCATGGTGAAGAAGTGTCTTTTGAGGCACCTTTGCCTGATGATATGACGCAACTGCTCGCCTTGTTACAGGCAGATATGCAAATCAATAAATAATGTAGATGAATACTTCCTTTTATCTTCCAGCAGACTGGCCGGACAATGGGATAGCTAAGCCAGAAAATGTTCGTGCCTACACAACGTTACGCTCGGGAGGGTTTAGCGCCGATGGTTACAGTGAATATAATCTGGCGGATCATGTCGGTGATGATCCACAGGCGGTGGTAAGCAATCGAGCGAAACTGGTCGAAGATTTACGCTTACCTTCTGAGCCAGTCTGGTTGGAACAGGTGCACAGTAACAAGGTTATCTGTGTGGACGATCTGGCTGCAGGGCAGTCTGTTCAGGCGGATGCCAGTATCTCCTCAAAACAGGGTGTGGTCTGTGTGGTAATGACGGCGGACTGTCTACCTGTGTTTATCTGTAATAATGCAGGCACTGAGATCGCTGTCGCACACGCCGGTTGGCGTGGCCTGCATGCGGGTATTATCACTAATACAGTAAAGGCGATGAACTCTTCGGTGGATGAACTTCTAGTCAGTCTTGGTCCGGCAATTGGCGCAAAAGTATTTGAGGTAGGCGAGGATGTTTTTAATACTTTTGTTGAAAAGAACAGTGCGAATAAATCGGCTTTTGTGGCGACAAAAAAAGGTCATTATTTATGCGACATCTATCAATTAGCGCGTATCGAATTACAGTCTATCGGGGTAGAAAAAATAGCCGGTGGTGACCACTGCACTTACCGTGAAGAACATCGCTTTTATTCTTATCGCAGACAGCAGAAGACAGGACGGATGGCGAGTTTGATCTGGTTGAGGTGATTTATAGGTTAATAGTTATCACGCTTAAAAAGCCGCTTATATGCGGCTTTTTTGATGTGCATCAATAAAACATGGTTCTTCATCAACGCTGACAGGTGAGTGCTTGAAAGTTTCAGTTATGTCCTCATATACTAAGTAATTCGGTTTCAGAGCAACACTGAAAAAATACAAAATTACGAGGCAAGAAAATGAGAATGGATAAATTAACGACACGGTTTCAGTCAGCATTAGCTGATGCGCAATCGTTAGCGATAGGTCGGGATAATCAGTTTATTGAAGCAGCGCATGTTTTATTGGCACTGCTGGAACAGGATTCAAGTACTGTCCGTCAGGTATTGGCCAGCACCGGTGTTGCTGTAGATGCGCTTAAAACAAAGCTAAACGAAACACTCGAACGTTTGCCACAGGTGCAGGGGCATGAGGGTGATGTACAGCTTTCGAATGAACTCATCCGAATATTAAATCAGACAGATAAACTGGCGCAGCAACGCAACGATCAGTTCATATCGAGTGAACTATTTTTGCTCGCACTTGTTGATACGAAATCAGTGCTCAGTGACGTTCTAAAAAATGCTGGCGCAGATAAGAAACAGATAGAGCAGGCGATTGATAGCGTACGTGGTGGCGAGTCAGTCGATGATGCGAATGCAGAAGAAAATCGCCAGGCGCTGGAAAAATACACTATTGATCTAAGTGAGCGCGCAGCACAGGGCAAACTTGATCCAGTCATCGGACGTGACGAAGAAATTCGACGTACCATACAGGTATTACAGCGTCGTACTAAAAATAATCCGGTATTAATCGGTGAACCCGGTGTCGGTAAGACGGCTATCATCGAAGGTCTGGCGCAGCGAATTTTGAATGGTGAAGTGCCTGAAGGTTTAAAAAATAAACGCATACTATCACTTGATATGGGCACTTTAATCGCGGGTGCAAAATTCCGTGGTGAATTTGAAGAACGTTTAAAATCGGTATTAAAAGACCTTTCTCATCAGGAAGGCCAGGTGATTTTATTTATTGACGAATTACACACCATGGTGGGCGCGGGTAAAGCCGAAGGTGCGATGGATGCAGGCAATATGTTAAAGCCTGCGTTAGCGCGCGGTGAGTTACATTGCGTGGGTGCAACCACGTTAGATGAATACCGTCAGTACATAGAAAAAGATGCAGCGCTGGAACGTCGTTTTCAAAAGGTGCAGGTCGACGAGCCTAGTGTTGAAGACACCGTTGCTATCTTACGCGGCTTAAAAGAACGTTATGAAATACATCATAAAGTAGAAATTACCGACCCTGCGATTGTTGCAGCAGCAACCTTATCGCATCGTTATATAAGTGATCGTCAACTACCGGATAAAGCCATCGATTTAATCGATGAGGCAGCTAGTCTTATTCGTATGGAAATAGATTCCAAACCAGAAGTGATGGATCGACTCGATAGACGCATCGTGCAATTAAAAATTGAACGTGAAGCACTGAAAAAAGATAAAGATAAAGCGACTAAACAGAGGCTGCAAAACCTTGAACAGGAGCTGGAAAAACTTGAAATAGAATACAGTGATTATGAGGAGCAATGGACAGCGGAAAAACTGATCGTGCAAGGTTCCTCTAATCTAAAAGAAGAACTGGAAGCCGCCAGGTTAGAATTAGAAACTGCACACCGTGCCGGTGATCTGGCCCGTATGTCTGAATTGCAGTATGGTTTGATTCCAGAGCTTGAATCACAGATTTCACAGGTTGCAGAAGCTGAACTAGCGCGTGATAGTAGCTCTCAATTACTTCGTAATAAAGTGACCAGTGATGAAATCGCAGAAGTTGTCGCTAGATGGACCGGTATTCCAGTAAGTAAAATGATGGAAGGTGAGCAGGAAAAACTGTTACGCATGGAAGAGGAGATAGGTGCGCAGGTGATCGGTCAGCAGGAGGCAGTGACTGCTGTTGCGAATGCGATTAGACGTTCGCGGGCAGGCCTGTCAGACCCGAGTAAACCTAATGGCTCATTTATGTTTTTTGGACCTACCGGAGTAGGTAAAACAGAGCTTACTAAAGCGCTGGCAAAATTCATGTTTGATAGTGAAGACGCCATGATCCGGATCGATATGTCGGAATACATGGAAAAACACTCTGTCTCCAGATTGATTGGTGCACCACCAGGTTATGTAGGTTATGAAGAGGGTGGTTATCTGACCGAAGCGGTGAGACGTAAACCTTATTCCGTAATCCTGTTAGATGAAATAGAAAAAGCGCATCCTGATGTCTTTAATATCTTATTACAGGTGCTCGATGATGGACGCCTGACCGATAGCCAGGGACGTACTGTCGATTTTAAAAACACGGTCATCATCATGACGTCTAATCTTGGTTCGCAGCAGATACAGGAATTATCAGCAGATAATGACTATGAAGGGATGAAACAGGTAGTGATGGACATCGTTGCGCAAAATTTTAGACCTGAATTTATTAACCGTGTAGATGAAACGGTGGTCTTCCACCCATTAGCAAAAGATCAGATACGTGATATTGCGAAAATTCAGATACAACATCTGGCAGCGCGGTTACATGACCAGGATCTCACTTTGCAAATATCTGATGAAGCTATTGATGTTCTCGGTGAAGCAGGGTTTGACCCGGTATATGGTGCAAGACCATTGAAACGTGCTATTCAGCAATACCTGGAAAATCCTTTAGCACAAATGATTTTGAAAGGAGATTATATGCCAGGCGATGTTATTAACATTACGGTTAGTAATGCCGAGCTGGAGTTTGTGCCGATTGAAAGGGTTAAGCAAGCAGGGTAGTGTTTTTAAAGAAACGATATATTTATGTTGGTCTTAACTGCTGTCTCGACGATAGAAAAAGTCTTATACCTGTGTTGCCTAAGATCTCTGCTGTCGTCGAGACTGTAGTATATAGATTTAAAATAATTTAATGTTTTACTGAATGTTGCAACGTTGATTCTTTTAATTCTTCGATGCATTCGTTAATCTGTTTAGGTTTGCCCAGATAAAAACCCTGCGCATAATCAATGCCGATATCTTTTAATTGATTTAATGTGAAAACATTTTCAACATGTTTGGCAATAGTCTCGATGTTCATCACTTTGCCAATTTGATTGATAGCGGCAACCATGGCCTTGTCAGTGGTATTGTGTGAGATGTTTTTAATTATATTGCCGTCTATTTTCAAATAATCGACAGGCAGATTTTTTAAATATGAAAACGATGAAATGCCGGAACCAAAATTGTCGAGCGCAAATTTAATATTATGTTTACGTAATGCGGAAATAATATCGGCGGTTTGATTAATGTTTTTCACCGCTAGTGCCTCTGAGATTTCCAGGCAAACAGCGTCATGTGCGATGTTGTGTTTTTTGTATTGTTTGATAACGAAATCAGAGAACGTTTGGTTGGTTAATGAGTTTTCTGATATTTTGATAAATAGTTGAACATTGCAATTGGGTATAGTCTCGTACAATTTTGAAAGTTGTTTGAATGTTTTTTTAATTACCCAGCGGTCCACGTTTTTCATTAAGCTGAAACGTTCAGCGGCAGGGAGGTAGCTGCCGGGTGAAATCAAAGTGCCTTCGTCATCATTTAAGCGCAGCAATACCTCGTACATCGACGTGGCTTTACCAGTCTGAATGCTTTCGATTTTTTGCAGGTAGAGAGAGAAACGGTTTATATTTTCAACATTATTGATGTCGGCGACCCAGCTTAATTCCTTGTGCATTTTTTTGACGAGGTCATCATCTAGACCATGTAAGTGCACTTGATTCCGCCCCATGTCTTTGGCTACGTAACAGGCGGTGTCGGCTTCTGAAAGTGCTTTTTCAATGTTTTGAGTTGCTCGCGTAATCATCACCAGTCCAATACTGACGCCGACATGAAGTTTTTTATCCTGCCAGTTGAATTCGTAATTTTTTATCAGGCTTATGATGCCTTCTGCAATTTCAACTGCCTTATCAAGTGAGCAGCCTTCAAGTAATAAACCAAATTCATCACCGCCGATGCGAGCTAGAGTGTCGTGACTTCGAATATTATTTTTGATTGTTCTGGTTAATTGAATTAATAATTCATCCCCTGCTTTATGTCCACAGCTATCATTTATTGTCTTGAAATTGTCCAGATCGAGAAAACATAAGGCATGGGTTTCGTGATTATCTCGAGCGTTATTAAACGCTTCTTTTAAGCGGTGATTGAATTCTTTACGATTAACCAGTTTGGTTAATTCATCGTGCGTTGCCTGAAAATGAATTTCGGAATTTTTCTTAGAGGTTTCTCTAATAACCAGCTGCGCGATATACAGGGCTATAAAAAAAGCTGCTAATGAAAGAAGTAATATAATGTGACTAATTGTTTCCTGATATTTTTTAGCTTCATTAATGACTGAGTGCGTAACCTTTTCCTGTAGGACGACCAGTTTATCTAAACTGGTCAACATCTCCTTCCTTGCTTTATTTGCTAGAAGCAATTGGTTCTGTACGTCTTCTTTTGGTAGGTCGGATAGTAGATTATCCGCAGCGGTATCGTTATATTCTTTCGCCACACGTGATCGCTTGATTATTTGATCTAGCAATTTTGCTTCACGCGCACTCATGTGAAAAGAAGACAGAATATCTTTGGATTTTTTGTACTTTAGCCCATGTACTGAAAGTTGTAAGCGGTATTCATCACGTGCAATAAAATCATCAGTTAAATACATGTTATTGAGCACATCACCGCGCAAACGAATGCTGTCACGCATGTTATTGGCAGCAGAGGTTTTGGCATTGGTTTCTTCAAGCAGAGAACTCATTTTCTCGGTAATGGCATTCATTTGAGATAATGAAATGAAGCTGATTAACCCCATGAGGGCTAATACACCTGTAAAGCCTAATCCAATGGTAAGTTTAATCGGGTCTCTGCTCATGTCCTGGTGGGTTTGTCTACTGACAGGTTATTTAAATGCCCTTTATCTTTATAAGGTCTATGCTAGATGATAGTCTAAATGCACTGGTTTTTATACCTTAAAGACGACTTTTCACTGCAGTAAACTGACAATAATTGCTCTGCAATAAAACTTATTGTTTACCGTCATTGCCTGCTTTTGCAAGCCAGTAATCGAGCTGGCGATGGCTGAGAAGACGTTTGAGCAAGGCAAATAGATAGGTCGGAAAAGTCACATAATAACGCGGTTTTGGTCTTTTTGACTCTAGCGCAAATATCACGCGTTTAAGTACGGCTTCAGGCGGTAAGGTAAAGGGCGCTGCTGGCCCTTTTTTGTTTAATCGCTCCAATACGCCCAGATATTTTTCTCGGTGCACGCTGTTTTCAATGTCGATATGTTGCTGCAGCGCGATTACTGCATTAGCGCGAAATTGGCTGATAATTGGCCCGGGTTCGATCAGGCTGACATAAATATTGGTGTTTTTAAGCTCTAGTCGCAAGGTATCGCTTAAGCCTTCGATGGCATATTTGCTGGCGTTATACGCACCGCGAAATGGCATGGCGACAAAAC
>CAJXZZ010000074.1 GCA_913065105.1 uncultured Gammaproteobacteria bacterium | reverse complement strand
TGGTTTCCCAAAACGTGAAGAAAGTGAATATGACTGTTTTGGTACTGGCCATTCCAGCACATCGATTGCCGCCGCTTTAGGCATGAGTTTTGCCGCCAAACAGAACAATGAAAACCGTCATTGCGTTGCCGTTATTGGCGATGGCGCGATGACGGCAGGCATGGCATTTGAAGCACTCAATCATGCCGGTGACAGTGATGCCAACCTGCTGGTTATCTTAAATGACAATGATATGTCGATCTCACCCAATGTCGGCGCACTGTCAAACCACCTCACCCGTTTGTTATCCGGTGACTTCTTTTCAACCCTGCGTGAAGGCGGCAAGCGCGTACTGGAAAACATTCCGCCTGCGCTGGAACTGGCACGTCGTACCGAAGAACATGTCAAAGGCATGGTGGCGCCCGGAACCTTATTCGAAGAACTGGGGTTTAACTATTTTGGGCCGGTCGACGGTCACGATCTTGATACTCTGATTCCGGTGTTAAAAAATATCAATCAACAATCAGGTCCGCGGCTACTGCACATTAAAACGCAGAAAGGTAAGGGTTACTTCCCCGCCGAAGATGCCCCGGTTAAATACCACGCGGTCAGCGGATTTGATCTAAGCACCGGTAAATCACACGCAAGCAGCACGACCAAAGCGCCGAGTTATACCGAAATTTTCGGTCGATGGTTATGCGACATGGCCGAGCAGGACAAACGCCTTGTTGGCATTACACCTGCCATGAGTGAAGGCTCGGGCATGATCGAGTTTTCCAAACGCTTTGCACAACGTTATTATGATGTCGGTATTGCAGAACAACACGCAGTCACCCTCGCGGCCGGCATGGCATGTGATGGCTTAAAACCTGTCGTTGCCATTTATTCCACCTTCTTACAACGCGCGTATGATCAACTGATTCACGATGTTGCTATCCAGAACCTGTCGGTGGTTTTTGCTATCGATCGTGCCGGCATCGTTGGCGCCGATGGCCCGACGCACACCGGTGCTTATGACATCAGTTTTTTACGCTGCATCCCCAATATGGTGATCATGACACCGGCCAATGAAAACGATTGCCGTGGTCTGTTAACCACCGCTTTTCTGCATGATGGTCCTAGCGCAGTGCGTTATCCGCGTGGTGCAAGCACCGGCATGGCGATGAACGATGAACTCAAGGCTTTGCCTTTTGGTCAGGCAGAACAGGTCCGTGAAGGTAGTAAGGTTGCCCTGCTGGTTTTTGGCACCCTGCTGGCGACTGCCATGGAGGTCGCCGAAGAAATCGATGCCAGTGTTTATAATATGCGCTTCGTCAAACCACTGGATATCAACACCATCAATACTGCCGCCCAGCAGCATGAGCTGCTTGTCACTATTGAAGACAACGCCATTGCCGGTGGTGCTGGCAGCGCAGTTTCCGAATATCTCAACCAGCAACACATTACGGCTAATCTACTGCAAATTGGTTTTCCTGATGAATTAATCAATCACGGTCAACCTGGCGAACTATTAGCAGACTGGCATCTCGATAAATCCGGCATTTTGCAGACAATTAAGCGTCGAGTTAAGGAATTGCTTATATAAGAAAAACAGGATAAAATCCCTACTGTTTTACTCAGGTATTATTTCAGGTAATTAATAACAATGGCAGCACGATACCAGCTGAAAGTAGTCTCAGACTTTGCTTCAGCGCATACCCTGCGGGATTATCCCGGTGCATGTAGCCGTATGCACGGTCACAACTGGAAAGTTGAACTAGAGGCCGTTGCCACACAGCTTGATAACATAGGCATGGCCGTTGACTTTAAAGTAATGAAACAGGCCGCCAGAGAAGTCAGCGATGAACTCGACCATCGATACCTGAATGAACTTGATGCATTTAAAGAGATTAACCCCACAGCAGAAAACATAGCGGCCTATATGTACAAAGAAATTTCTGCCCGAATAAACAGTGCGACGATTAAGGTAACCGCGCTTACCTTATGGGAAACCGAACGTGCCTGCGTACGCTACAGTGAAGAGAATGAATAATGACCGACGTCGTTGAAAGAAAAACCAGCAGCTTACCCGATGTCCAGAATAGCCAGGACACACGCGCGATTGCCATTAACAAAGTCGGCATCAAAGACATCCGCCACCCCGTACAGGTAAAAGACCGTACCGGTAAGATTCAGCATACCATCGCAAACTTCAACATGTATGTTGCCCTGCCACATGAATTCAAAGGCACACACATGTCGCGTTTTGTTGAGATCCTCAACAACCACGACTGGGAAATCACGGTTGATTCATTCAAAACGATGTTAACCGAGATGACTACGCTACTGGATGCTGAAATCGGTCATATAGAAATGAGTTTCCATTTCTTCATCAACAAGACCGCACCCGCCTCCGGCGTAAAAAGCCTGCTAGATTACCAGGTAACGTTTATCGGTGAGCGCAGAGACAATAAAAACACCATCAATATTAAAGTGGTCGTACCGGTCACCAGCTTATGTCCATGCTCGAAGAAAATATCTGACCGTGGCGCACACAATCAGCGCTCACATGTCACCGTTAATATCGAGACTGAAGCGTTTATCTGGGTCGAAGAAATTATCGATATGGTCGAAGCACAGGCATCCTGTGAGCTGTATGGTCTGTTGAAGCGCCCGGACGAAAAAATTGTTACCGAACGCGCATACGATAACCCAAAATTTGTTGAAGACATGGTGCGTGACATCGCCCACCAATTAAATATCGATGAACGCATACTGGCCTACACCGTAGAGTCAGAAAACTTTGAGTCTATTCATAATCATTCAGCTTATGCACTGATCGAAAAAACACGATAGATAAGCTTCATCGAAACAACTAAAAAAGCACCACTTGTTGGTGCTTTTTTTATGTCATTTTTTAATTTATCAATAAAACACAACTAACGCATAGCATCTCCTGTCATATCGCTATCAAATTCGCATATACTTAAATCAACCAGTAAGTTTCTACTCATCTTCCATCGCGGGACATAAGCTCATGAAATCACAAGTTATCTGGTTTAACCAACTTGGCATCAACGACATTGATCAGGTCGGCGGAAAAAATGCCTCTCTGGGCGAGATGATCAGTCACTTATCCGAGCTTGGTATTAGAGTGCCTGACGGGTTTGCCACTACGGCTGATGCCTTTCGTGACTTTCTGGCGCAGCAGAATCTTGATGAAAAGATCCGTATTCGACTGCAAGCACTGAACACAGATGATGTCGTCGAACTCGTTGCTGCAGGGGCAGAGATAAGGCAATGGATTTTAGATACCCCTTTCCCGGACAAGCTGCTCAGACAAGTCACCGAAGCCTGGCAAGAATTACAGGCTGACGATCTTAATATCGCTGTTGCGATTCGTTCTTCAGCCACCGCGGAAGATCTACCCGATGCCTCCTTTGCCGGTCAACAGGAAACCTTTCTAAACGTAAGCGGCCTGGACAATGTTTTAACGGCCATCAAACATGTATTCGCTTCACTGTATAACGACCGTGCCATCTCTTACCGTGCACATCAAAATTTCGAACATAACAAAGTCGCCTTATCCGCCGGTATCCAACGTATGGTACGCAGCGATCTTGCTACCAGCGGTGTCATCTTTACGCTTGATACCGAGTCCGGTTTTCGTGATGCTGTATTTATCACCGCGGCCTACGGCCTGGGAGAAACCATGGTACAGGGCGCGGTTAATCCTGATGAGTTTTATGTATACAAACCCGGCTTGCAACAACATAAACCGGCGATATTAAACCGCACGCTGGGCAGTAAACTGATCAAGATGATCTACAGCGATAACAGCGGTCATGGCCGTTCTGTGCAGACCGTTGACGTAAGCCAGCAGGACCGCGAACGCTTTTGTCTTACTGATGATCAGGTAGAAGAACTGGCACGCCATGCCATGATCATCGAACAACATTATGCCCGTCCTATGGATATCGAATGGGCACAGGATGGTATCGATGGACAGCTCTATATCGTTCAGGCCCGACCTGAAACGGTTGAAAGTCGCGCCAGCACTACCACAATTGAACGTTATGAACTCAAACAAACCGGCAATGTTCTGCTGCAAGGTCGCGCCATAGGTCAACGCATCGGATCAGGACCTGTCAGCCTGATTAAAGACCCCAGCAAAATGTCTCAGGTAAAGGATGGTGATGTACTGGTCACTGACATGACCGACCCCGACTGGGAACCGATAATGAAACGTGCCGCGGCGATCGTCACCAACCGGGGCGGCCGCACCTGTCACGCTGCTATCATTGCCCGTGAACTCGGAATCCCGGCGATCGTCGGCTGCGGCAATGCGACCGAACTTCTGAAAGATGATGAGAACATAACCGTCTCCTGCGCAGAAGGTGATACTGGCAAAATTTACCAGGGCCTGCTGGATTTCGACATCATCCACACCGATACCGGTGCTATGCCTGAACTGCCGACCAAAATTATGTTGAACGTAGGCACACCCGGTCGTGCCTTTGCCTTTTCCAGATTACCCAACGCCGGTATCGGATTGGCGCGTCTTGAATTTATCATCAACAACACCATCGGTATCCATCCGAAAGCTTTGCTGCAATTCGAACAACAGCCTGAAAATTTACAACAACAGATCAAACAACGTATCGCCGGTTATGCTGACCCAGTAAATTTTTATGTAGAAAAACTGGTCGAGGGCATCGCCACCTTAGGCGCAGCTTTTTCACCGCACCCGGTTATCGTTCGCCTGTCAGATTTCAAATCCAATGAATACGCCAAACTTCTCGGTGGCGATCTGTTTGAGCCGGAAGAAGAAAATCCGATGATCGGCTTTCGCGGCACTTCGCGTTATTTATCTGAAGACTTTCGTGACTGTTTTGAACTGGAATGTCGCGCCATTAAAAAAGTACGTGATGACATGGGTCTGAGCAATATCGAGATAATGGTGCCCTTCTGCCGCACCCTGGAAGAAGCTGAACAGGTCATCCAGTTACTTAGCGATAATGGCCTTAAACGCGGAGAAAATAATCTACGCATTATCATGATGTGTGAAATACCTTCCAACGCTTTACTGGCTGAAGAGTTTTTACAATACTTCGATGGTTTTTCGATCGGCTCCAATGATATGACCCAGTTAACACTCGGACTGGATCGTGACTCAGGATTAGTTGCTCATTTGTTTGATGAACGTAATCCTGCGGTTAAAAAACTACTCGCCATGGCAATTAAAGCCTGCCTCCAACAGAACAAATACATTGGCATCTGTGGCCAGGGACCATCCGACTACCCAGACTTTGCCGCCTGGTTATTTGAACAAAATATTACCAGCATTTCACTTAACCCTGATACTGTGGTGAACACCTGGTTGCACCTGGCTGAACTCAATGCTAAATAAATAGCTAAGATATAACAGATACCGATGACAGATAAAACCACACCTCGCCCTGTTTTTTTTGTATCCGATCGTACTGGTATCACGGCGGAAAATCTTGGTCATGCACTATTAACACAATTTAGTTCAATAAGCTTTGAACAGCATTCATTACCGTTTATCGACTCAGATAAAAAAGCACAGCTAGCAGCCAGAACAATTAATAAAATCGCGCAAACCTCGCAGCAGCAACCACTGGTATTCAGCACCTTGATCGATGATAGTTATCGAAAAATTATCACCCATACTCAGGCGCACATCATCGACTTCTTCGATACTTTTATAAAACCTCTGGAAATTGAATTGAGCACCCCATCCTCACATGCTCAAGGCCTGTCTCATGGCATCAGTAATGAAGTTGTTTACATGTCGCGAATGGATGCGATTAATTTCGCACTGAAAAATGACGATGGCACAAACACAAAAGAATACAAAGACGCTGATGTCATTTTAGTCGGCGTATCACGCAGCGGAAAAACACCCACCTGCCTTTATCTTGCCATGCAGTTTGGTCTGCGTGCCGCTAATTACCCGTTAACTGAATCAGACATGACCGGCGGTGGACTGCCAAAGATATTACAGCCTTATCGTAATAGATTATTTGGTTTAACGATTAATGCAGAACGCCTGCGCATGATCCGTGAAATCCGCAGACAAAATAGCGAGTACGCCTCGATGGCGCAATGCCAAAAAGAAACCCGACTGATCAATTCTCTTCTGCAACAGGAAAACATTCCTCATATAAACAGCAGTCACATATCGGTGGAAGAAATTGCCACGTCTATTATTCAATTAATGAAGATTAACCGGCCGCCAATTTTTTAATCGCTTGTCTTCCATCGAATAACTCGAACCTCACCTGCTAGTTATTAAGTACAGCAGGCTAATTATACAATTGCTTCAAAATCGCCTGCGTGGTAAAAACACGCAACATAAACTTAAGGGAACATGATGAGCAGAAAAACGGACGGAGATACAGACAAACTACACTTTCAGGCGGAACGTTTTGTGCAGCAAAATGGCCAATGGTTTTATATAACACGAGAAGGTGCGGAGAAAGGACCTTTTGACAGCAAAGAGGATGCTGAAGGCGACCTGATTGCCTATGTACGTGATCGTCATAAATTAGAAGAGTTTGGTCAGTAACCCGTAACAAAGACTACCTCTGCTGTAAAAATTATGCTCTGCCGTTTGACCTGGTAACTACAGCAACAGTGAGTAAACTACACCTACTACAGCGCTGGCTGCAATAACGGTGACAATGCCCAGCTTGAACCGGAATAACGCAATAAATGCCGCTGCACCAATCAGTGCTGAAAACCATTCAAAACTTGACTCAAAACCCTGCGGCCAAAGTACGTGATAGGCAAAAAATACTGCCAGGTTAATAATCACACCTACCACCGCAGCGGTAATGCCCGTTAATGGCGCAGTGAACTTCACATCATCTCTGCTCGCTTCTACGGCTGGACCACCGAGTAGAATAAAAAGAAACGAGGGTAAAAAGGTAAATAATGTCGCAACACTGGCGCCTGCAATACCGGCTAATAACAATGAATCAGGGCCAAAAATCTCTTTGCTCCAGCCACCGACAAAACCGACAAAAGCTACCACCATTATCAGTGGCCCGGGCGTAGTTTCGCCGAGCGCCAGGCCATCGATCATCTGGGTACCGGTTAACCAGGCGTATTGTTCAACACCACCCTGGTAGACATAGGGCAAAACCGCATAAGCGCCACCAAAGGTAACCAATGCGGCTTTAGTAAAGAACCAGCCCATCTGCGTCAGCGTGCCTTGCCAGCCGTAGGCATTGAAAAGCATCAACATCACTGCGCTGCCGATGAACAGACCTAGCAGAAAAAATGCCACGAACCTGCTCCACTTAAAGCGGGCATGCTCAGGTGCCGGCGTATCATCGTCGATGATTGCAGCACCAAAACTACTTTTCGAACTGCCATGATGTCCGCCCACCTTGAAGTGCTCAGGCGCAAAATGTGAGCCGACATAAGCCATGATGCCGGCCATCAGTACGATATAGGGGAAAGCTATGTTAAACGCAAAGATGGCGATGAATGCCATTACCGCCATGGCGCGAAGCACGTTATTCTTCAGTGCCCGCGAACCGATACGATATGCGGCGAATACAACGATCGCTGTTACTGCAGGTTTAATACCATACAAAATACCTTCAACCGCAGGCACATCGCCAAAAGAAAGATAAACCCAGGTCAGAGCAATAAGAATAAAAAGTGACGGCAAGACAAATAAAACACCGGCAGCAATGCCACCCCAGGCACCGTGCATCAACCAGCCGATATAAGTGGCTAACTGTTGCGCTTCTGGCCCCGGCAGCACCATGGTGTAATTAAGTGCATGCAAAAATCGATGTTCAGAGATCCAGCGGCGTTTTTCCACCAGCTCCTGATGCATCATGCTTATTTGACCAGCGGGTCCACCGAAGCTGATAAAACCTAACTTAAGCCAATAGATTAGCGCTTCCATAAATGAAACAGGGGCCGGCTGCACTGTTACATCAGGGTCTTTTATCGCCACTTGGATCTTTCCCCCGCATAGTTTTGACGACATACGACGTTTCCTTTCTGCTTATAAAAGGCTCTCTTTATAAAAGAGAAATATCGCCATGTTGGAGATGATTTATTTACTACAGATCTTATTCCAGATTTTTAGCTAATAAGTTCCTTAATTGCTCAGCCAGCGCAGTGCCGCTCACATCACCGTCAGCACCCTGATCTGTATCGCTAACCTGTGAATTCCTGGCATCTTTAACTTCTATCTGAATACGACCTTTAACATCAGTGAATACAAGACGGTATTGTCGAGTTATATCTGAGGCAATATTAGTATCATCCGTTTTGGTAAACAACTGCATTAACCAGCTGGATTTTGCTAATTCATCTTCTTCAACATCTAGTGCTTCTTCGGAAACTTTTGCAACCACAAAACGGATAGTACTGTTTTGTTTTTCTTCCCTGATGTCCTGCATCTGCATACGATCCAGTGCGCGCACTGCACGTCGCCAGACGAAATCCATACTTCCTGTCATGGTTAGAGCTACCGTATTTGTACGATCAATTTTTACCAGAGAACTGTAAGGACGATAATTCTCCAGCAACTGCAAAGAGTCATTCCTTTTTATACCGGCGAAAAGTGACATACGTGCGATCAGTTCACGCTCTGCTTCCAGGTTGCTCGGACGAGAAACCCAGATAAATTCATCGGCATATTCGCCTCTAACAACACGTTCGATTCGTGAGTGTGCAATATATAACCGTGTTTTCTGATCATTATCAAACGGCTCTACGCGGACTCGAAATTTATCTTTCTGGTCAGGCTGAAATTTCTGAAATAACGATGTAAAGTAACTCTCATCCGGGTTTAAACGTTCGGTCCATTCAGTTTCCATATACCCCAGCAAAGGCCTGGCTTCTGCTACTTTGACACCTTCTGTTTCCCAGAACTCAAGCAATCTGGGCCAGACTTTTTCAACATTATTATCGACTTCAATCCAGCTATTACCCGCATAGTTCACCACGCGCACACCATCAAACTTCGGTGTTAAAACCGTTTCCAGTTTGTTGTTATCACGAAAACGCTGTAATGCTTCCTCCGTTGGCTTCGGAACATCAAGCTGCTCGCCTGTATTCGGCTCTGTTAGTTCTGGCGGCACTTCCAGATTTTTATAGTATTCAGCACCCTGATAAACCGGGCGATCGTTACTACAGGAACTAATAATCAGTAACGTTAAAACTGAACTGAGCCACTTTATATTTACCGTTGGTAATTTAATCAATTTCATTAAGCTAATACTCCAGCCTGTTGCATCGCTTCGCGTAGAGGCTGATGGTGTTCTTGTGCAAGCGTTACCAGAGGTAGACGTATGCCCGTTGGAATAAGTTTCATTTCAGACAAAACCCATTTGACTGGGATTGGGCTGGATTCAAGAAACAGGTGAGAATGCAGGCCGGTTAGTGGCTGATTTAAAGACTCAGCCAATTTACGATCACCCGCCAACGCTGCTTCACACATGGCCGCCATCGCCCTTGGTGCAACGTTATTTGTTACAGAAATAACCCCATGACCGCCACGCAGCATAAATTCGGTGCCGGTTGCATCATCGCCACTGTATAGATAAAAATCCGTATCAGCCAACAATGTCTGAGTTTCAGCCAATCGATTTAGATCACCGGTGGCGTCTTTAAGGCCTATGATGTTGTCTATTTCAGACAGCTGTTTAACCGTCTCTGGCAACATATCACAGACGGTGCGCCCTGGCACATTGTATAGTATCTGCGGGATATCGACACTTTCAGCAATTTTTTTATAGTGCAGATACAGGCCTCTCTGCGGCGGTTTATTATAATACGGCGTCACCAACAAGGCAGCATCGGCACCACCCTGTTGTGCACAGCGTGTTAATTCAATGGCTTCTGATGTTGAATTCGCCCCGGTACCAGCAATCACCGGTATGCGGCCTTTAGCCATTTCGACGGTACGAGCTATCACATCGCAGTGCTCGTCCATGTTAAGTGTGGCTGACTCACCTGTAGTGCCCATAGACACGATGGCCGAGGTATTGTTTTCTATATGAAATTCAACCAGGTTGGCCAAAGATTGATAGTCGACGCTGCCATCCACCTGCATCGGTGTAACCAACGCAACCATACTGCCTCGAAACATGCCGCTTTTATACATTGGGGACCCCGGAAAAATAAGTCGCACAGTTAATCAATATTTCAGCCTTTTTTCAATGATTTATATTGCTAAAGGTGAATAATTTACTAATCTTATATTCGCTTTCATAGGTATTTTCCGAGACATTTACCACGTATATGCAAATGCCATACTATACTCAGTCTATAAAGCGTAGAACTCGCTGATAAGACACACAGAACACTAATACAGTTCGGGCACACAAATTGAACAAAACGCAACAATCAGAACGCCGAAACTACAACCGCATCCCATTTACTGCAGAAATTCTAATGCAGTGCGGCCACGAAGAGTGGAGCTGTAACCTGCTCGATATTTCACTCAAAGGCATGCTGGTAGAACCACCCGAAAACCTCGATATTGACCTCGGCAATCCCTGTGGTATGGCGCTGTTTCTAGGTGAAGACATCTCAATTCACGCCAGGGTGAACATCACCCACAGCAGTAATGGCAACTGGGGGCTAAAATGGCTACAGATTGATGTTCGCAGC
Organism: uncultured Gammaproteobacteria bacterium; assembly: GCA_913065105.1. Taxonomy (GTDB): domain Bacteria; phylum Pseudomonadota; class Gammaproteobacteria; order SZUA-229; family SZUA-229. The sequence continues at coordinate 5,116 of CAJXZZ010000074.1, read as the reverse complement.
CTACAGCATTTACGACGTCTGATCGAATTAAACGCAAACGACCCAGCCATGCTAACACGAGAATTATCTGAGCTCGGCTAATAACGCTTCAAAACCCGCTTCCTGTTTTTATATCAAGCCTTTTTGTTTCAGGCATTTTTGTTTACACTGTAGCCCCTTAATCCTGGCACAACATCGTTCAAAAAATCATGACAACAAAACTTGTTATCTCTGCACTCGGTGCTGACCGACCCGGCATCGTCGATGAACTCAGTAATATCGTTTATACCCATGCACTAAGTATTGAAGACAGCCGTATGAGTGTTCTCGGTGGTGAATTTGCTATTTTACTGCTCGTCAGCGGTGAACAAGCAGCGATTGATAGCCTGCAGGCGCAGGCTCCTGAGATAGAACAGACATTACAGATGCGCCTGTTATTAAAACCCACCGCTGAATCAGGTACTATTGGCAACACAGTACCCTATTCGGTGGAAGTTGCTGCCCTGGACCATCCAGGCATTGTGCGAAACATTGCCAGCTTCTTTTCCAAACAGAATATAAATATCGTCAACCTGCAAACCGAAAAATACTCGGCACCCCACACCGGCTCACCCATGTTTGCTTTACATATGACCATAGGTATTTCTGCCGAAACCAATATCGCACGATTGCGTGAGGCCTTTATGGATTTTTGCGATGAACTTAACCTTGATGCTGAACTTAAGAACATATAACAACCCTTCTATCAGGTAATTCACATGGTAACTATTGGTAAAAAAGTCAAAAATTTTTCACGCCCAGCAACGGGTGATAAAACCATCGCTCTGAAAGAATTAGCTGGCAAAAAAGTGGTACTTTATTTTTACCCTAAAGACAGCACACCCGGTTGCACCACCGAAGGCCAGAACTTCCGTGATGCTAAAGCCAAATTTACTCGGCAAAACACCATCGTTTTTGGTGTTTCACGTGACAGCATGAAAAGACATGAAAACTTCAAGGCAAAACAGGCATTTAATTTTGATTTACTTTCCGATGAAGATGAATCTCTGTGCAAGCAATTCGACGTTATCAAGCTCAAAAAACTTTATGGCAAAGAATACATGGGCATTGATCGCAGTACCTTTTTAATCGATGAAAACGGCACACTAATCGAAGAGTGGCGCGGCGTAAAAGTTAAAGACCACGTAGATGAAGTACTGGCCGCATGCAAGACGCATAAGTAATCTCAACAAACACTTCATACAAAACTTAATGTCTATAAGCTTAAAGTTCTATATAGCATTCTCCTATGGACACTATCGACACATTGATTTCAGCTGGCAAGCATCATAATAAATAAACCGACAATGACAAGTACAAACCTTATGAACCAACAAACTTTTATTAAAGGAAAAGATGCCGCACTGGAAGAATCCATTGACAGCATGCAGGCAAAGTTAAAAACATTAAACTTTGATATTGAAGAGGCTTCCTGGTTAAACCCGGTGCCCAATGTTTTTTCAGTTCATATTCGAGATAAAGACTGCGGTCTGATGTTCACCAACGGTAAAGGCACGACGAAAAAATCCTGCCTTGCCAGTGCACTCGGTGAATATTTTGAACGCCTGAGCTGCAACTACTTTTTTGCTGACTTTTATCTGGGCGAAGACTTCTCAAATGACAGCTTCGTGCATTACCCCGATGAACGCTGGTTTAAAAACAAAGATAGTGGTGATAACAGTATCCCCGAAGGCTTGCTCGATGAAAAACTGTGGTCCTATTACGACCCGGAGGACGCACTTAGCGCATCTATAATCGTTGATGCCAATTCAGGTACTGGCGAGCGCGGCATCTGTGCCTGTCCATACCATAGGCAACGTGACGGTGAAACCATCTGGTTCCCGATAAATATTATCGGTAACTGTTATGTCAGCAACGGCATGTCTGCCGGCAATAGTAAAAATGAAGCCCGCGTACAGAGCCTGTCTGAAGTCTTTGAGCGTTTCATTAAAAACAAAATCATCGCCGAAGGTATCTGTTTACCCGAGGTACCCGGCGAGGTAGTACAACGTTTTCCGCAGATTGTCGAAGCTATCAATAAACTTGAGCAGCATGGTTACCAATTACGGATTGCAGATGCATCTTTAGGCGGTCGTTATCCAGTGATGAGCGTCACCTTGATCAATCCATCCAATGCAACCGTGTTTGCATCATTCGGCGCACACCCGAGTTTTGAAGTTGCACTAGAGCGTACCGTAACAGAATTGCTGCAAGGTCGTGATCTTGATCAGCTTGATGGTTTTCAATCACCCAGTTTTGATTTAGATGAAGTCGCTGACCACCATAACCTGGAAACCCATTTTATCGATTCCAGTGGATTAATTTCTTACGACTTTTTCAAAAACACACCTGATTACGAATTTAGCGACTGGGATCATGATGCCTCTACAACCGATGAGTTCACTTATCTTTGCAACATCATCCATGATTTAGATTTTGATATCTATATCGCCGACTACGAACATCTAGATGTATATTGCTGCCGTATCATAGTACCCGGCATGTCTGATATATACCCTGTCGATGATCTGGTATGGAACAATAACAACGAAGGCGCTCTGTTTCGCAAAGACATCCTTTCATTAAAAAATCTTAACGAGTCGCAATGGCAAAACATGCTGACCAGACTGGAAGAAGGTGGTTACAATGACTACCAGCGTGTTGCAGAATTTATCGGTGTCGCACCTGACCCAGGCACAACATGGGCGCAACTTCGCATCGGTGAACTTAAAGCAATGTTATGCCTCGCTTTAAAAAATGAGGAAGCCATGGAATGGGTTAACTGGTGTTTACACATTGACCAGCTAGATGATAACTCCACACGTTTTTATCTGTGCTTACAGGCACTGCTTGAAATTCAGGCCGATGCTGAACGAGATTTACACGACTACTTTGACAGTCTTAAATTAATGTTTGATGAGCAGACATTAAAAAACTGTCTAAACGTTATTTCAGGAGAAGAAAATTTCTTTGGCTTACACAGCCCAGGCTTGAGTCTTGATGGTTTTGCCACTCACAGCAAACTGCTCGAAGGCTATAGAAAGCTCCACATTGCCAAACAGAATAACTGGAAAAAATAATCTCAGAAACGAACCTCTGACATGCTTAAAAGTTTATCCAAAATTATTTTAAAAATTGCCGGATGGCATGTAGACGTGACGTTGCCAGAAGAAAAAAAATTTATTCTAATCGGTGCGCCACATACCACTAACTGGGATTTACCAATCGGTTTGCTCTGCTTCTGGTCTGTTGATATACACCTTACCTGGATTGGTAAAAAACAGCTATTTGTCGGACCATTTAATTATATTTTTCGTGCACTCGGCGGCATCCCGGTTGATAGATCGGTTCAGACTGGTTTTATCCAGCAGATTGCCCGGCAATTTGATGACCGTGAAGAAATGATCTTAGGACTTACGCCTGAAGGCACACGCTCCAGAACAGACTACTGGAAAACTGGTTTTTACTACATTGCGCTGGCAGCAAAAGTTCCTGTCTATTTAGCTTATGTCGATTTTCCCAGTCGCACCATCGGCATTAGAGAAAAAATCATTCCCAGTGGAGACATCAACAAAGATTTCGAACAGATAAAACTATTTTACGAAAACAAAAAAGGCAAATACCCCGACCATCAGGGGCCGATAAGAATTAAACAGCGCCAGAAAACCTCTGATTAAATTTATTATTGTTGCCGCTGATATTGCATCATCGTTTCCTGAGCGCGACGCATCTGTTCCATCATCTCAGGAGTCATTTGTCCGGACTGCTGCATCTGTCTCATCATCTGCTGCATTTGAGCTTGCTGGTTTTGATAATCATCTCCTCGCCTGTGCTGCGGGGCATTAGCCATACCTTTTGAAGCCGCATTTATCTGATCCTGCATAGTCACGGTCTTATAGGACGCGGGTATAACAAACATGTTCGCAGGCAAAGCAACATTCGTTTTAATACTTCTTATCTGCGAATCTACTCGACCATTTTTTTCAGTACGCATCGGTATACCCATAGTTTTAATATGATCACTTAGTTTCAAATCGGCCAGGGTACAGTCATCAATAAAACCTGCCAGACCACCCAGTGCAGCACTTTGTTTTTCCATCATTGTTTGCATTGCATGTACGAGCTCTTTAATACCCTTCGCCTGATACGCGTCCTTCGAACCATAAATAACACCACATGATTTACCGTTCGCGCTATAACTAAATTTCTGTGTTGTATAACCAGCGATAATCTGGCCAGGACCAATATTTTTTATCGAAGTACGAACCGCCGGAGCGTTGTTACCGGAAGCTATGACATCGCCACCGAGTAACATCACCTGCCGTTTTTGCGGTTCAACAACCCTGACGCTATGATTTTTATAGTTGATAATGACGTACTCGGTCGCTGACATATTTATCCGCGCCAGCTGGCCATTGGTCATCAGACTGGTCAGTTCATCCTGACTTTGTATTTCAACGATGGTTCCTGCCTGTATACCCGGTGAGCAGAGTAAAAATAATATGCCGATAAATTGAGCCGCTTTATTCATTTATAACTCCTTAAATTTTTTCCGAATTATACTGACTTCTTTACTGTTTAGAAGCATTGATGATGCCTCACTACCCCGTAGGTTATATATAACCATCTCTTAATGTATACGCTAATCTATATGAGAATCATTTGCATTTGCATTTACGATATGTATAATACGCCTCACATTGATATGTGTTGCGCTAATTACGCCTACACGGCTGCTGTTACCGCTATTAAAATTTAATCGTTTGGAGAAAGTTGTGTCACATAAATCTATAGTTAAAAGCGCACTGTTTGGTGCCATCACCTTTGCCCTGGCGCAACCAGTACTTGCGGTAACCGATGAAGAATTTAAAACTCTGCAGGAACAGTTTAATCAATTAGCTGACCAGGTTGATGAAAACAGTAAAAGCAGCGCCAGTAATACCACGGTAGGTGGTTATGGCGAATTGCATTACAACAATCTTAGCAACGGTAATGGTACCGACAAGAAAGTTCTGGATCTGCATCGTTTCGTGATTTTCGTGAACCATGAATTCAATGACAAAATCCGCTTATTCACTGAATTTGAGATCGAACATGC
>CAJXZZ010000073.1 GCA_913065105.1 uncultured Gammaproteobacteria bacterium | reverse complement strand
TGAATGAATTTTTCGCGACGAAAGCTGACCACACCGGTGCCGCCATCGCCGGCTATTACATTTATGGTTGCTTCGTCTACAAAACGCATGTTAGTGCTCTTTTACAAGAAATATTAAAAATAGGCAATAAAAAAGCCCCATGCGGGGCTTTTTCTTAACCGCATTGGTGTTCTCAGCAGCTTAGCTTGCTGGTGTCACGCCAGCTTCTACTACACTGATCGTCTTGCGGTTGAGTGGTCCACGTACTTCAAAAACCACGTTGCCTTCTGCTTTAGCAAACAGTGTATGGTCACGGCCCATGCCTACATTTGTGCCAGCATGAAATTTAGTGCCGCGTTGACGAACCAGAATGTTGCCAGCCAATACTGCCTGACCACCGAATTTTTTAACGCCAAGTCGTTTTGATTGTGACTCGCGTCCGTTTCTGGTACTACCGGCTGCTTTTTTATGTGCCATTGTTCAAGTTCCTCTAAAAATTCTTTAAATAAGAGCTATGCAGAAATACCGGTCACTTCGATCTCAGTGTAATACTGACGGTGACCTGTTCTCTTTTGATGATGTTTACGACGTCTGAACTTCATGATCTCAACTTTTTTAGCGCGACCATGAGCTTTAACTGTAGCAGTGACTTTACCGCCATCAACAAAAGGCGTGCCGATGTTGATGTTGTCGCCGTCAGCTATCATAAGTACTTTGTCTATTTCAACAGAAGCACCTTCTTCAGCGTCCAGTTTCTCAACGCGACATACATCGCCTTGAGCTAATTTATATTGTTTTCCACCAGTACTGATTACAGCGTACATGGGTGTTCTCCAAAGATTCGTGACAGAAAGGGCGCAGATTATACGTTGTTGATAACATACTGACAAGTGTGAAACGACAGAATATCTAGATAATATTAGTTTCTTGTATGCACCTTCGGCCATATTTGCTTGACCTGCAGGCGCTGACTACATAGGATTCGCATTCTAAATTTTCATGTGGCTTAACAAGCGAATATATTTTGTCTGACGTAGACCCTCTAAAAAAAGAATCGGAGCAGCCAGTAGGTTTTGATGATGTGATGGCGCATTGTCAGCTGGATATGCAGGCTGTGGATCAGGTTATTCATCAACGCCTAAGTTCTGATGTCGCTCTGGTTAATCAGTTAAGCCATTATATTGTTAATTCCGGCGGTAAACGTTTACGTCCATTGCTTGTATTGCTTTCAGCAAAAGCATTTAATTATCAAGGGGATGTGCACTATTTGCTGGCAGCTATCATCGAGTTTATCCATACTGCTACGTTGCTGCATGATGATGTTGTCGATGAGTCTGATCTGCGCCGTGGTAGTGAAACGGCGAATGCACTATTTGGTAATGCCGCCAGTGTCCTGGTGGGTGATTTCCTTTATTCACGTGCATTCGAGATGATGGTTGACGTTGATGATATGCGTGTGATGCAGATACTGGCAACCACCACCAATGTGATCGCTGAAGGTGAGGTGATGCAGTTGATGAACGTGCACGATGCTGAAACCAGCGAAGAAAATTACCTGGAAGTCATTCATTGTAAAACCGCTAAATTATTTGAAGCAGCGACGCAATTGGGCGCCATATTGTGTTGCCGTGATGAAAAAGAAGTGCTGGCAATGGCGGCGTATGGCCGTTATCTGGGTACGGCATTCCAGTTAATTGATGATGTTATGGATTACAGTTCAAATAGTGAGCAAATGGGAAAAAATGTAGGTGATGACCTGGCTGAGGGTAAACCAACGCTGCCACTGATCTATGCTATTCAGCAGGGCACACCTGAACAGGCGGCGCTTATTAAATCGGCCATTGAAAAAGGTGGTTACGATAAAATTGACCAGGTGCAGGCCATAATTGAGCAAACAGGTGCTTTGTTATATACCGAAAAGATGGCGAGACAGCAGGCAGAACTGGCGATCGCTGAACTTTCATGTCTGCCAGATTCAGAAAACAAAGCCTTTCTTGAAAATATTGCACGATTATCTGTTTATCGCAGTCATTAAGGCTAAATAAGTTATTGTTTTAACGTTTTACAGTGTTAAATATTGATAGAATAAGTGTTTCAGAGTCCCGATATATTTAATACAGGTTTTAGTGTGGCAAAAGGTACACTTTTCGTTATTTCAGCAGCATCTGGAGCGGGTAAAACTTCTCTGGTCAGATCAGTGTTGCAACTTGTTTCAGACATCGAGGTGTCTGTATCACATACCACTCGAGCAGCTCGCGCGGGCGAAGTGGATGGTGTGGATTACCACTTTATTGATAAGCAGGCATTTCAGGCGATGGTGGACGCCGGTGAGTTTATTGAGTCTGCAACTGTATTTGGTAATATGTACGGTACTTCACAGCAGCATATTCAGGAGCAGCTGCTTAAGGGCAAAGATGTCATCCTGGAAATTGACTGGCAGGGTGCGCGCCAGATCAGGCTGCTGATGAGTGACTGCCGGACGATATATATCGTGCCACCGTCGATAACGGCACTTCGTGAACGCCTGACCTCGCGAGGTCAGGATGATGAATCGATCATCAGCCAGCGCATGCATGAGGCGATTAGTGAGATGTCGCATTATGTGGAATTTGATTATTTGATCATCAATGATGATTTTGAAGAGGCGAGAGATGATCTGGCCGCTATAATTAAGGGTAATCGCATGTTGCATGAGCATCAGCAGCAGAAACATGCGGAATTGCTGGCAAAACTTTTAGCAGGCACTGATTGATTCATTAATCGACCACTGCTTTTAACTATTTAACGATTAACTTAAAGAATAACCTGGAGAGTAAATATGGCACGTCTAACTGTAGAAGATTGCCTTGATAACGTAGAAAATCGATTTGAGCTGGTGCTGATTGCTTCTCAACGTGCACGTCAGCTGGCAATGGGTGCAGATCCATTAGTACCGGAAGATAATGACAAACCAACGGTTTTGGCATTACGCGAAATTGCAGAGAATTTAATTAATAAAGAAATTCTGGCTGCACCAGCAGAAGCACCTATGGACGACATCGATGCGATGATCGAAGGTGATTTATCCGCAGAGCTTGAGGCTAGTCTTAAAGCCAGCCTTAAAGATAACTTATAAGCGGTCTGTTGGATTTAATTATGGGCGCATCAGGCACATCTTATCTGTGTTTGATGTGCCCATTCTTTTGTTTTAACTGGTCTATATCGATTTAGACCGATGAGCAAAGTGACCAAAAAAAACAAAGCTGAAACGGAAGAACGATTTTTAATTTCTGATCTTTGCGATTTGATTGCAGAATACATGGATCAGGAGCAGGTAAAAGAAGTTTATCGTGCCTATCTCTTTGGCGCGCAGGCTCATGAAGGCCAGATTCGGGTTTCTGGCGAACCCTATATATACCATCCCATCGCGGTTGCTCGCATCCTGGCTCAAATGCATATGGATGTTAAAAGTATTATCGCTTCGATATTGCATGATGTTTTAGAAGATACCCCGGCAACAAGAAAGTTAATCGAGCGTGAGTTTGGTAAAGACGTTGCGCATCTAGTGGATGGCGTAAGCAAATTAACGCACATCAAATTTAAGAATAAAATAGAGCAGCAGGCAGAAAACATACAAAAAGTTCTGCTGGCGATGGCGAAAGATATCCGTGTCATCATGATTAAGCTGGCAGACCGTCTGCATAATATGCGAACACTGGATGCTTTAAGGCCGGATAAACGCCGTCGTATTGCTCTGGAAACAATGGAAATATACATACCTATCGCAAATCGACTGGGTATCTACACCATCAGGCATGAGTTGGAGAACCTTGCATTCAAAGCGATGTATCCTGTGCGTTACGAGGTGCTGGAGCATGCGGTTGATAAAACGGGCGGTCACCGTAAAGAGTTAATCGATAAAATTAATCAGGCGCTTAGCTCAAGACTGGTTGAGATGTCGATCGACTCGAACATCGTTTCGCGTAAAAAACATTTATTTAGTATCTATAACAAGATGAAAGACAAGCACCTTCCGTTTAAGAAGGTGCTTGATGTGTATGCGCTCCGTGTTCTGGTCGACTCTGTCGATGACTGTTATCGCGTGCTGGGTATTGTGCATAATTTATTTAAACCGATACCGGGGCGTTTTAAAGATTATATAGCGATTCCAAAAAGTAATGGTTACCAGTCACTACATACAGCGCTGTATGGCCCGCATGGTATCCCAATGGAAGTGCAGGTACGTACGCAGGAGATGGACAAGTTTGCCGAAAGCGGTATTGCGGCGCACTGGTTATATAAATCACCTGATGAAAAAGGTGAAATTACCGCGCATGCTCGGGCACGTGACTGGTTGACTGGCATCTTAGAAATGCAGCAGTCAGCCGGAGATTCGTTAGAATTTCTGGAAAACGTTAAAGTCGATCTGTTCCATGATGAAGTTTATGTTTACACGCCTGATGGTGACATCATGAAGTTACCGAGAAACGCAACGCCTGTAGATTTTGCTTATGCTGTGCATACCGATATTGGAAACCGCTGTGTCGCTGCAAAACTTGATCATAGTTTTGCACCGTTAAATACACCTTTATACAGTGGCCAAACTGTCGAGATCGTCACCTCGCCGAGTTCTCGTCCTAATGCGGCCTGGTTGAATTATGTTGTCACGGCAAAAGCCAGAAGTAATATACGCAATTACCTGAAAAACATGCAGGCTGATGAAGCGATGTCACAAGGTCGACGTCTATTAGAGCGCTGCTTAAAACCGTTGGGTATGCGGCTTGATGATGTTAAGCAAAAGCATATTAAAACCGTATTAAAAGAATATGGTTTTAGTGAACTTAGTGAATTACTGGAAGATGTTGGTCTGGGTAATCGTCCACCAAGTCTGGTGGTAAGAAGGCTGGTTCCAGAACGGACGTCTGATGGGGATTCGGAAGAAACCAAAGAAATGCAATCGCAGTCAGCGCTCGCCATCAGTGGTACTGAAGGTATGGTGGTATCTTATGGTCGTTGCTGTTACCCGATTCCGGGTGATCAGATTGTTGCAAAATTAAGTAAAGGCCGCGGTATTGTTGTACATCGTGACAGCTGTAAAAATCTTGAGGCGGCGAGCAAGCGTGAGCATTCAGATAAATACATCGATGTGCACTGGTCAGAGGGTGCAAGCGGTGATTTTGTTTGTGAAATAAAGCTGGAGATCGAAAATAAATCAGGATTGTTAGCAAGGACAGCAACCGTCGTTTCAGACGCGGGTGCAGATATTGAAAATGTTTATATGGAAGATCGTGATGGCTTCTCAATGAATCTGTTCTACCTGATAAAGGTGACTGATCGCACTCATCTAGCAAAGTTGATGCGCCGCCTACGTCGTATCTCGAGTGTTATGCGTATAACGCGTTTGTAATAACACATAAAACCACTATCGTTAATCTATAAAGAGTTGATCATGGCAAAAGAAATTATTTCTACCGATAAAGCGCCGCAGGCAATTGGCACTTATTCGCAGGCGGTTAAAACAGGAACGACAGTTTATCTTTCAGGGCAGATTCCATTGATACCTGAAACCATGGAAATGGTCGAAGGTGATATAAAATTGCAGATACATCGCGTGTTTCAAAACCTGCTGGCGGTGGCTAACGCTGCCGGTGGAGATCTATCGGACGTGGTGAAGTTAAATATATTTCTTACCGACCTGTCTAACTTTCCGCACGTTAATGAAGTGATGGCTGAATATTTTCAGCAGCCTTATCCTGCACGCGCGGCAATTGGTGTGGCTGCATTGCCTAAAGATGCCGGTGTGGAGATGGATGCTGTCATGGAACTTTAATGTTTTGTAATGCATAACATTAAGATCGAATCCATCAATGGAAGATGAAAAAACAGAAAGTTTTGAGTATCAGTCGATACAGGTACTTAAAGGTGTCGGGCAGGCTGTTGCAGAAAAGCTCAAACGTCTGGAAATTTATAACGTGCAGGATGTATTGTTTCACTTGCCGATACGTTATGAAGACAGAACAAAATTAACCGCATTAGGCGCATTGCAGATTGGTCAGCAGGCTCTGGTCGAGGGTGTCGTTGATCACTGCGAAGTAAAATTCATGGGCCGTGGCCGGCGAAGCTTATTGTGTTATCTGTCAGATAACACTGGTGCAATCGTTCTGCGGTTTTTTAATTTTAGTAAAGCGCAGAAAAATAATCTAACCGCTGGAACAAAGTTGCGGTGTTTTGGTGAAGCCAAACGCATCGCCACGCGACTTGAAATCATCCATCCCGAATATCAGGTCATTCAATCTGGGCATGTTGATATAGAACAATCGTTAACGCCGATATATCCAAAGACGGAAGGTGTTCACCAGACCCTGCTAAAAAAAATATCTGACCAGGTGTTAAGTAAGATTAACCAGGGGCATCTGATTGACTGGCTGCCAGAGCAGGTGAAGACTGAGTATCAGTTCAGTGATCTGGTCAGTGCCTTATCAAGTGTGCATCGACCAGATAAAAAAGAAAATGTATTTGCCTTGAACCAGAGCAAGACAAAAGCGCAGCAACGGTTGTTGTTTGAAGAGCTGTTGGCGCATCAGCTAAGCCTGCTACAGTCCCGGGGTGAGATAAAGAAAACCAGAGCAATAAAATTATCGGTTAGCAGTGCGCAATATTCAGCATTTACTGATAGCCTGGCTTTTGACCTGACCATGGCGCAGCAAAAAGTCATTGCTGAAATTTTTGCAGATATAAATAATGCGCACCCGATGTTGCGTCTGGTGCAGGGTGATGTTGGTTCCGGTAAAACGGTGGTTGCCGCGGCGGCGGCAATGGCCGTGGTTAATGCAGGTTTTCAGATTGCAATAATGGCACCGACAGAAATATTGGCGGAGCAACATTTTGTTAATTTCAAACATTGGTTCGGTGAGAATAAATGTTTGCGCTTAACAGGAAAAGATAAAGGCAAAAAAAGACAGCAAAAGTTAGATCAGATCGTGACGGGGGAGTGTCCGATTGTTATCGGTACGCATGCTCTATTTCAGAATGATGTCGAGTTTAAACAACTGGTTTTACTGGTCGTTGATGAGCAGCATCGTTTTGGTGTTCACCAGCGTCTGGCGTTGCGTGAGAAAGGCAATAACAATATTGTGCCGCATCAACTGATCATGACGGCTACACCTATCCCCCGGAGTCTGGCGATGACAGCCTATGCCGACCTGGATTATTCCGTCATCGATGAATTACCCAAAGGACGTAAACCGGTGAAGACAGTTGTGGTATCTACCTCACGTAGAGAAGAGGTGGTGCAACGGATCGAAAAAGCCTGTGAGAATGGTGAGCAGGCATATTGGGTGTGTACGCTGGTCGAAGAATCTGAAGTCCTGCAATGCCAGGCGGCTGAAGTGGCCGCAGAACTATTAACTGCTGAGCTCGTTAATGTCCGTGTTGGTCTGATACACGGGCGCATGAAGCAGGATCAAAAACGAGCAGTCATTAATCAGTTTAAAAATAAAGAGATCGATCTGTTGATTGCAACAACAGTTATCGAAGTTGGTGTCGATGTGCCAAACGCATCTCTGATGGTAGTAGAAAATGCGGAGCGACTGGGGTTGGCGCAACTGCATCAATTAAGAGGACGTGTTGGCCGTGGTGGCAAACAAAGCGCCTGTGTACTTATGTATCAGGCGCCACTCTCAGAAACAGGTAAGCAGCGCATGAGCATCTTGCGAGAAACCAATGATGGTTTCAAGGTGGCTGAAAAAGATCTTGAGTTGCGTGGCCCGGGAGAGGTGTTAGGTACCAGGCAAACGGGATTGATGCAGATGCGTATTGCCGACATCGTGCGTGATGAGCACTGGTTGCCAGAAGTTAAAAAAACAGCCTTATATATAATCGAGCATCATCCGCAGGCGGTTAAACCTCTAGTCAGACGCTGGTTAGGAAAAGCGGATCGCTTTGCCAATGTGTAGGTTTATTTCTGGCTTTTGAGTCAGCTATAGGCTATTTTTATAGCTACCCTTAATTGAAATAATAAAATGATATCTCAAACAGAAAGCCCGACGCTTAACATGGCTAGGTCGTCATCGGCTGAGCAAGAAGAACGTGTTCTGCAAACCCAGATTACTCGATTAATAACCGGGTCTGGATTCAGTAATGTCGCTGGTATTTCGATGGCTATCATCTGGGTGGGTCTGATATGGAAAGACCTGCCGCATGAAGTGTTAAGTGTCTGGCTTGGCGTAATGTCGCTGTTATTTTTTTATCGCTTCGCATCTCACTATTTCAAATTATATTCTGATGAAAGCAAGTTATCGATAGATAAGTATATTATCCGCCGCTGGTACCTGGTCTCTGTTTTTTTAAGCGGTGCAGGTTGGGGTATCACTTCAACCTTGATGTTCCCTTTCAATGAATTGCATCAGATTGTACTGGCCTTTATTCTCGTCGGTGTATCAGCCACCGGTGTTGCCTATTCTTCCGTAGCCTGGGTGTATTACGGTTATGTCGGCTGCGTGTTATTGCCTTTGATGATCCGTCTGTTCTATGTTGGTGGCGAAGTTTATTACGCCTTATCTGCAATGACAGGATTCTTTCTTGGTGTGATGGTTATGGCGGTTCATCGTATGTATAAATCCTCGATTGCCGAACTCGAGTTATCGTATAAGAATGAAGCGCTAATTGGCGATCTAACAAAGGCAAGTAATAATCTAGAGAGCTTGAATGATGATCTGAAAGATGAGATAAATCATGGCAAGCAGATTGAACTGGAACTTAAAAAGGCCAAAGAAAAAGCTGAAAAAATGAGCAAGTCAAAAGGCGAATTTTTAGCCAATATGAGCCACGAGATACGTACGCCAATGAATGGAGTGATTGGCACTCTGCAATTACTGGAAGATACGAAGCTAAATGAAGATCAGAAAGAGTTTGTAGAAATCGCACATAGATCAGCAGATGCGCTATTGGCTATCTTGAATGACATTCTAGATCTATCAAAAATTGAGGCTGGCAAGTTAAGCTTTGAAAATCTTGTTTTTGATATTAAACAAGTCGTTAACGACATCGTTGTTTTGCATTCGTTGAAAGCAGAGCAACAGGGTGTTTCTCTGGTGCAGCACGTAGACGATAAATTGCCTAATTTTTTAATGGGTGATCCAATGCGCATACGACAGGTCATCGTAAACCTTGTCTCTAACGCATTAAAATTTACCAAACATGGTGAGGTCAAAATAAGTATTGATGTTGTTAATAAAGACGTAGACAGTGTCGAGTTAAGAGTTACTGTCGCGGATACTGGAATAGGTATTCCAGAAGCGGCGCAGGATACATTGTTTGACGCTTTTACGCAGGCCGATGGTTCGACAACAAGAAAATATGGCGGTACCGGTTTAGGGCTTGCGATCGTCAGTCAGCTAGTTGATATGATGGGTGGTTCTCTGGGCATGGAGAGTGTTGAAGGCAAAGGTTCGTCGTTTTGGTTTACAGCTAAATTACAGGTTGCAGCGGCCGTGCCTTATGCATCTGCTGCTACCATAGGTGGCAATGAGAATTTGAAGTTAGATGCAAGAATACTGATGGTGGAAGATAACCCAATTAATCAGATGGTGGCACAGAAAATGTTAGAGAAAATTGGTTTAAAGGCTACTCTTGCTACTAATGGTATTGAAGCGCTGCAATGTTTAGATGAGCAGTCATTTGATCTGGTGTTGATGGATTGTCAGATGCCAGAGATGGATGGCTTTGATGCAACTCGCGAAATTCGAAAATTAGAAATTAAAGCGCTAGACCAAAAGCGCTTACCTGTGATTGCAATGACGGCTAACGTCATGTCAGGTGACCGTGAACGATGTCTCGAAGTGGGTATGGATGATTATATAGGTAAGCCAGTACAACGTGATCAGCTTGCGGCTGTACTTAGTAAATGGCTAGTTAATTGATCAAAAATAGTATTGCCGTAGAGTTTTTTGTTAATTTATATTGCGCTGCGACCTATCTAAAAAACTTTTTTTGAGCCTGTGTATGTAGTGCTATGTTCTTAAAAATATAAATAAATATTTTGCAAGTCTGATTTCAAGTTAAAATAGGTTTTTGTAAGTATCTCTGTGACATCAATATCGTGAAATCAAGGCAGCGCTGGTATCGGCGTAACCAACTTTTTAATCATTCAATTAGCCCTTCTTTAGTGCCCTGGTTGTTTGATGCTTCTTCATTAACTGCTCGTCTTATCGCGCTCTGCGGTAAGAATTTTTCCGTGCGGGTGCTATCGCAGCAATGGCAGATGTTAGAGACGGAAGAAGCATCTGCCATGGCATTGAATAATGTTCGATCTGCATTGGTCAGGCAGGTTTTACTCTGCTGTAATGATCAACCCCTGGTCTATGCCAGAACAGTAATTCCAGTGACGACAATACAGGGCGCGCAGCGGCGTTATAGCAATATGGGTAACCGTCCATTAGGCGCAATGTTGTTTGCTGATAGAACCATGTTGCGTGAAGAAGTTCAGGTCGCGATATTGCCTGTTTCACATGAGGCGCATCGATATACGCAGACTGATGAATCTGTCTGGGGACGGCGCTCAGTTTTTCGTGTAGCGGGGAAACCGTTATTGGTCAGTGAGTATTTTTTGCCAGAGCTAATAAAACACAGTAGGTAGTCCTTAGTCGCTGGTCTTTTAGCTAAAGTCCAGCGACTAAGGAGGAACGCTATTTTATTCTTTTATCTCAGTCATCTTTTCAATAATGATGGGTGTGCGCGGTACGTCTGATGCAAAAGGGCCACCCGGGCCGGTTGCAGCGCGTGAAATAACACCCGAGATGTTTTGTCCTTCGATGACTTTACCAAATACTGTATAGCCCCAGCCATTCATAGATTTTCCGGTGTGATCCAGGAAAGCGTTATCTGCGGTGTTGATAAAAAACTGATTGCTTGCAGAGTGTGGTTCACCAGTACGTGCCATGGCGACAGTGTATTTCAGATTTTTTAGGCCGTTATCGGCTTCATTTGTAATCGTGTCTTTGGTTTTTACTTTTTTATAGTCGCTGGTAAAACCGCCACCCTGGTTCATAAAGTCTTTTATAACACGATGAAAAATCGTGCCATCGTAAGTGCCGGCGTTAACGTAGCTTAAAAAGTTGGCAACGGTTTTTGGTGCTTTGTCAGGATACAGCTCAATAATCATTGTGCCTTTGCTGGTTACCATTTTAACTTTTGGATTGTCAGCGTGTGCTAGTTGTACCTGAAAGGTTAGTGCTAGTGCTGCGATGGCGAGTAATAGTTTTTTGAGTTTCATGATTGAGGTCTTTTGCTTATTAAAAAGTGGGTGGAATTTAACGCATATTGTTTGCTTTGTCAGCTTTTTAACGTTGTTTTGTGGTTTGCGTATAGGGTTTATTTTTGTAGTTCGGGCATTGCAGGGCGAGAGCTGCAATGTCTAACCAGAAATAGTTGCCTTGCGTGATAGCTGAGTTTTATTGATACCGATAGAGCGCAGAAATAAGGTAACGAGCTCGGTGCTGAGTTCGTACAGACTTAGATCTATCAGGCGGTCCTGTGGTTGTAAGCACTTTTGAATTAATACTTCGCGTACCATGCCCTGAAACATCAGTCCGGCAGTTAAAATGGTTTTTTCACGATTAGGGATGTCGTAGGGCAGGTGTTCATTTAAGCCAAACTCGATGTAATCGGTAAAGCTTTTCCAGCGATTCTGGAAAAAGGCCAGTGTTGCCGGGTTGCCCTCAAGCAGGCTGTGTAGTTCTATTTTTAAAATATCAGGATCGTCGGCGATACTGGAAATATACACCTGTGTCATACCAGCGAGCGCATCTTCAAACCGGGTACCATGATTGACTATGGTGTCGACATAACTTTGACGCTGACAGGAAAATTTTTCTAATACGGCATCATAAAGCGATTGTTTGGAGGCAAAGTGCCGATACAATATGGCGGGGCTTACATTGACAGCGCGGGCGATCTCATCCACTGAAACGCCATGAAGTCCTTTGCTAGCAAAAAGACCCTGAGCAGCAGAGAGTATCGTTTCTCTGCGTTCAGGGCCTGAAAGTCGATTGCTCAACTTTGGTCGTCCTAATGAAGCTTAGGCAGCTTTTCTGATGGCAAAAACAAATTTTCCGTCTTCTTCGCCACTTGAAACTAATTCATTACCGGTCTGCTTACAAAAAGCTTCAAAGTCTTTTACAGAACCTGGGTCAGTTGCAATAATTTTAAGTAATTGGCCGCCTTCCAGTGCTGAAATTGCTTTTTTAGCACGCAGGATAGGTAGTGGGCAGTTTAAGCCGCTGGCATCTAATTCTGAATCGAAGTCACTCATAATTTCACCTTTTTATAGATTGTGGATGGTTTGATAAAATGTTTATTTTTTACTAAGTAAACGTTCACTAACTTATGAGAATCGTTTGATAAAGTCAAGGCCATTTGTAATAAAAAGCTGTTTTCTTGATCTGGGTCAGCTTTTTTTTGACCAGAAATACGCAAGTGCAGAGCCACTTACGTTGTGCCAAATGCTGAAAATGGCGCCAGGTAGCGCCGCAGCAGTGGAAAAGTGCTTGAGAGCAAGCGCAACCGCTAAACCGGAGTTTTGCATGCCGACTTCAATCGCCAGTGTGCGGCACTCTCTGGCTTCGTACCCGAGTAATTTTGCGCTACCATAACCGACAAAGAGGCCGACACTATTGTGCAAGGCAACGGCAAGTATAATGACTAGCCCCAATTGGGAAAATTGCTCGGCATTAAGTGCAGTAATAATGGCGATAATCAGTACGATGGCGCATATTGCGATCAGCGGCAGATAATTTTCTACGGTTTTTATTCTATAGGCATAAAAATGCTTAAGGATCAGGCCTAAACCAACAGGGAAAATGACGATAAGTAAAATACTTGTAAGCATCTTACCGGCGGGTACATCAATTGTGGTGTCCGCAATTAGAAAAGTGATTGCCGGGGTAAGTACAACGGCTAGAATGGTAGAAAAACTGGTTAAGCTTATGGATAGAGCGACATTGCCTTTAGCAAGATATGTAATGACATTGGATGCGGTGCCGCCGGGGCAGGTACCAACCAGAATTAAGCCGATGGTTAGTGCAGTATCAAGCTGTAAAATTTTGGCGACGGCAAGAGCGGTGAGCGGCATAACGGTGTATTGCAACAATAACCCGCTAATAATCAGTTTTGGCATGGATAGGACGCGTTTAAAATCATCCATGCTTAATGTTAACCCCATGCTAAACATGATGAGGGTAAGCAGAGGGATAATGCTGGTTTTTAGTTCGATAAAGGGTGCTGGTATAAAATAAGCGATGACAGCTAATGTTATAGCCCATAGTGGAAACAGGCGGGTGAAGACGATGATGAGGTGAGGCATATGATGTCTGTTATATGTTCAGGTGAATTTCATCATCTTTGATAGTTAATGCTAACGTTTGCAGTAGATCGCCAACGCAAGGACCAGCAATGCACTCTCCCGTATCAATCATAAACAAGGCATCGTGAGTAGTGCACTGTATCAATGCCTTGTCCAAGTCGAGAAATTGGTCTTCCTGCCATTCCAGACTGGCGCCGGTATGCGGGCACTTATTGTAATAGGCAAAAAATTCACCTTCTTTATGTACGACGAAAATAGCCTGAGTTTTGCGATGGATTTTGACCTCAAAGCTTTTGCTTCCAGGGTCTTCTATGTCAGTGGTTTTGCAAAGGATGTGTGTCACAACGTGTGGTAGAGTAACTAAAAAATCAATTATATAGTAATCAGGAATATCAGAAAACATGCAATTTAATGTTATAAATTTAACTTCAGGCGAGATAGTTCTTATTGTTTTGATAAGTGCAATATTGATCGTATTGCTTGCCTTGATTTTGCGTTTGAATAAGAAGTTTAGTGAGATAGATTTTAAATCCGATGAGCAGGTAAGGTCTGGGCAAACTTTGCAGGACAATTTTCAGCAGACCAGAATGGCATTGCTCGAAGCGCAAAGTAATACGCAGACTAAAACCGAGCAGCGTTTTGGTGAGGTACAGCAGGCGATAGAAAAAAGGCTGGGAGAAATGTCGCAGGCATCAGTAACCCGTTTCGGTGAGATGCAGAACAGTATCGAAAAACGTCTGGGCGAAATGTCAAAAGACAGTATTGCCAGTTTTACAAAATCGAATGATGAGTTGCATGAGCTATTACAGAAACGGCTAAATGATATCAGTGGTCAGGTTGAGCAGCGGCTTAATAAAGGCTTTGAAAAAACCACCGAAACGTTTACCGACGTGGTTAAACGCCTGGCATTGATCGATGCCGCGCAGCAACGTATTGTTGAGCTCTCGAGCAGTGTAGTGAGCTTACAGGAAGTGCTGACGGACAAGCGATCACGCGGTGCTTTTGGCGAGGTACAGATGGCGGGTTTGATCGCAAATGTTATGCCGGAAGGTAGTTATTCCTTACAGCATACATTGAGCAATGGAACGCGTGTGGACTGCATGATGTTTTTGCCGGACCCGACCGGGCATATCGCCATCGATTCTAAATTCCCACTCGACTCTTTTCAGAGCATGATGGATAACGATGCCACTGATGCTGATCGTCTGATTGCTGAAAAACAGTTTCGACTTGATATCAAGAAACATATTAAAGATATTGCTAGCAAGTATATTATCGAGAATGAAACTGCTGATGGCGCCATCATGTTTATTCCTGCAGAAGCGGTATTTGCTGAGATACATGCACATCAATCTCAGCTAGTAGAAGAAGCAAATCGAGCACGTGTATGGATGGTATCACCGACAACACTGATGGCAGTGTTAACCACAGCCCGCGCAGTATTAAAAGATTCTGCCACGCGGAAGCAGGTGCACGTCATCCAGGAGCATCTGGTCAATCTGGCAAAAGATTTTGATCGTTTTAGAGTACGCATGGACAAACTTTCCATACATATTCAGCAGGCGAATAATGACGTAAAAGACGTGCATATATCAGCCACTAAAATTAGCAGTCGTTTTGAGAAAATAGAAAAAGTAGAACTCAAAGAAGAAGACGTCGAGTTGATTGAGGCTGAGCCAGATTTAAAGTAGACAGTTTAAAAACTTAGATGAGGAATACTAAATTGGTCAATTCATTTTCTCCTGCAGCGCGGACGCTTATTGTAAGTGCTGCGCTAGTTATCGTTGTCGCTGGAATGAAGTCTGCTGCACCTTTACTGGTTCCCTTTTTACTCGCTGTTTTTATCGCAGTGATCAGTTTTCCTCTAATGAGCTGGCTGCAGCTGAAAGGTTTGACTAAGGGACTGTCACTGACATTGGTAATGTTACTGGTGATGTCGATTGGTATCGGTTTGAGTCTATTAATTGGTGGTTCGATAACCGACCTTAGTCAAAATTTACCTGGGTACCAGCAGAAAATATCAGAGGAATGGTCTGAAGTGATACGTTGGTTAGATGAGCACGGTGTGTCGGCCGCGGATAATTTAAAGGAAGTATTTGACCCAGCTGCAGCTATGGCTCTGGTGTCGACAATATTAAAGGGTTTTGGCAGTGTTTTGACGAATTCTTTTTTAATTATTTTGACGGTGATTTTTATTCTGATAGAAGCTGCGGGATTCACGCAGAAATCTTTAGGTCAAAACAATACAGGTTCAAATTCGCCTCTACCGGATGAGAAAAATTTTTCGCAAGAATTTGTAGAGAAGCTGCGAAAATATATGAGTATGAAAACCATCATCAGTATGATGACGGGGGTCGTTATCACAATAGCTATGTGGCTGATCGGTGTCGATTATCCAGTGTTATGGGGTGTGCTGGCATTTATGCTCAATTTCGTGCCCAATATTGGCTCGATCATTGCGGCAGTTCCAGCGGTATTGTTATCCATCGT